>NZ_JCAXEU010000002.1:0-325490 GCF_059758705.1 Bhargavaea sp. GQ12
CAACCCTTCCTCCCGGGGATTACCTACTTCCTCACTTCAACGCTTCCTCATTCACCTCAAACTTGAATACATCCGGCCTAGAGTAATGTCCGACTACATCAAAGTCAAACTGAGCTTCGGTGATTTTGGACAGGTCGATGTCTGCATACAGAATATCTTCTTTCCCAATCACCGGCTCAACGATGAATTCTCCCAATGGATCCACGATGCAACTGCCGCCGCGTGTCATTTCGTGGTCGAATTCACCAAGTTCTCTTTCTACGATATCTTCCGGGTACATGTCCTTTGTCGAGTACTGGTTACTGGATAGAACAAAGCATCTGCCTTCACAGGCGATGTGCCGCATGGTGGAGAACCAGGTATCTCTTCCGTCAGCAGTCGGGGCCAGATAGATCTGTACGCCCTTTTGATACATGGCCATCCTCGCAAGCGGCATGTAGTTCTCCCAGCAGATAAGGGAGCCGATCCGGCCATATGGCGTATCAAAGACAGGCATCGTGCTGCCGTCTCCCTCCCCCCATACAAGCCGCTCCGTTCCGGTCGGTTTCAGCTTTCGGTGCTTGCCGATCACCTCTCCGCTCGGATCGATAAAGACAACGGTGCAGTATAGCGTTCCCCCGCTGTATTCCGGATCTTTCTCAATCACACCCATCACGACATATGCACCAGCTTCTTTCGCCGCTTTTCCGATCTGATCGGTTTCCGGACCTGGGATAGTGATCGAGCTTTCCGAATATCGTTGGAAATCACTTCTGCCATATGCATCCCGGCTTCCGACTTTTGTTCCGAACGACATGCCTCTCGGATAAGCCGAAAGGAATGCCTCGGGGAACAAGATGATCTTCGCATCGTTTTCCCCTGCTTCTTTAATCAACTCTACCGCCTTGTTGACTGAGTTCTCTTTATCAAACACGACGGATCCCGCCTGCACGACCGCGACTTTAAATGGTTGTTTCTTTTCCAACTGGACCGACTCCTTTTTTCTCTATTGGGTAGTCTTCTTCCTCCGTTGATTCAGGGAAATAGACTTTCTTCAAATCACTATGGAATTCATTTTTCACAGTATCATCCTGATCTTGTGTAGCCAGGCTGACGATGACAAAGGTCAGGAGGCCGAGGAACAGCCCTGATGTTGCGGGACCGAGCGGAAGCGGAGAACCGAACAGGTATATCAGCGTCAATGCCGCCTCACCAACGATAATGGATGCAATCGCCCCCATCTTGGTTCCGCGCCTCCAATAGAGAGGGCCTAAGGCTGCGGGTACTAACTGCAACACTATACCGTAGCCCAATGCCGCAACCGGAACCAGGAATCCTTGTGCTGCAGGAATGAACGAAATTACGATAATCAGAAGTGTCATAAATAGTACTGTTGCTTTAGCAATGAATGTTGTTTTTGCCAGAGAGACTTCCTTCTTCATGAAGCGGACGACCAAATCATTCACCAACAGACTTGCTGACGAGAGCAAAGCACTGTTAATAGTAGAAATCCCTGCCGCGATGACTGCTGCAATCACAATAGATCCAAAAATCGGAGCATATGAGGAGAAGAACAGCGGGATGATTCGGTCGCTCGTCTCCGTTGTCAGCCCCGGAACCAGTCCTGGTGTATGGGCAAGCATGCCGATAAACAGCGCACTGAGTGCCATCAGCCAGGAATTCCAAAATGGCGTGATAATCGACGTCTTGGCCAGAATCATCGGAGACTTGGCAGAATAGAACTTCTGCCACATATGCGGCATGATCCAGAATCCGAATCCAAGCCCCAGCGCTGTTTCAGCAATTCCCCAGAAGTTTCCTTTATTCACTAAAATATCGGGGGCAGTTGCCTGTAGACTATTGAATGCCTCAAAGCCTCCAGAACGGCTGACAAATATGACAGTGATTAATACCAATACAGTTCCGAAGAAGAAGCCCATGAATGTATCTGACCAGGCAGCTCCCTTCCCCCACTAAGCGTGACGATGATTCCAACAAAGGCACCCATAATCATGACGCCAACCCAGTAAGGAATCTCATTGTCCGTAAGGCTGTTAAGCGCAAAAGCGCCCCCAGTGATTTGGATCAGCATGTAAGGGACAAGCCCAACAATTCCTACAATCGCAAACAGCAACCGCAGTCCAGGACTCTTGAAATACTTTTCCATCATGTCGCCTGGAGTAATGAAATTGTGTTTCCTGCCGAGATACCAAATTCTCGAGCCAAACAGCCAGATGAACAACGCATGGACAACTGCCCAGGCAGCAAATGCCGCAAACCAGACACCGTCCCGATAATGTGAACCGATGGCCCCTAATAATGTCCATGTACTGAAGTAGCTCGCCCCTGTAGTCATCGTCATAACAATTGTTCCAAGACCACGATTCGCCAGGAAGAAGTCACTCGGGGTCGCGGCATTCTCTTTCGAAGCGAAGTTACTGATCAACAAGAGAATTGCCAAAAAGATCACCAAGACAATGATTGTAATGGCAGCCTGACTCATTTCGCTCCCTCCCCTTCTTCAAGATCCTCAAACTCCTTGGAAGCCCTTTCAGAGAAGGGCTTGAAGAACTTAAAGTACACAATGAAGATGATCACTGTGTTTATGGCGTTCAAAAATAAAACCCATGCCAGTGATTGGGGTAAGAATCCGACAAACTCCAACTTGTTAAATACACCGAAGTTCGGCAAAAACGTTAGGGCGTAGCAAACAAAGAAGAAACCAATCAATAATGCATGGAGCTTTCTCAATCTCATTACCTCCCTCTAATTATTCTGTATATTTCAATAGTAAGCAGAAGGTTATATAATGTGAAATACATCATTGTCATCTGTTGTATTCCAATTTGGAATACAGAAAAGAGGTTAGTATTGTGGACATCAAAAATCTTAGTACCAGAGACCTCAATATATTTCGGGAAGTGGCAGAGCAAAAAAGCTTCACAAAAGCAGGGGAACGACTTTTTATCGCCCAGCCATCCATCAGCAAAACGATCCAACGCCTTGAACAGGAACTGGGGCTGGTCTTATTTAACCGGAACAAAAAACAATTATCTTTAACGGACGCCGGGGAGATCGTCTACCAATACAGCAAATCCCAACTAGCGGTGATCCAGCAAATGCAACTAAAACTAAACGAGTTATCCGAAATCATGGTCGGCACCCTCTCCATCGGCCTGCCCCAGATCATCGGAACATTCCTGTTCCCTTCAGTCTGGAGGGCGTTCTCTGAGCGCTATCCGGGAGTGACCATTCAAATCGAGGAAAAGGGAGGTTTAGTGACAGAACGATTGGTAGAAAAAGAAAAGCTTGATGTGGCCTTCGTCGTGTTGCCGGTCCAGAACCCTAACCTGAAAATCAAGAAAATCTATGAGGATCAGTTTGTGGTATGTGTGCCATCCAATCACCCTTTATCCAATAGAAAAGCTATTTCGCTATTTGAACTGCAAGATGAGAAGTTCATCCTCTTTGAAAAATCATTTGCCCTGCATCGCCATGTCGTTAACGCATGTAAAGCAGCAGGATTCGTTCCCCAAGTCGTAATGGAAAGCACGCAGTGGGACTTGGTTCTTGAATTGGTGTCAGCCGGCATGGGAATTTCTGTAGTCCCCCGGGTTCTAGCAAACAAACTGAATGCTATTGATATTTCCACAATCCCGTTACATGAACCAGACCTCAAATGGCAAATCGGCATGATCACCAATGCAAAGGCGTACCAATCTTTTGCACTGAAAGCCTTTGTTCAAGTGGTGGAAGAAGTCTATACACCATGAGTATACCTCCGATGGTACTTCTGTCTGCGCCTTGGGTTTAAATTCAAATACCATACAAATGGAAAAAGCAACCCGGCAGGCTGCTCTAAGTCATTCTAAGTATTCTCATTAACCTCTCACAAAGGCGACCCGTTACCTAATGATGATATCCATGGTAAAGGATACGTAATAACTCCGTTTCAATTAGTAGGCACTCAGATACCCTTTGGTAGTAACTCGCATCATCCACTCACCGCATTCCCGGTCTCACCAAAAACCCAGATATCGAAAACGCAGCCGCTCCAACAGCACATGAGTCCCTGCCAAGATCAGAAAATCTTACCATGCCGTCTGCGTCATGATGCAGTGCCAGGCGGTCTTCGATCACACCCCGTATCGGCTCCGCGATCCATGGCTCGAACTGGGCCATGCGGTTCCCGATGATTACCGTATCCGGATCGAGGGAGTGAATAATGGAAATGAGGCCGATGCCGATATGCTGTCCGATCTTTTGAAGCGCACGGAGCACAACCTCGTCTCCCCGCTTAGCCCGCTCCAGAATTCCCTCTAGCTCCAGCCGCTCTCCCAATGCTCCTTCAATTTCACGCAAAAGCGCATTCTCGGATGCGTACAATTCCCAACATCCGTAGTTTCCGCACGGGCAGCGCTCCCCGAAGGCATCGACAGTAAAGTGACCCATTTCCCCTGCGATGCCCGAGGTGCCGGTGTAAAGGTCGTCTCCGATGACGATGCCGGTTCCAATTCCGATACCGATGCTGACGTAGACTTGGTCTGCAGATAGCCGGCCTGCGCCGTACAGGCGCTCGCCGTTGGCTCCGGCGTTGGCTTCGTTTGCGACAGTCACCGGAATCCCGAATTCCGACTCAAGCATTTCCTTAAGCTCTACTTCCCGCCATCCAAGGTTCGGGGCAAACAAGATCTTTCCTTCACGGTCAACGATTCCCGGGACCCCTACCCCAATGCCGATCACGTTGTATGGGCTTTCCGGTGCCCGCGACATCAGTTCCTTGATCATGACCTTCAGTTTCCCGGTCACCTGCTCAACATCACGGTCATCCAGGGAAACACTGATTTCCTCGATGACTGCACCGCTCAGGTCGGTCAGGACCCCGAGCAGGTAGTTGACGCCCAGGTCGATGCCGATTGAATGGCCCGCCCGCTCGTTAAAGTACAGCATGACCGGCTTCCGCCCTCCGCTGGATTGGCCTTCGCCGATTTCAAAGACGAATGATTCTTTGATGAGTTCGGCGACCATTGTCGAGACAGTTGCCCGGTTAAGCCCCGTGCTTTTGGAGATTGCAGCGCGGGAGACCGGTCCCTGTTTGATGATCAGGTCCAGGACGAGGGATTTGTTGATGGTTTTGACCAATGCATGGTTGCCGGTCTGGATCTGTGTCATGGTGTCCTCCTTAATCAATTCCTGCATATAGAATATCATGTTTCCGCTTCCCATCAGAAAGGCCGGAGCATCATTCGTCTCCGGCCGTTTCCTTAACTATTTTTCACTTCGGCAAACCGCACGGCTTCTTCCGTTTCTTCACCCCAAAGCGATTCCAGCTCTTCGAGAGTTTTGCCTTTTGTTTCCGGTACCCACTTCAGGACGAAGAGTGCGGACAGAACGCTCATCAATCCGTAGAATCCGTAGGTAAGTGCACCGCTGAAATCCATCATCGCCGGATAGGTCGATGAAATGAAGAAGTTGGCGGCCCACTGGGCGGCGACGGCAATCGCCATCGCCTGGCCGCGGATCTTGTTCGGGAAGATCTCCGCAAGCATGACCCAGCAGATCGGACCCCACGACATCATGAACGAAGCTGTGTAGATGATGATGAATACGAGCGTCGAGATGCCGATGACATTAAATGCGGCAAGGCCCGCCACGCCGAACATGCCAATTGCCATGCCGACGGAACCGATGATCAGAAGCGGCTTTCTTCCCCATTTTTCCACGGTCATGATTGCAAAGATGGTGAAGACAACATTGACCAGCCCCATGACGACGGTCTGCACCATCGAAGCATTCTGACCCGCGCCCATGCTTTCAAAGATTCTCGGCGCGTAGTAAAGGGCGACGTTGATGCCGACGAACTGTTGGAAGATCGACAGCATGATTCCCACGATAATGACCGCCCGTCCGTAGGAAAACAGCTTCCCGGAGTGGTGCGGCGCATTGAGGGATGCCTTGATTTCCTCAAGGATTCCTTCCGCCCGCTCCTTTGAACCGTTCAGCTTATTCAGAATGTCGAAGGCTTCAGCATGACGCTGTCTGGACGCCAGGAAGCGCGGCGTTTCCGGCACGCAGAACAACAGGAAAAAGAACAGCAGCGCCGGGATGGTTTCGGAAGCGAACATGAACCTCCAGCCTACATCATTGATCCATTCACGCGTTTGGCCGTTCGCAATGCCCCAGTTGACGAAGTAGACGACGAGCATCCCGAAGATGACGGCGAACTGATACCAGGAAACGAGTTTCCCGCGGATAGCCGCCGGAGCGATTTCACCAATGTACGTCGGAGAGATCGCAGAGGCCAGCCCCACACCGATCCCGCCGAGAATCCGATAAACGTTGAACATGATCAACAGCCCGACTGTCGGATCATCTTTCGTGAAGAACAGAAACTCCGGATAAGCGGAGCCGAGCGCAGACACTGTGAACAGCAGCGCTGCGACGATCAGCGAGTTTCTTCGCCCAAGATTATTGGAAAGCAGCCCGGAGATCGCCCCGCCGATGATACAACCGATCAGTGCGCTGGAAACCGTCAGGCCGTGGACAAATGGGCTCAGGCCGAGACTGTCGATCAGATAGATTTGCAGGGACTGTTCCGCACCGGAAATGACAGCCGTGTCATAGCCGAAAAGCAGGCCCCCCAGTGTTGCGATGAGCGTGATGAAAATGATGTACCGATGGTTCGCTTGGGTTTTCATATAGACGGAGAAACTGCCCCGCGCAAGACAGGGCATCCCCCTTCTCCTCCCTTCGTGTACATACGATTCGGTTAAGCGCTTTCTTTTCAATTGAATAGTTGCGGAAACTGCAATCGCAGCTTCCGCAGAGAATTTATGACCGATAAGGGTGCAGTTTACGGTTGATATCCGCCGTTGCCGGATACACCTCTTTGTAGATGGCAAACAGCTCCCGGTACACTGCAGCTCGCTCCGGATCCGGCTCGTATGTCCGCTCCGTTTCCAAGAACGATTCCGCGCATTTTTTCAATGAATCAAACCAGCCACACCCGACAGCCGCGAGCATCGCGGCCCCCATGCCAGGACCCTGCTCGCTTTTCAGTTTAATGACCTTGGCATCGAACACGTCCGCCTGCATCTGCAGCCAGAGGGCATTCTTGGCTCCCCCTCCGACTGACACTACAGTATCGACTGTCTTTCCGTTTTCCCGGAACAGCCTGATCGATTCATTCAGCGAGAACGTGATTCCTTCCAGTACAGCCCGCGCAAAGTGGCCGAAACGATGGGAGGCGTCCATCCCGATAAAGCTTCCACGGATTTTCGCGTCCACATAAGGCGTGCGTTCCCCCGAAAGATAAGGTGTGAACAACAGCCCTTCCGCTCCAGGCGGTGCCGCGTCCGCTTCCTCAAGAATTTCATCAAATGAGCGCTCCCGGGCAAACGTCTCTTTCAGCCAGCTGAGGCTGTGTCCGGCGGAAAGTGTGACGCCCATCGTATAATAGCTGCCCGCATCCGCATGGTTAAAGTAATGGACCTTACCGCCGAAATCCTGGTCCCCGTCCTGTTCATAGGCGAGGATGACGCCTGACGTCCCGATGCTGCAGAGCGTCTTGCCTTCTTCCAGGATTCCAGCGCCGATTGCGCCGCACGCATTGTCTGCGCCGCCGGCAAAAATGCGGGTCTCCTCTGATAACCCTGTCTGTGCCGCGAGCTCAGGAAGCAGAGTCCCGGTCTCCTCATGGGAATCCGTCAGTTCCGGGCAGATTGCAGAATCCAAGCCGAGCAGCCGGCACATCTCTTCACTCCACTCGCCTTTTCCGATATCCAGAAGCAGCGTCCCGGCCGCATCCGACCGCTCCATCTGAATTGATCCTGTCATCCGGTAGCGGACGTAGTCCTTCGGCAACAAGAAGTACCGGGCCTGTTCGAACACATCCGGCTCATGTTTCCTCACCCACAGCAATTTCGGCAGTGTGAATCCTTCTAGCGCACGGTTTTTCGTGATGGCCAGAAGCCGTTCAAGTCCTACCGTCTCCTCGATCTCCCGGCATTCTTCCGTCGTTCGTGTATCATTCCAGAGGATGGCGTTCCGCAGCACCCGATGTTCGTTATCCAGCAATACCAATCCGTGCATCTGTCCCGAAAAGCTGATCCCTTCGATGTCATCCGGACTACCGCCGAAGGTTTCCGCCAGTTCCCGAAGGCCGTCCAGGGTTGCCCTGACCCAGTCTTCCGGATCCTGTTCGCTATGGCCGCTCTTCTCCTGGATCAGCGGGTACGGGCGGGACACTTCGTTCACGACTACCCCCGAACGATTCACCAGCAGCAGTTTGACTGCACTTGTCCCAAGATCCACGCCGATCACATAACTCATGTCAGACACCCCTCTTGTCGGTTTCACTCACCTGCATACGCCTGCAGCAGATAACGGTTGATCGTCGCCTTGATCGATTCAAGACGGCCGGAGCGTGTTTGAATGCCATCCAGGCCGAGCGCGTATTCCTCGAGGCTCCGCAGGTCGGCTGTTCCGTCCACGATCGATTTGCCGATTCCTTCATTAAAGCTTGCATACCGATCTTCAACCACATTGTCCATCACGCCGTCATCGATCAGCTTCTGCGCGACTTTCAATCCTGCGGCAAAGCTGTCCATGCCGAGGATGTGTGCGAGGACGAGATCTTCTTTCTCGAACGAACCGCGGCGCACTTTCGCATCGAAGTTCAGGCCGCCTCGGCCGAGTCCGCCGTTTTTCAGGATTTCGTACATCGCGAGAGTCGTCGCGTAAAGGTCTGACGGGAACTCGTCCGTATCCCATCCGAGGAGCGGATGGCCCTGATTGGCATCGACCGAACCGAGCATCCCGTGGATCCGCGCGTAGCGCAGCTCATGCTCGAACGTATGGCCGGCCAATGTTGCATGGTTGGCTTCAATATTAAATTTAAAGTGATTCTGAAGATCGTAGTGCTGAAGGAACGCATAGCCGCTAGCAACATCAAAATCATACTGATGCGATGTCGGCTCTTTCGGCTTCGGCTCAATCAGGAACTGTGCATCGAAGTCGATCTCTTTCGCGTAATCCACCGCCATATGGAAGAACCGGCCAAGATTATCGAGTTCAAGCTTCATGTCTGTGTTCAGCAACGTCTCGTAGCCCTCGCGGCCACCCCAGAACACGTAGTTTTCCGCGCCAAGTTCCTTGCCGACCTCGAGCCCTTTCTTCACTTTCGCCGCTGCGTAGGCGAACACATCCGCGTTATTCGCAGACGCTGCACCGTGCACAAAACGCGGGTGACTGAAGTTGTTCACCGTATTCCAGAGTAGCTTCGTGTCGCTGCCTTTCATGTACTCCTTGATCATGCCGACGATGACATCAAGGTTTTTGTTGGACTCCCGGAGCGTCTCCCCCTCGGGAGCGATGTCGATATCGTGGAAGCAGAAATACGGTACGCCGAGCTTCTCGAAAAACTCGAACGCCGCCTCCACACGGGCCTTCGCCAAATCCATTCCGGACAGATGATTCCACGGGCGCACCGCGGTCCCCGCGCCGAATGGGTCAGACAGGTCTTCCGTGAACGTATGCCAATACGCCACCCCGAACCGCAGGTGCTCCTTCATCGTCTTGCCGCCGATCACTTCATCAGGGTTATAGAATTTGAATGCATATGGATTGCTCGAAGCCGGACCCTCGTATTGAATGGTTGGAATCTCGGAAAAGTAAGCCAAGAAAAAATCTCCTTTCTGATGAACGTTTTACTTTGTTTAAGATATAAACAAAGTGTATATTCTTCTGAAAACGTTGTCAATATGGAGTTGGAGAATTCTGACTGAATGTCCTCTCACGTTGTAACTCATCCTCACTAGGTCGTAACTCACCCCTATCTTGGTTAGAACTCAGGTACCCCTTGGTAGGGATTCGGGTACCTGTAGGTGGGAACTGCACTGCAATCAACCCCATACCTCCAGCCCACATCACCGATCAAATCTCGAGTCTGCCCCCCTACCCCTCCAGTAAGTAAGCCCCAGCATCTCTGATACAAAAGGTAGATATTCCCTTCATACTTCAGTTTGATATTGCTTTACCAGGTTCACTCTTCTATACTTCATCAAATAAACGGAATATTGATTCTAATGGGATGGAGGAGAACGATGAATGATGTCATGAGAATCGCAAACAGTGTTCCGCTTTGGATCATTGCTTCACTAGTGATCGGTCTCGTCTTTTTTCAGGCGTTCAAGTTTATCAGTCTCGCTACAAAGACCAGCGCTTCTGTAGGAATGTCCAAACAGGAAGTGAAGACGGCAATCCGGGCGGGAGCCATCAGTTCGATCGGCCCTTCCTTTGCCATTATTATTATCGCGATTTCCCTCCTGTCACTGATCGGGAATCCGGTGACCTTGGTCCGGATCGGGATCATCGGTTCGGCTCCGATTGAAACGGTTGGCGCGAGTCTCGGGGCCGAGGCGGCCGGTGCTGAACTCGGGACGGAAAGTTTTACAGCTCACGCCTTCACGAATGCAGTCTGGGTGATGTGTCTTGGAGGGCTCGGTTGGCTTTTGTTCACTGCCCTATTCACTAAATCGCTTGGGAAGGTCCAGGCGAAAACGACGAGCACACCGAAAAACCTGGAACGATTCAAAATCATTTCGACAGCAGCGATGATCGGCGCATTCAGTTATCTGGGCAGCGGGCAGATGGTCAAAGGAGTCCAGGAAGCGATTGTCTTGCTTGTCGCATTCATCGTGATGCCGCTCATTTTAAAAGCGGCTAAAACGTTCGAGGCCAAATGGCTGGTGGAATGGTCACTTGGACTGGTGATTCTCGTCGGTTTGGCTGTCGGCTACCTATTAAGTTAATTAAGGGAGGGAAGGCTGGATGTCAGTCAGTAAGGAATTAAAAAGTTCGGTTGCGGTAAGAGGCTCTGCCCGCGAAGAGGCATACAGCTTCGCGACGTTCCAAGACAAATCGCATTTCTGGGGCCGTCTGACGATCTGGGGCATTATTTTATTGACCCTTTCTCTGCCGATGATCCTTTCATTTGGCCTGGGCTATCACCCCGGCTGGTCCGCCATCTTGTCCGGTTTTCTTGCCTATGCTTCCATCATCGCGGTGATCTGGGTCGTTGAGCCGATCAGTTACTATCCGATACTGGGTGTCTCCGGAACGTATCTTGCATTTTTGAACGGGAACATCGGAAACATGTGCCTTCCCAGCGCCTCGGTTGCACAAACGGCAGTCGGTGCGGAGCCCGGGACTGAAAAAGGAGAACTAACGGCCACTCTTGCCATAGCGGCGGCGGCCATCATCAATACATCGATTCTCGTCTTGGTTGTTCTGGGAGGATCCTATTTGATTTCTCTGCTGCCGGCCGCATTGGTTGATACATTCAAGTTCGTCCTCCCTGCAATTTACGGTGGGGTGATCGCGCAGTTTGCAATTCAGAAGCCGGTATGGGGAGTGATCGGGATTGCATTCGGCCTCTTCGTGAATCTCGGGCCGGTTCCTCAATCCCTTCAAACCTTCTTATGCATTTTCGGGACAGTAGCAGCATGTATACTATTAGACAAGGCAAAATCAGAAAAGGCGGGAGACAAATGACGACTTCGAACACATCGAACGAAAATCAGACGCTCAAGCAGCAATTGCTGTCCATGCTGGAAGACCGGAAAGAAGAGATGATCCAGATCAGGAGGCATCTCCACGAAAACCCTGAATTGTCCTTTAAAGAAGAAAAGACCGCGAAATACATCGAGGACTTTTACAAAGGCAAGGACGTCGAGGTCCACACGAATGTCGGAAACGGGTATGGGATCATCGTGACGATCAGAGGCGGGAAAGAAGGCAAGACAATCGGCCTGCGTGCCGATTTTGATGCGCTGCCGATTCAGGAGGAGACTGATGTTCCGTTCAAGTCCAAGAACCCGGGTGTCATGCACGCATGCGGCCATGACGGGCATACGGCTTACATGCTCGTATTGGCAGACTGCCTGATCCAGATGAAAGACTCGATCAGCGGAACGATCAAGATCATCCATCAGCACGCGGAAGAAACACCGCCGGGCGGCGCAAAAAGCATCGTCGAATCCGGAGTTCTGGATGATTTGGATGCCGTGTTCGGGACCCATCTGATGCCCGCACTCTCTACAGGGGAAATCGGCTACAGAAGCGGCTTTTCCATGGCCGGCAGAACGTACTTTAAGCTTGTGATCAAAGGCAAAGGTGGCCACGGTTCCTCTCCCCACCAATCCAACGACTCGATCGTTGCAGGCGCTTATTTCATCACGGCCATCCAGACGGTGGTCAGCCGCCGGTTGAATCCGTTTGAAATGGGTGTTGTGACCATCGGCTCGTTTGATGGGAAAGGCTCATTCAATGTCATCAAAGACAGCGTCGAACTCGAGGGCGACGTCCGCTATATGAATGAAGACACACAGAAAGTCATCTCGGAGGAAATCCACCGCATCACAAGAGGAATCGAGGAAGAGTTCGGCGTCGAATGCGAACTCAACTACGTCCCTGATTATCCGCCGCTCTACAATGACCCTTCCGTCACCGCCAAAGTCGTTTCCATTTTGGAACAAGCGAATGACCCGGTCATTGAGGCTGTCAAAGAAATTCCGATCAACTCGGGTTCTGAGGATTTCGCCTACTATACTCAAAAGACCCCAGGCACGTTTTATATCATCGGAAGCAAACCCAAAGGCGTGGACAAGCCGTACCTGAACCATCACCCGAAGTTCGACATTGATGAAGACGCCCTGTTGATCTCCGCCAAATCCGTTGCACATGTGGTTTGTGAGTATAGTTTTGATTAATGAAGGCCCTTGGACAAAAGCAGCCCGACCGGCTGCTTTTTCCTATTCAAATCACCTCCTGACGCGCCCGTAACCACTGGCTCTTCGGAGGTAATCACTCACCGCTCATTCGTTTGAATCAAAAACGGACCGCCCTTACAGGACAGCCCATTTCCACGATCACTTATCCAGTTCCAATGTCTCATTAATCTCCGCCGACTCCGCATCCTTCCCAGTCATTCGCTTATACATAAACGCGATATTCTTAACAAGGCTACCGCTTTCCCAGTATTCGGCGGCTTCGGCTTTGACCTTGATTAGGATGACGTCGGGATCGTCGTAAGTGGTTTGCATGATTTTCTCGTAGGCTTTGCTCCAGAGTTCTTTTTTCTTGGCCATGTCTTCGACAATTTCGGCTCGTCCTCGGACGGAGACGTAGGATTTGCCGGCGTATGCGACGTTGACATCTTTGTTGTGGAGGATTTCTTTGTATTTGTCGGTTTCTTTCTTGGTGAAGAACCAGAGGTCGCCATCGAATTCGACTTCCTGTGTTTTCATTGGGCGGGAGACGAGTCCTTCGTCCGAAACGGTCGTCAGCATCGCGGTGTCGACGCCTTTGATCAGGTCTCTGAGTGTTTCCATTTCTTCTTGTTTCATCGGATCACCTCATTTGTGTTATAGAGGTAGATTACCCTTTCTATTAACCAGATATTCAAGTCTGTCAGCTTCTCAAATTTCTTCATTCTGTTTCTAAACTTTCAGGAATATAGCCTCCCCTATATTCACAAAAAAACAGCCAGTTGGCTGCTGTTTAATACACCTATTCAATCCCTCAGCCAGCAGATAGCAATTTCACGTCTACTGGCTGCTGAATCAATCTCCTCACAATTTCTCCAATACCTTCCGCACAGAATTTACAGAAGCATCGAGAGCTGCTTTTTCATCTGGCGTCAGCGGGAGTTCAATGACCTTTTCGATGCCATGTCCTCCAAGGACAGTCGGTACCCCCAAATAAATCTGCTCGTAGCCGTATTCACCTTCCAAGAATGCAATGGATGGCAAAATTCGCTTTTGGTCCAGCATGATAGCTTCAACCATTTTTACGATAGAGGAGGCCGGAGCATAGTACGCGCTGCCTTGGCCTAGCAGGCCCACAATTTCACCGCCGCCTTTACGTGTACGTTCCACAATCGCATCCAATCGAGCTTTCGGGATGAGTTGCTCGAGCGGAATGCCACCAGCATGAGAGTACCGGATCAGAGGAACCATATCGTCTCCATGCCCTCCTAGAACGAAGCCTGAAATGTCTTCGACTGCGATTCCCAGCTCTTCTGCGACGAATGTATTAAAGCGGGCGGTATCCAGCACCCCGGATTGTCCGATGACCCGATTTTTCGGAAAGCCGGTAGTCCGATAACAGACATACGTCATGACATCTACCGGATTGCTCAATACGAGGACATAACTCTCAGGCGCATATTTTGCGATCTTTTCAGATACATCCTTCATGATTTTCACATTCGTGGCTACCAGATCGTCTCGGGTCATCCCCGGTTTCCGTGCAATCCCCGCTGTGATAATGACAAAATCGGCACCCCGAATATGCCCAAAGTCCGCCGTGCCAAATACTTTTGAATTAAACTGCATTGGTGAACCGGCTTGCAACATGTCCAGCGCTTTTCCTTTTGTAGCGTTTTCCATAGAAGGAATATCGACCAGGACAATGTCACCCAACTCCTTCTGTGCTAGCAGGAGTGCAGTAGTTGCCCCTGTGAAGCCTGAACCGATCACCGCAATTTTCTTGCGTCTGAAGGCCATCTAATTCACCCCCTTCCTACCAATTTAGCGGATCATTCCTGAAGGTTATCCGTTGCTTTCTTCCTTGATCTCGCCGTCTTCGCTTTTGTGACGGTTTCATTCACTTCCTTTTCGTTGGACGAACCTTCTTCTGCAGTGGCTGCTTCTTCGAGGTCTTGTTGCCTAACCGGTTTGCGTTGAGTGAGTATGGCTACCCCCTCGTCAGGGTGCGGAATCACATGGGAAGCTACGAGTTCCCCCACCCGGATTGCCGTCGCCTTTCCGGCTTCCACCGCTGCCTGTACCGCTCCTACATCACCCTCGACAATTACAGTAACGAGGCCTGCGTCCGCATTCTCCTGTTTCACCAGTTGGACATCGGCAGCTTTGAGCATCCCATCAGCAGCTTCTATAGAACCGATCAAGCCACGGGTTTCAATCATTCCAAGGGCCTTGGGCATTTCGTTCACCTCATTTCATGGTTATTCCAAACAGCAGATTGTTTTTCCTGATTCCTTTGCTGCATCTCTAGCCAAAGGGGTGACGATTGTCGCTTTGCTGATTAGAATCCTGGGTCCGGCTGAATTTCTGACTTCCGCTTCGGTGAGCAATCGGCCGGTAAACGTATCGGAATTCCCATCCGGCCTGGCATCTTCCACGCCCCTCAAAAATTCATCCAATGTTTCTATACGAACACCGAAACTTTCCAGCTTCATCGCTGATTTCCTTAGGTGTTGATGGTAAGGAGAACTGGTCTGCATGTCCTTTTCATGCCTAACTAACCATTCCATTTCTTTCGATGGAATAAGTGTGATTGACTTACCTTGGAGCAAACCACGTGAGAAGGCACGGCATTCTTCAATATCCAAACCTAATGCCCCTTTGACGATGAGGTTTTGATCGGCCTGGAAGATCACCACTTGTTCAAATTCACCGGATAACTCTGTATCGCTTTCCCTGACCGCATTCCAGTGTTCGCAAAGGCGATTGAATACCTTCTCATCAGTTAAATTTACAACAAGCAGTCCAGGCTTATTTACTGAACCGCTCGTTGAATCAACCTCAAGTCTCTCGAGGACTTCCCTCACAATCAGTTCAATCTGCCCAGCATCTATCTTCATGTACCTTCAACCTTTGTAATGATGCCGCATTGTCCGGTTTTAATTAGTGCCGCATTCGCTTCATCTGTATCGATGTGCATATCCAATATGTAATTGGGAGACACACGGATAAGCACTTTTTCAAAGGTGATGGGACGGTCATTTTGGACTGTGACTTTAACATAATCGCCATTCACCACTCCCATTGCCTCTGCATCTTTGGGGTTCATATGGATATGCGTTTTTGCCACAATTAAGCCTTCCTTTAAATAAACGCTGCCTTTCGGCCCAAGCAGTGTAATCGGAGCTGATCCTTTAATGTCCCCCGATTCCCTTAGGGGCGGATCGACTCCCAACTTTACACCGTCTGTCTTGCTGATTTCGACCTGCGAGATATCTCGAGAGGGACCTAGAACTCTGACTGAATGAATACTGCCGCGAGGGCCGATCAATGTCACCGTTTCATTCGCTGCAAATTGCCCCGGTTGGGCCAACTCTTTCATCTTCGTCAGCTCATGTCCCTTACCGAATAAGGCTTCTACGTCCTCTTGCTTTAGATGACAATGCCTGGCCGACACCGAAATCGTCGTTTCGTTTTGGTTTAACGGCACTTGTGTAAGTTCCTTATAAACATCTTCCACAATGGATTGAATGGCCTCCTTGTTCATCTGAACTCACCTCCTCGAAATCAGCTGGTTAAATTGTGGATTTCGGCAGAATCGCTTCGAGTTCACTATGCGGGCGCGGGATGACATGGACGGATTTCAGTTCCCCGACGCGCTGTGCGGCTTCCGCTCCGGATTCTGTAGCTGCTTTTACAGCGCCGACATCTCCGCGAACGAGTACGGTGACCAGCCCGCCACCCACATGCACTTTCCCTACCACCTCTACATTTGCAGCTTTCACCATTGCGTCTGCTGCTTCGATTGACGCAACCAGACCTTTCGTCTCAATCATGCCCAATGCTTCGTTAGCCATATTGTTTTCCTCCCTAACCCGCGCTTTATTTTGTGGATAATATCGTTCTCGTCTCCTCTACAGGCCTTGGGATTACTTTGTAAGCAATCAAAACGCCTGCAGCTCGTGCAATTGCCACGCCTTGCTCGATCGCCAGCCGCACCGACTCGATGTCCCCTTCAATCCGGATCGTGTAAAAGGCCTGGCTCACTTCTTCCTGACTGGCAAGGTGTACATCCGCCATTTTCAGCATTTGGTCTGCGATCACTATGGAATGGGCAATTCCATGTGTTTCAATCAAGCCGAGCGCTGCTGCCACACAATCACGTCCCGCTCGATGGAGCGTCCACAATCCCGATGACAAGAGCATCGATCGGAATTCTCTCACCATCCCGAATATAGGATGCCGGTGAACCATTGGTGACAATGACTCTGTCACCGATTCCCGCCCCAATGCGATCCACTGCAACAATCGGTGAACCGTTAGTCGTTTGGCTTCCATCGTACCCCGGTTGAATCACCAGAAAGGTCAGCCCCTTAAGGCCTTCTTCCTTTCGTGTTGCCCAAATATTTTCAATGACTGTACCGACCAACATTCCTCACCCACCGCCTTTCCAGCATGAAGATCAATCACGCATTACCCGCCGGAAGAATGGCCGCCAGTTCATTATGCGGACGAGGGATCACATGAACGGATAACAGTTCGCCAACACGCTGAGCCGCTGCACTGCCTGAATCCGTAGCCGCTTTAACTGCACCAACATCACCTGACACCATAATGGTCACAATACCGCCGCCCACATGGGTTTTCCCGATTATCTGAACATTGGCTGCTTTGACCATCGCATCTGCAGCTTCGAGCGCGGCAACCAATCCCCTTGTTTCAATCATTCCTAGTGCACCGTTAATTTCCGCCATTATAATTCCTCCTTAGTTTTACTTTGAAAGCTGTTTGACAATCTGGCTGACAGTTTCAGAAAGATCCGAGGCGTTTATGGATGCCTCCCCCAAATTCACTTCTCTGATCACCTGGTCGATGATGGATTGAATATCCATTTCCTTCCTGGATGTTACTCCTGACACTACAGCCCGGCCCTTTGCCGACCCGGGCTTTGGCAGGTTAACCTCTTTGATGCCGTAGGCAATACGCTTCGTATTTAAAAGGTGGCGCGCTGTAATGTTGTCGGATGAGATATTACCGCCGTAGGAGCCACAACCGAGCGTAAGTGATGGTACCAAAGCAGTAGTTGCTCCGGCAGCACCGATTGATGCCATCGTGTTCACCATCACCCGTGACACCGGCATCCGAAGGCCGAAACGTTCGGCTGCCTGATCGTCCGTTGTATGGATCGAGCAGCTATGCCCCCGACCGATAAAGTTGAGAAGACCCTCACAGATTTTATGGGCTTCCTCCTCGTCGGCTGCTGTATACAGCGGAAAGATCGGTGCAAGCTTTTCGAGGGAGAACGGAGCGTCTTTCCCGATCCGATGCTCTTCCGCAATCAGCACTCTTGTATCCGACGGTACATCGATGCCGGCAATTTCTGCTATCGTTACAGCCGATCTTCCGACGATTTTGGCGTTTAATTGTCCTTCTTTTGTGGTGATCACCGTTCCAAGAAGATTTTTTTCATGACTGTTGAGGAAGTAAGCGCCATTGTTGCGTAACTCCCTCATCGTTAGTTCCTTAATGTTCTTGTGAACAACAATCGACTGTTCCGTTGAGCAAAGCGTTCCATTGTCGAACGTCTTACTATCAATGATGAGTTGTGCTGCCTTTTTCACGTTGGCCGTCTTCTCAATATAGACAGGTCCGTTGCCGGGACCTACACCGTATGCGGGCTTCCCGGAACTGTAGGCCGCTTTTACTAAGCCTCCTCCTCCGGTTGCCAAGATGAGATCGACATCCGGATGGTGCATCAGACCAGTCGTCGCCTCCATGGACGGCTGACTGATCCAGCCGATCAGCCCTTCTGGCGCGCCCGCCGCCACGGCTGCCTCCGAACAAATTCGCAGCGCCTCGACCGTGCAGCTTTTTGCTGTTGGATGGGGACTGGCAACCATTGCGTTTCCTGACTTCAAAGCAATCAATGTCTTGAAAATCGCAGTAGACGTCGGATTTGTAGTTGGGCAGATGGCTGCGATCACACCGAATGGATAGGCGACTTCAGTTAACTTTAGAACAGGATCCCGATTAATGACGCCAATCGTTTTCTCATCTTTAATGGATTCATAGACCCCCATGGACCCAAGTTCGTTCTTGATTTTCTTATGCTCTCGAACGCCCATTTTCGTCTCATCTACCGCCATTTGCGCCAGATAATCCGCCTGTGCAAACGCAGCATCTGCAATTTTTTTGACAATGGCATCTACTTGTTCCTGATTGAAGGTGCGATAGATTTTCTGTGCCGTTTTTGCTCTTCTCACTGCTTGGTCCATCTCTGTTAAGCTATCCACAGACTGAGCGTAGCTGATTGAAAACACCCCTTTCCATCTTGCCGGTACTGTGTTTAATAATGAGCGTGAAACTTCACCTGTCCTGTTGTTTCGAACGATTTATTCGCTTCAGTCGGCCGGTTATGAACAGAGATTGCATTCCATTTCCGTATTTCTTCCGGTGTGAGTGGGCTCAGATCATTGTTGGCCCCTCCCGAGTGATAAGACCTTGGGCTCCCCAACGAGTTAGAAATATCATTCCAACGTCTGATTTCGGAATCTGTTAAGGATCCGCCCAATGGCTTTGCGCCATCGAGCTTCTCCAGTACGAGTTTCGTAATGTGTGCAACTAAATCCGGATTCAAATAGATAACCTCCTAACGCTTCATTAGCAATTCTTCATAACCAAAAATGAGTTGGTCTGCTTCCTGCAGATGACTGGCATCCCCATTGGTATAGCTTGCGATGCCAATCGTCTTCATGACGCCGGCACTCTGTCCCAACTGAATGTCCGCAGCCGTATCTCCGATCATGACTGCCTTGTCGAGATTTACACCGTAGCGGTCTCGTGCGGCGTAAGCCAAGTCGGGAGCCGGTTTTCCACGCTCCACAAGGTCACTGCCGATAACAAACTCAAAATACTCGATCAGATTGAGAGCCTCCAGCTGCTCATGAGCTTTCTCGGTGTCATCTGCCGTCAGAACGCCAAGTCGGATTCCCTTCTCTGAAAGGGAACGTAATAGTGGTTCAATCCCTGCCACCGGCTTAAGAGAAGGTGAACGGTTCTGCCGCTCATTCGCAGCGTCCACGCTCTCTCTTGCCAGAGTCAATGCTGAATTCCATGGTTGCTCATTCTGATAAAGGATAGAAGCAATGATGGTGGTACTCTCTTCAATACTTGAAATGGCCAGTGGTCCTCCAGGATCAATGTGGCCATCCTCAAAGACACCAAAGGATCGTTTCAATTCATCTGACTTAAGTGGATGGAGCACAAGCTTCAACCTGGCTTCCACATCATTGAGCCAAGGGATCCATATAGAGGGAAAATCAATCAGGGTCCCATCTTTATCGAACAGAATGGTCTCTACTCCGCCTTCCAGAAGATTCATCGGGTGACCTTACCTAGCTCAGGTTCTGGAGAAATCTTCGGTTCATCATTAGTTTCTTCATATACAAACTGTTCCTCCGGCGCATCCGGGTTGATGTGATAGCGTGCATATGCAAAGTAATAGATGACAGCCACTCCAAACACGGCAATGCTGATCCAGAAGAACGCCAGGTTTGCGAAGAAACTTGCGAAGAGCGCAATTACAGCCAGTACACTTGAAACAATCGGCATCAGCGGATAAAGCGGCGTCTTGTACGGACGAGGCAGATTCGGCTCTTTCTTTCTAAGAATCATTAGAGACACGTTCATCGAGATATAGGAAATGAGCGCTCCGAATGTCGCGATAAGAATTAAATCATCCGGGTTGAAAAATGCCACCAGCAACAGCCCGATGAAACCCGGTGCGATAATTGCCACAAATGGCGTTCTCCGCGAAGGGTGCAGTTTTGAGAATACCGCAGGAAGATAGCCGGCCCGAGAAAGGGCGAATACCTGGCGTGAGTAGGCAAGGATGACACCAGAGAAGCTTGCAATCAATCCGACGAGACCAATTGAAGCGAGAACTTGGGCGAGCCAGTAGGAATTACCGAACACAGCAGCAATCGCTGCAGGAAGCGGATCTTCGGCACTGCTTAGCTCATTAAATCCACTAAGCCCAATGGCGACAGTCGTCGTCAGGATTGACAGGATTACCAGCGTAAACATTCCCGAAAGGATCCCTTTCGGCATGTCTTTCTCCGGATTCCGTGTTTCCTCAGAGAGCATCGGGAGCATTTCGATTGCGAGGAAGAGCCACATCGCGAACGGCAACGCAGCCCAGATGCCCTGAAGACCTCCCGGAATCATCGATTCTCCCGGACCGCCAAAAAGGTTTTCTGCCTTGATTTGCGGCAGACCGACGAAGTACATCAACACGAGAAGAGCGAGCGCGATGAAGACGAGAATCGCTTCGAGCCTTGCGTATTCTTTAACCCCGATCGTATGGATTACCATGAAGAAGATGTACATTACCGCTGCGGAAACAATCGGGTCAACACTCGGGAACAGGAAGTTGATATATGCTCCGATTCCGATAGCAACAACAGGAGCGGCAATGACGTACTGCAACATGACTCCTACACCGGTGATATAGCCGGCAAACGGTCCCATCGCTCTCCTGGCAAAGGAGTATGGGCCACCGGCGAACGGCAATGCCGTGGAAAGTTCCGAGATCCCAAAAGCCATGAACGTATACATCACAGCCATGACACCGACAGCAATCAGCATTCCGACATAACCGGAGGTACTTAACCCAAAGTTCCAACCAAAGTAGTTGCCTGAAATGACAATCCCGACACCAATGACCCATAGATTAAGTGGCGTAAGCGTTCGTTTCAGTTCAAGATTTTGTTTACTCATTAGCGGGCCCCTTTAAGTCAGTATTTTTCCTCTTTTGTCTTTGGCTAATATAAAGCAGTTCACTTCACAGAATCTTCAAATAATTTCAGATATGCTTTTGCCAAATCATCTGTTTGCACGGTATACTCTTCTCCAAGTTCTGCAGCAGTTTCGTTATCCCTGCTGCCGACCCAAGCAATCAATTGAAGCCTTCTCATCATGACGAATGTCGGAATTTCTTCCTCCTCTTCTTTCGGCAACTGTCGGATTTCCCGGTACCCCTCAAGCCATGCATCAATGAGTTTCGGGACATATTCTCTGTGCTCGATGAAGGTCAGCGAAGAGGCCAGATCATATAAGTACCATCCGAACCCACTGTCATCAAAGTCGATCACCTGAACGATTTTCCGTTCGTTATCTAAAATCAGATTCGCATGCCTTAAATCTGCATGGATCAGCCCAAAACGACTCGGACTCTTGCCGAATTTTTCGAGACGAGCCTTGATGACTTCGGATACTCTAGTAAATAGCGCCTCTCGCTCAGGAGTGATAGCCTTTCCGTCTTGCCATCTGCCCCATTTGGGTTTGTCACCCAATAGATTTTCATAGTCCCAAACAGTACGTTTAATATCGGCAAATTCCTCATGGTTGTTAATGACGTGCTCATGAAACTGTGCGGTTGTGCGCCCAATTTCCTTGAATACTCGGATCAGCTTTTCCTCGTTATCGACGTCAGGCATCTCCCCTTCCAAGAAGGTGAATAGGACACAATAATATTCAGGACCATCATCCTCTAATGTAACCGCTTGCAAGAATTGCCCATCTGAGCCGGCAATCGGCCTAGATACCTTAATGGATGTTTTCTCATCGATCGATTGAAGCCATTTCACCTCACTCTCGATTTCTTCTTTTTGGTGATAGTTAGGACGGCAGACACGGAGGATTTTTTTGTCGCCTGTCTCATCGTTCTTGATGAGATAGGTGGCATTTTCAGAGTAATCCAGGAGTTGAACTTCATGATCATCCAGTCCTTCATACATTTCCTTGGCACGCAGTGATACCTTATTAAATAATTCCAATGGACGGTCCCAGGTATTTGCACTTGCACTACTCACTGACACGACCCCTCTCTTTTTTTAATTAAAGTGGAATCAATTAATCAATCTACATTTTTCGAACAGCTTGTGCCATACTTGTTTCCACTCGATTCAACAAGTCATCACAGTAACGCTGGTCAAGAAGCAGACCCGGCTTGAACTGAAGCACCTTTGTATCAAGCATTGAATAAATTGCCCAAACACCGTTGTCGTAGAGGGAGCGCATCACGTCTTTTGCCCCGTCTTCCTTGCTGAATTCAAGGCCAAAAACTACGCCCTTCTGTCGGATCCCTGTGAAATGGTTAGGATACTGGCTCTTAATCCGTTCTAATCCGGAACGAAGGTACCTTGAGACATAGTCTACATTTTCTACGACTTCCGGACGCTGCGAGATTTCAAGCACTTTAATCGCTACTGCACAACCCAGTTCTGAACCACCAAAGGTGGAGATGTGTGCAAACCCATCTTCATTCATCCACTGGCCAACCTCTTCACTAACAACCGTTGCAGCAATCGGGTAAATCCCGCCGCTTAAACCCTTTGCAGTTACCAAAATGTCCGGCTTAATGCCATGATGTTCAATGCCCCATAACTTCCCGGTACGAAGAAGTCCTGTTTGCACTTCATCTGCCACATAAAGCGTTCCATACTTTTCGCATAGCCGCTTTGTCTCCTCCAAGTAGCCGGGTTCCGGCATTTTGAAGCCGTATGTAGCCGGAATCGTTTCGATGATGACACACGCTACATCTTCTCTTGAAAGGGCCCTCTCCATCGCATCGATATCATTAAATACAACGTTCACAACTTCATCATCGTCAGCTTGACTCATAAAGAGTTTGGAATACCTTTCATTACCTAGCGTTACCGCAATTCCTGTGTGTCCGTGATAAGCGAACTTTACCGATATCACCTTTTTGCGCTTCGTTGCATACCGCGCACTCTTGATCGCCACATCAATTGCTTCTCCGCCCCCGCTGGAGAGAATTGAATAGCGCAAGTTATCCGGTGTGCATTCATACAACTTTTCCGCAAGCTGTGCACGAGCTGTAGATGGGAAGTGATGATTTCCTATATCGAAGGTTTCCGTGGCTTCAATGAGCGTTGAGATGATTTCTTGGTTACGATGGCCGAGGTTATACGTACCACCGTTAAGGTGAAGATCCATTAGTTCCTTTCCATCCATGTCGTAAAGGAAGTAACCTTTGCGCTTTCCGATAACAAGGTCAACACCATCTATCTGCCATTGCTTTGTTTTGCCAGGGTTCCAATATTGAATCGATTTATCTAATACAGAAGACTTACTGATCTTTTCAATCATCTCCACATCTCCACCTTTGCGAAATAATACTTAATAGACCGGATCAGCAATCACAAGTTCGATATTGTGACCCTCTAGGACCTGACGCCACTCTTTGGAAACATTACGGTCAGTAATGATAATCGGTATATCGGAAAGCGGGCAAATATGTGCAAAAGTCGTTTTTCCGAACTTTGTATGATCAGCCAAAATAATAACCTCCTCTGCCCGCTTCATCATCTGTCTTGAGCTACTGGCCCCCTGTAAATCGTAATCAGACATACCATCATTTACAGACAGACCACCAGCGGCAACAAATGCTTTGTTCGCTTTAATTTGGCCATAGACCGACTCGGCCAAAGGGCCGCTTGTAAATTTCTGATCAGCCTCGTACTCTCCACCAATGAAAATAACTTTGCCATTGAACGATTCCATCGTTTCCATCAGTACAGGTATAGATGGCGTAATAATCGTGACATGCTGTTTATCTTCCAAGAATCGAACAAGACCTGCGAGTGTTGAACCATGACCAATGATGATGCTGTCACCATTGTCCACAAATTCAGCAGCTTTCTTGCTGATGGCATGTTTCTCTGCAGCCATAATGTCCGCCTTCATATCAAAAGGCAGCTCTAAAGAGGATTTTTCTTTGATTGCTCCTCCATAGACCTTCTTCAACTTCCCCTCTTTTTCAAGCCGGTCTAAATCTCTTCGGATGGTTTCTCCCGAAACAAGCAAAGTCTCTGACATTTGACGGACATTTACTTTCTCTTCTTTTTCAAGAACTTCTAATATGACTTTTTTCCGATCTTCGTATGATAATGACATTATGCTGTCCCCTCACTTAGCTAAATATGAAAGCCTCACATCCTTTAATTATAATTCACAAGTCCACAAATTCCCAATTTAGTGTTGTTATCATTTTGTGGTTTTGTGGTTTGTTAGTTAACTTATTGTGATAACAAAGAAATTATGCTTATCTATTTACTGCCACCGCGAATGAAGACTCTGACAACAATTACGCGTTGTCTTCGGGCAAAATTTGTCCACCGTCTACTACCAACGTTTGACCAGTTATGAAGCCAGCCTCTTTAGAAGCAAAAAATGCAGCTGCATGGCCAATATCTTCAACAGTTCCCAAGCGCTTAAACGGAATGGCGGCTGCCATGGCCTTTAAGTAATCTTCTCCCAAACCATCCAGACCCTCTGTAAATACATTCCCTGGTGAAACTGCATTGATTGTAATGTCATCTTTAGCCAGCTCCAAGGCTGCTGTACGCATAAATCCGAGTTGCGCAGCTTTACTGGCTCCGTAATGTGACCAACCAGCGTATCCCGTAATTGGCCCTGTGATCGAGGAGGTAATAATGAACCGCCCGAATTCCGCTCTTTTCACGTAAGGCAGAAATGCTTTAACAGTAAAGAAGGTTCCTCTGGCATTGATGTTTTGCACATAATCCCATTGTTCTTCAGTCAGCTCTTCAATCGTAGCCGAGGGGAATATTCCCGCGTTTGCACAGACAACATCCACGCCTCCAAAGGCCTCGACAATATCCTTTGCCACTGTTTCCGTTGATTCAAATGATGCGACATCTCCACTGAAAGCCCTTACAATATTTTGTTTTCCTTGCAGTTGCTCAGCCGTCTTCTTGGCAACTTCTAAATCTCGAGCAACAATGGCAACATTAGCCCCTTTTTCTGCGAACACTTTCGCAATCCCTTTGCCAATCCCTTTGCTCCCTCCCGTGACAACGACGGTTTTTCCTTCAAAAATATTTAGACTCAACATTCGCTCCCCCTTAAGTAAAGATGTTGAACTAAAAATTAAATTCGACATAAAACAACAATATTTATGTTGTATCTTGTGGTTTGTTTAATATTATCATGGAGGTTATTTGAAGTCAACAGTATTTTCTAACAATTCAAAAGAGTTTCATTGATGCTAGAGTCTTTAAATGTATACCTATTGTCAGGAAGTCACAGAGGAAGACTTTACCATCAATTTTCCGTTTCAACTAATGAGATTTTTCAAATCTAACCATGGCACCAACAAGTTGTGTCATACCCGGGCTGAAAGGCCTGGGTATGTTCTTTCTCAAAACTCATTAAAGATTAAAAAAGATGTCCCCAGTAGAGTACTGGAGCCATCTCGCCGTGAAAGATTTATATTTTCTCGTTTAATAGGTCTATGCTTCCATCCGGAGTCCATTAACTTTCCATTCATGTCTTTTGACAGTGGTACACCTATTCTTCAATACCTTCTCTTATCTCATTCAATACCTCATCCGTATGCTCTCCCAACCCAGGTGCCAGCCTTTCGGATACGGTCGGAGTAAGACTGAATTTAACCGGAAACTTCATATCTACGACAGTTCCCTCAACAGGATGCTCTTTCTCATTAAAGAAGTTCACAGCGTTGAGATGTGGGTCTTGCCTCAAATCTTCCGGCGTATTTATATTTGTGCATGGGATATCCGCTGATTTTAATATCGATAACCATTCATCAGTTGATTTAGTTCTAATGATGTTTTCTACAGTCTGATAAACGAAGTTAATGTTTGCTGTTCTTGCATTAATATCAATAAAACGCTCATCTCCGACCAAATCTTCCCTTCCGGATACTTCAATGAAGTTCTTCCAATGCTTGTCATTGTAAATCATTACCCCGATATAGCCATCAGTTGTCTGATATGGCTTACGATATGGGGATACCACTCGGGGATAGTAGCTATCGCCTAATGGCGGGTTATATGTTTTCCCATACAAATGCTCTGTCATTGTGTAACCAACCATTGATTCGAACATGGGTACTTCAATTTCCTGGCCAACACCACTGATTTCCCTGTGGTAAAGTGCCGCTAAGACCGAGCTTAGCCCGATAAGACCAGTTGTCTTGTCTGCGAGAACAGTTGCAAGATACTGAGGCTGTCCGTTAATCTTCCCCTGGGCTGAGGCCATCCCGGACGCCGCTTGGATGATGTCGTCATATGCAGGCCGCCCGGCATATGGACCATCCTCAGAGAAACCATACATGCCACAGTAAATGATACGTTCATTTACCGCCTTAAAGTCTTCATACGCCAAATTGAGCCGCTCCATGGAGGCTGGTCGCATCGTATGGACCACAATATCCACCTGTTCAGCCAGCTTCAAGATGGCATTCCGACCTTCTTCGGTCTTCAAATCAAGTACCACACTTCTCTTGTTGCGGTTTAGATGCAGAAAAAGGCTTCCCAATTCACCGCTATTTGAAGGTCCCAAGTATCGGGTCGTGTCACCGGTCGGAGGCTCGATTTTGATAACATCCGCCCCCATATCTCCTAACATTACCGTACAATAGGGACCCATCACGACGGAGGTCAGATCCAACACTCTGATTCCCTTTAATGGCCCTTCCATCAGCTTCTCCCCCTTATGATCTATCTTGAGTAGTTGTTTGCCTAAGCATCATTCCCGCTCGCTTTGATTTAACTACTAGTTCATCCCTCTGATTGTATCCACGGTGCTCAAACCAAACGATTCCACGGTCATCCTTCGATTTTGACTCACGCTTCTCTACTACTTCGGTTTCTGCTCTAATAGTGTCTCCAATCCTAACAGGAGCTGGAAATACAGTTTCATCAAACCCTAAGTTGCCTAATGTCGTGCCTTCTGTCAGTTCCCCCACACTAACTCCAACCACGTAAGAAAGGGTAAACAAACTGTTCACAATCCTAGTGCCGTGAATGGTCTGCTTTGCAAATTCTTCGTCCAGATGAAGGGATTGTGTGTTGTGGGTTAGAGTCGTGAACAGCAGGTTGTCTGTTTCCGTCACCGTCCGGTGTGGGCGGTGGTGAAACACACTGCCCACTTTCAATTCCTCAAAGTATTTCCCCATTGTGTTTAAACCTTCTCTCCTAGGCTCTCATGATAAGCTTCCAATACCTGTTCAGCAGTTTTCACATGGGCATAGTCAATGTGTACCCCTTCATACATGATTGCAGATATACCTTTTGCCTCTGCTTCCCGGAATGCATCGATCATTCCCTGGTAATAAGCTGCTTCATCTTCAGAAGGTGAATACGTACGATTCACAATGGCCGTATTGGAGGGATGGAGAATCAGCTCTCCATCGAATCCAAGCTGTCGATTGAATTTTGCAGCCTTCTCAAGTCCTTCAAGATCGTGAACGTCCTGCCAGAGTCCGCCCAGTGGAAGTACGCCTGCAGCTCGTGCCGCCATGACAACTTTGGAACGCATATACAGCGTCTCTAAACCTTCTGCTGTCCACTTGTATCCTAGAGCACGCGCAACGTCTCCGTCCTTAGCTGTTAATCCGGCAATTGCAAAAACGCGTGATACACTTCCAATCTCATAAGCAAAATGCATAGACTTTGCCGTTTCAAGAACCGGCAGAAGCTTGATGCCGCCCTTCTGTATCCCCCGCTCCGTCTCCAGTTCGCTAATCCATTCCGATAATCTCTCCAACTCTTCTGGTTCTTCTGGTTTAGGAAGAACGACGCCTTCCAGCCCTTCCATTACAATGGCCTCTACATCCGCTCGATTAAAACCATCTTCATCCTTGTTAATCCTGACGAATATTCTCTTATTCTGTTTGAAAAGAGAAGGAAGAGCGGATGCCACATTTTCTCTTGCCTGTTCCTTTAAATGAGATGGGACACTATCCTCGAGATCCAAAATATACCCATCGGCATCATAGTTTCTTACTTTTTCAATCCATGCTGCTTTAATTCCCGGAACAAATAATAGCGAACGGGTTAAGTTCATATCATCAACTCCTCTTCCTCTTTACTGGCTTTCGATGACCCTAAAACATAGGAAATGCTTTCTGCAGTCTCTTTCACACTTCTAATGAAGAATTCTTTTTCTTCTTCTTTAAATTCATTGATCGGCATGACGCAAATAATGCTTCCGATTATTACGTTGTTCGCTTTAAATATTGGCGCACCAACACTTAGGGCCCCCTCTTTCCGCTCATTCGACGTAATGGCATACCCATCGTTTTTGATGTTCTCCAATTCCTTTATAACCTTCAATCGCTCGGAAACCGGAACATCTTCTTGATCTAACACGGCGTCAATCTCCTGTTGAGTTAGAAAAGCCAATATAGACTTCCCGCTCGAGGCTACATGGATTGGCTGCAGCACCCCGATATCCAGGACATATTGAAGTGCGAAGGAACTTTTCACACTATCTATAAAAGCTAACTTTCTGTGTTGCGGATAATACAGTGAAAAGTAGACAGGATGCTTTAATTTTGCCTTTAAACCTTCCAAAAATGGCCTTGCAATGCTCTTTACATCTACATGTGTAGAAATAAGTGACGACATTCGGATCAAATCAATGCCAATCCTATATTTTTGTGAGGACTCCACAAGCTCCACAATGTTCTCCTCTTTTAATGAGGTCAGCATTCGGTGCAGCGAACTGGGTGGCATATTCAAATGTCTAGCTAGCTCATTAACTCCCCATTCACTTTTCACATCAGTGAATGCTCTTAATATTGAAAAGGTCTTTGAAATCACGTTTGGGTTCTTCAAGTACAATCACCAACTTTTTATTAGTCCATCATCATTTCTGGTAGCCATAGAGTAAGGAATGGCATCAGGATAAGCACCAAGAGAATAAGCAAATCCGTTAGGACAAACCAAGTAACCCCTTTAAAACCTTCTGCAGTCTTAACACCAGCAGCCCCTGTAGCAACAAAGACATTCATTCCAACTGGCGGTGTTACAAGCCCGATTTCTACCGTTTTAGTAACAATGATTCCAAACCAGACCGGGTCGAATCCTAACGAAACAATAATCGGAAACGTAAGAGGCAATGTCAGGATCAATATTGCAATCTGGTCCATAAAGAATCCTAAGATTAAATAAAGGACAATGATAAATGCTAAAATCCAATACTTTGATACATCTAACCCTTCAACAAAAACCACCAATTTCTGTGTGACCTGAGTGATTGTAAGGAAGTAGCTGAAAATATGCGCACCAATGATAATCGTCATAATCATGGTCGTGGACTTGATTGTATCGTTCAGCGCGACGCCCATTTTCTTCATACTGAGTCTCCCCATTAGAAGAACGACTAGGAACGTAATAAATGCACCTAAAGCGCCTGCTTCGGTGGCAGTTACAAAACCACTGTAGATTCCTCCGATAACGGCGATGATTATTAAGAGCATCGGCCAAATGTGCTTAAGAGAGGCAAACTTCTCGCGTAGCGTCGGGACAACTTCAATTTTCGGAGCAATTTCCGGTTTCATAGACACCCAAACAAAGATAACTATGATATAACCGAGCGCCGTTAAAATCCCAGGAACTATACCCGCGATTAGAAGGGAGCCTACTCCTGTCTCTGTCAGAATTCCATATAAGATAAGAATGATACTTGGAGGGATCATTACAGCAAGGGTTCCCGACATGCTGATGACACCCATAGTAAACGCTGTGCTGTAATTATACTTTCTCATCTCCGGGGCAGCAGCTTTTGCCATTGCAGCTGCTGAAGCCTGGCTCGAACCGGATACCGCACCCATCATAGCTCCGGCAAATACAGTGGCAATTCCGAGACCACCCGGTAACCTCCCGAGCCATTTATAGGCCGCATTGAAAAGGTCCTTCATAATGCCACTTACTGTCATGAAGGCGGCCATCAAAATAAACATCGGAATGGCGCTCATAAGAAAGCTTTTTACACTATCATACGGAGTGGTTTGTAAAATACCTAAGAACGAATCAATCCCGCTGAACATAAGAAGGCCAATTGCCCCTGAAACCCCCAATGCAAATGCAATCGGCATTCCAAAAGCCAAGAACAGTACAAGCAATAATAGTGGAATTGCTACTGTCATACGATATCCACCTCCTCATCTGCCGGTTTACCATGTTGTCTTCCGGTTAGAATAAACACGCAAAGAATTAAAAAGCGAATAGCGATCAGGAATGCTCCTACCGGTATCCAGATGTAAGACAACCACAGGGGGAAATTAATCAATCCAGATGCCACAAGGTTTTTGTCCAAAGCTTCCATTGTGCTTTGCAATCCCAAATAACCAATAACAATCATTAATGCAGCACCAAGAATATAGAAAATAATATTCAGCATGCCTTGCACTTTAGAGGAAAACCTATCAAATAAAATATCCAAACGGATATGTCCATCTTCCTTTAAAACGTAGCTCATACTGAGGAATACGGTAATTACCATCAGATACATTTCCGTTATTTCATAAGCTCCTGTAATCGATTGGTTAAATATGTATCTACTAAATGCATCAAGACTTGTTAACAGCATCATTCCCAGCAAAGCGACTTGGGATATTCTTAAGCAGACAAATTCCAATATCGAAAAACCTTTTTCTAACTTCTCCATTGTTTACACCTTCCTTTCTAAAGAAAAAGGCCAAGCCGATAAGACACGCAGCCTGGCCAAAACCTTTTATGCATCAGTTAAGTTCTTCTTGAATAGCTCGGTACTTCTCGATCGCCTCATTTGCGTTAATGCCCCTCTTTTCAAGTGACTCGGCCCAGCGATCCCAGACTGGTTCAAGTGCCGTATCCCATTCAGCAGACTCTTCTTCGCTCAGTTCATAGATTTCTACTTTGTCGCTGAACTTCTCTGCAAGTTCATTGTCCTTTTCGTCAAGGAACTTGGAGAGATACTCTACAGTTTCATCGCCCGCTTGAGCCATCGCTTCTTTCACATTTTCCGGAAGCGTTTGATAGAGCTTTTCATTAATCGAATAGATAACGGTGAAGCTCCCCAAATTTGCCCCTTTCGTAGAATGCTTTGCAATCGATTCTATTTGATAAGGCTCAAAACTTGTGAACGGGAATGTCACTCCGTCAACTGTCCCTCTTTCCATCGCCGTGTAAGCTTCAGTTGCAGGCATAAAGACCGGTGAGCCACCGAGTTCATCCAGCGCATACTCCATCGTTCCGGTTACTCGTGTTTTCAAACCCTTAAAGTCTTCAAGACTTGTTACCGGCTTCTTCGTCGTGACCAACTGATACTGCGGAATTGCAACCGCGTAAATTGGTCGTACATCATTCGGCAAGTATTCCTCTTCAATGAGATAATCTTTCATCAGCTGCCAGATGATCTTTGATCCTTCCTCAGCTGTTGAATAAGCTCCAGGCAGTGTTGCGATTTCTGATAGAGGCAGTTTATCTGTAGCATAAGATGTATAGCCGACATCAACGGTCCGAGAAAGCGTTAGGTCCAAGTAGCTGTTCGCTTTCCCAATTTGTTCAGCAGGATAGTATTCGAACTCCACTTGGCCGTCTGTCAGTTCCTCAACTCGGTCCATGTAGTAAACAATTCCTTCTGAAGAAAGATAGTTACTTGTCGGGAATGAATCTGCAACCTTAAGTTTTATAGTTTCTTGTTCGCCTCCACCCGAACCTTCGGATTCAGCACTACTATCTCCGCAGGCTCCTAACATCAGTACAGCAGCAGCGGTAACCGCGAGTAATACGCCCTTTTTTAGCTTGAACATGATTCTCCTCCTTTTATGTGAACGCTTTCAATTTTGCTGTTAGATTCTTTGCTTTGGCGGCGAGTACATTAAGACAAACTTCAAATTGTCTTCCCCTATGTTTTTCACCTCATGCATCGTCTTCTTAGGAATCCAAACGATATCTCCTTCTCCTAACTCCGCTTCTTCTCCCCCGATTATCACATGCATTTTTCCTTGTAGGATGTACATGGATTGCTCCATATCTTCGTGATCGTGCGGATCTGCACTGCCCCCAGGCTCCATTTCCCCAATAATGACTTCCATGTCTTCCATGCCGTCTGCCATACCCGCCAATCGGCGGTTGAATGTACCTTCATGTGCAGGTGGCGTGTACGCTTCTACTTCAGAAACATTTCTCCAGTAAGCCACTAATATCCTCCTCTTCATTCCAATATACGGAATGGCATTCCGTTTGTTAAAAGAAACTTACCATATCCAAACTTAGCTTTCAATGAAATTTCTAAATTATTTTAAAATATTGTTTCTGTTTTATACTTACATTAAGTCATTTATCTTTATTTCTTCTGTTTAAGCCATAGACTTCATCAAGCTACAGCCATGGTTTACTAAAGTTACTAATAAGATCTTCACATTGACGTAATCCCTCTCCCCAGTAAGGTAAACACTCATCTAGCCTTCGTAAGGATTCAGGCATCGAAGGTAAGAACACAGGTACCCCTTGGTAGTAACCCGAACACCCCCAGGTAGGGATTCACCCCCTCCCAACACGAAAAAGCAGCCGCGCAGGCTGCTTCCCGTCACTTAAATTTATAATGCAACACGATAGCTCTCTTCCAATTGTATTTTCGGTTCCAGAACATCCTCCAGCTGATCTGTAAACGACTCAAATTCCTCTGCACTAAACACACCCATCACGTAAAAGTCCGGTCGTATTAATACAAATTTATTCAAATACAGATTCAGGTCGTTATTGACGTCTGTCAGCGGAATGCTGTCTTCCATTTCTCTCGTTACAAAATGCTCCGGATAAATCGAGATCTTATTTGGATTGATTGTTTGCCATACAGGTCTGTCCAAATTGGGAAATGCTATCTCATCCGGCGCTCCGATTTTCAGTAAGTTGAAGCCACTTTTCATATACCGATCAATAGGCACCATCTCGGAATCACAGTTCATATAAGTAGATTGTCTGAACATCTCACCGACCAACGGCTTTTCGATATCGATAAATAGTCCTTTTGAGCAGATGGGTTTCGGTTTAAAGCGCATTTCGGTGACGTAGCGCTTTAGTGGAGGTACGATCTTCATCGCCCCAAATGCCGCGTCACGGACCAGCTTTCTCTTTTTGCTGGTCGTCAAAATGAAGTTGCCCATCCTGACGGAAAGACGGATCATCGCTTCCACATGTTCCTTGCGTTCCTTTTCGTAGCTCTCAACTATTGAAGGTGCGGCTTTTCCTTCGGCCGCCAATTTAATCTTCCAGACAATGTTGAATGCATCCCGCACACCTGAATTGAGTCCTTGACCTGCGAATGGAGGAGTTAAATGTGCGGAATCCCCCACAAGGACAACACGCCCCTCTCCAAATTTCTCGGCCACAAGTGCATTAAAGACGACGACTGCCTTTTTCACCAGATTTTCAGGCTTGTATTCCGTATAAGGAGCAATCAGTTCACCGAGTTTTTCATCGCTCAACATTTCTTCCGGATCTTCCCCGTCCAGCAGCATGAATTCATAGCGTCGCTGGCCGAACGCAGTATAGGCATGCATGGCAGGCCGCGGCGGATCACAGAAAAATGAAGTGTGCCGCGTTTGTACATCATCGTTTTTCAAATCGACAATGACCCACGGCTCCTCAAAGCTGGAGCCGTTTTTCTTGCTTCCCACCTCTTCCAGTTTGATGCCCAGCTGCTTGCGTACCGTACTTCTTCCACCGTCACACCCCAACAGATACAGGGATTTCAATGTCTTTTCCCCGTCGTCATCCCGAAGCTTCACCTTCACATAATCATCGTTCTGGTCAAAGCTGATCAGTTCGCTGTTATAACGGATTTCAACATTCGAAAAGCGTTGGACGCCTTCCAGAAGCACTTTTTCAAAAATCGGCTGTACAATCTTATTTCGCTTCGGATAGCCGAATGACATTTCAGTCGGACGCACGCTTGCAAACGGTTTCATTTTATTTGAAAAATAATCGGCTCCCCCTCCCGGTGTGATCACCTGCCTCACTTCCGGATATAGACCGATCCGATCAATCACGCGAAGCGTTTCATCGTCAACCAGGATCGCCTTGGGGATTTCGCTTATCCCGGCATTGCGTTCAATCAATAATGTTTTCATCCCGTACAGGCCGCACAAATTCGCAGCGATGAGTCCGGACGGTCCTGCTCCTGCTATGATGACATCGTACATTCCGATCCCCTCCCCCTTCTTCCAATTACGTTCTGGTCAAGTGGTGCTGTTCTTTCTCTGCCAAGTACTCCCGGACATGCTGTGCCGTCGCAGATGCAGCCCCCAATATCGGCACCTCAGACTCAACCAGTTGCCTGACATGCTCGATACTGTATTGTGAAAGCACGATTACGTCGACACGGCTTTCAATTTTTCGGATTAGACGGATCACCTTTTCGTCGTGCTCCTGTTTTCGTCCTTCCGACAGCAGATGAATGGCACCGTCCTCGACTTCGCTGATCACCTGGACATCCGGCCTTTTCTCTTTCAAATAACCGCTGAGCGCAACCGGAGTTGCCGCTACAGTAGAAACAAGCCCAATCCGTTCATACTCCAGTGCACGGTCCAAGACAGCCTGGTCAGAACGGAAAATCCGGACCTCTGTGAGCTGCTGAAGATAAGGCACCAGACCATTAAAGGCTGAACAGGTCAGTTGAATCAGATCAGCACCGGACTGTTCGGCAAGCCGGACCAAGTCCACAAATCGGCGCCTGATCGAGGCAGTCATTTCGCCCGCACGCTCCAGCTGAAACAGAAGATCCGAATCCAGCAGATGCACATATTTAACGTCAGAAGCATACCTCCTGAAAGCTTCTTCAATCGGCGCCAATGAATTTGCCGTGGCGGAAATCAATACAACTTTCAATTACACCCCTTCTTTCACATTATGATAATAATGTTGTAAATAACATGATAAATGATTTTTCAAAGAAATCAATAATCAACTATTGATAATTTAAAAGTTTTAGAATACAATGACTTCAATCCATTAAACACAAGGGGGTCATTTAGTTGAAATATGTCAGCTATCAAGTGAACGGCGAAGAGAGTTATGGAGTGCGAGTAGAAAAAGGGATTGCAGATCTAAAATCAAAATATGGATCCGAGTATCCGACATTGAAGGAGTTCCTTTCTTCAAAGGAATTTTCCGAAGGCAATCATCATGAAAATGAAAGCGTTATCTATTCTGAAGAAGAAGTCCAGTTGCTCCCTGTCATCACTAATCCGGACAAAATCTTCTGTATCGGCATCAATTATGAGACACACCGCATTGAAACCAATCGGGAGAAAGCCGGTTACCCTGTGGTCTTCCACAGATTCGCAGAATCTCAAGTCGGCCATAATGAACCCATCCTCTTGCCGGAAGAATCCGATCGGCTCGACTTCGAAGGCGAGCTGGCAGTGGTCATCGGAAAGCCGGGCAGAAGGATCAGTAAGGAAAATGCCTATGAGCATATCGCCGGCTACGCGTGCTACAACGACGGCAGTATTCGCGACTGGCAGCACCATACCCACCAGTGGGGGCCGGGTAAAAACTTTGATGCAACCGGTGGCTTTGGACCTGACCTTGTCACGCGGGATGAAATCGGAGACGGCGAGTCGCTTCGGCTGCAAACCCGCTTGAATGGCGAGGTCATGCAGGACACAACAACGGATCTGATGATCTTCTCTATCCCTGAGCTGATCGAATATGTTTCCTCTTATACGACTCTGCAGACGGGTGACGTCATCGTGTCCGGTACACCTGGAGGAGTCGGAGCCAAACGTAATCCGCCTGTATTCATGCAAGAGGGCGATGTAGTAGAGATTGAAATCGAGAAAGTCGGCGTGCTCCGCAATCCGATTGCTGCAGAAGCCAAACAGAAACAGCAAGCCCAAACGGCTGCCCAGTCTGTCTGATCAACGAAAAAACCAATTTAAGGGGGATTATTATGCTGACGAAGAAAAAAGGGGTTCTTGCAGCAGCTTTTCTCGGGGCGTCCGTGCTCATGGGAGCCTGTGGCTCCGCATCTACCGAAGAGACCACATCACTGAAGCTTTCTCACTTTTGGCCAAGCCACCATATCGTCCATACTCAGGTATTGGAGAAGTTCGGAAGTGATCTGGAATCCGAGACAAACGGTGCCGTCACACTGGAACTTTATCCGGGCGGTTCTCTCGGGACACCTCCAGAACAGTATGACCTCGCAACAACCGGCACTTCCGACATTTCCCTAAGTGTTCACGGGTACACATCGGGCAAGTTCCCGCTGGTCGAAGTCATGGATCTCCCATTTGTTGTGACAAGCTCCGAAGAGGGGTCAAAAAAGCTTTGGGAATTGTACAAGGAGTTCCCTGAACTTCAGGAAGAGCATGGAGACACCCATCCTCTCGCCCTCTTCACCGGTGAACCGAATCAGATTCTGAGCAAGGATAAGCCGATTGAGCGCTTGGAAGACCTCCGCGGCCTTAAAGTCCGCTCCCCTTCCACACTAGGAAATGAAATTCTGGAGGCAGTGGGTGCCGTACCGGTTTCCATGCCGGTCAATGATATTTACGAGTCCCTGAACAAAGGCGTGATCGATGCGGCTCTCGCGGGGGTTTCCACAGTCAATGACTTGAACCTTCATGAAGTCGTGGACCACGTCACCATCGCCAACCTTTCCGCTTCGTCGATGTTCATCACAATGAACAAGGATCGTTATGATCAGCTTCCGGAATCGGAGAAAGAAAAGTTTGACGCACTTTCCGAAAATCTTTCCCAGCAGGCCGGTGCCGCTCTTGACCAAGGGGGCCAGGACGGACTGGACAAAGCCGATGAAGTCGGCATCAGCGTGATCGAACTCTCCTCTGAAGAACAGGAAAAATTCGAGAAAGCGCTCCAGCCTGTCATTGATAATTGGATCAAAACCAAAGAAGCAGAAGGCCTCCCCGCACAATCAATCTATGATGCAGCCACCGCAAAGTGATTGCTGAAAAGAGGTGGACAATATGAAAAAAAGCTCTCTGGTCACGGTCAAGCTTGGCTCATCCCTTGAAAACAATTCAGGGGATGGGTCACTTCTTATCAGATTCTCTTCCAGTCTGGATAAACTCACAAAAGGCTATAACCGTATTCTCCATGGTCTTTCCTGTGTGCTTCTGTTCGCCATGATGTTTTTGACAGTTTTCGATGTGCTAGGGAGAAACCTGTTCAACAGCCCCATTTTGGGAACCTATGAACTGACCGGATTTGCATTGGCGATCACCGTTTTCTTCAGCCTTGGCGCAGCCCAGCTAAAAGGAGATCACATCGAAGTTGACTTCTTGTTCAAAAAGTTGCCGGAACGTGCTCAAAACGTATGTAATGCGGTCATCTATCTGATTTTGACATTGGTTGTACTGCTCACAAGCTGGCAGCTTTTTGTCTATGCCCAGAGATTATTGCAGGGCAACAACGTCAGCGGAGATCTTGGAATACCGATTTATGTAATCGCTTTTCTTACAACATTCGGAGCGATCGGTTTTTTCCTTTCCCTCCTGAATAGCTTTGTTCAAAGTGTTGTGAAGGCGGTGAGAACAGGATGACCTCCGAACTGATCGGTCTCATAGGCGTGCTCGTTCTATTGGCATTGATTTTGGCAAAGTTCTCAGTCGGCCTGTCGCTGTTTTTGGTAGGCGTGCTCGGCGTCACTTACCTTTCCGGCTTGGATGTCGGCCTGTCCCAACTCGGATTGTCAGCTTTCAATACCGCAAACAATTATTCACTGAGTGTCATTCCGCTTTTCATTTTAATGGGGACCTTCATCGCAAATACCGGAATCGGCAAAGATTTATTTGATTCGGTCGACAAATGGATGGGACACTTCCGCGGCGGACTCGCAATCGCTTCAGTCGGGGCAGCCTCCATCTTTTCCGCCATCTCTGGTTCGGGCAATGCCACTACAGCCACTCTGGCCAAGATCTGCATTCCGGAGATGCGCAAACATGGCTACTCCCCCTCTTTTTCGAGTGCGGCAGTTGCTGCGGGCGGGACCCTTGGAGCGCTGATTCCCCCGAGTGTTCTCCTGATCATCTACGGGGCACTCACATCCGAACCAATCGGTCCTCTTCTGATCGCCGGTATTGTTCCGGGGGTTTTAATGACCATCCTTTTCTTCCTTATGATTTACCTGCAAGTCCGCAAGAACCCGCAGTTGGCCCCACAAAAGACCGTGCGTTATACGGTTAGAGATAAAGTAACCTCTTTAAAAAGCATCTGGCCGTTTCTTGTCCTCTTTTTGATGAGTATCGGCGGTATTTATTTCGGTATCTTTACGCCAAGCGAGGCCGGCGGAATCGGTGCGGCAGGTGCGTTTCTGATTACACTCTTCACCAAAAGGCTGAGCTTTAAAATGCTGAAGGATTCCCTCGATCAGACTTTGAGGCTCACGGTCATGATCTTCCTGATTCTGATCGGTGCAACATTATTCGGGAAGTTCCTGGCCCTTAGCCGGATTCCGACTTACCTTACTTCCCTTGTAGCAGGCCTTGATACATCACCTTATGTGATTCTGGCGTTAATCCTATTGGTGTATTTCGTATTGGGAATGTTCCTGGAAGGGATCGCCATCATGGTCCTCACCCTCCCCATCGTTTACCCGATTATCACCCAATTGGGCTTTGATGGACTATGGTTTGGTGTCATCATGATCATGATTGTAAACTTAGGGGTGTTGACCCCTCCGCTCGGTCTCAACATTTACATCATCAGTGGGGTCATAAAGGATGTTCCGATTGAGAAGTTGTTCAGGGGGGTCATCCCGGCAATTGTCACGATGGTCGTATTCATCATCGTCCTTGTCATCTTCCCGGACATCGTCACGTTCCTGCCTGAACTCATCAAAACATAAGGGCCCCTTACATCAAAGGAGCAAATTTAATGTCCAGCATACAAAGAGTGTTGCAGATTCTAGATCTATTTACAGCAGAGAAGCCGATTTGGACGGCTGATGAAGTCATCCAGTATTTCGGACTCAGTCAACCGACCGGTTACCGCTACTTGCGGGAACTGACCCATGCGGGTTTACTCGTGAGCGACAACGGGCAGTACTCGATCGGCCCGAAGATCATCAAGCTTGATTGCCACATCCGTCAGACCGACCCGGTTATTTCAGCCGGTATTCCATTGATGAAACAGCTCTGCAACCTGACTCAATGTGAGGTTTTGCTCAGCAATATTTATAACGATGAAGTCCTGATTGCGCATATTGAAACGCCTGAAGGCCATCCGTCCAATGTGATCTATGAGCGCGGACAGCCGCATCCCCTCTTTTATGGTTCCACCTCAAAAGCGATGATTGCCTTTCTGCCCCGCGCGCATATCGCCAGGCTGTATGAATCATATGCCGATGATATCCGCGAAGCAGATATGGGCAGCACCTTTGAGGAATTCAAATCGAATCTGGCGGCGATCAGAAAGCAAGGCTATTACCTCTCCCACGGGGAATTGGATGATGGCGTGACAGGCATTGCGGCACCGGTCTTTAAGAACAACACATTAAAGGGGAGTCTGTCCCTTGTGTACAAGACGTCGATGCATGAGATTTATAATGCAGAAAAGCTCATTGAGCTCACGATCCGCGCAGCGCAGGACATCAGTGAATTCTGTTCAACAGAAGAGCAAACGATGAACTCTAAATTTCAGGAACTCGAGAGGAGCGGCATACATGATTAAGCCATTTAAACTGGGTTACGCCGAGTTCAATTGTCTGGACGCCGAAAAAATGGAGAATTACTATTCAAATGTCATGGGGATGACGGTAACGGATAAAACCAATGACATCGCCTACATCAGCAGCGGAACAGACCATCATTCGGTTGTCCTGAAACACTCCAACGAAAGTTCGCTTGATGTCATCGGCTATCAAATCGAACACAATGTGGAACTGAACGATGTGGTGAAGATTCTCGTTGCGGAAGGAATCCGCGCAGAAGTAAAGTCAGATGCACGCCCAGGTGTTCGTCAGCTCGTGGAACTCCAAGATCCCGACGGCTTCACGCTTCAACTCTTCCATGAGATTGAAACCCCTGCCCCAGGCTATAAAGAAAATGGCATCAGCCCATTTAAACTGGGCCATATCGCAATTGGTTCAATGAATGCCAAGAAATCGACTGATTTCTATATGAATGTCTTGAACTTTAGCTACACGGACACCATCGGAACCCGTGCTACCTTCCTGACCTGCAATACGGACCATCACGTGTTGAACGTTTCCTCATTTGGCCATAAAATGATGCACCACATCGCATTTGAACTCAAGGATACAAGTCACCATGTCCGTTCCGCTGATATTCTTGCGAAAAACGAAATGCCGATCGTCTGGGGACCGTCCCGCCATACCGCAGGACACAATATGGCTACCTATCATCATGATCCTGAGCTGAATCTTATCGAGCTCTACATCGATATGGACCAATACATCAAACCGCTCGGTCAATTCGATCCGCGCCCCTGGCATGAAGAACTTCCGCTTAAGCCTCGGGTTTGGGAAGATAACTGTGCATGGTACACCAAGTATGAGACGACCATTCTGGATGCTGTCCTGAAGAAAACTGAACTACAGCCAATTTAATAGCTGTTCTGTATATAGTTAAAGCATCCGGCTTAAGGGCCAGATGCTTCTTTTTTGTATTGAGCGATTGTAACGTGATCCTACTATTATAAAGGTGTCATAACCAACCTCTCTTTTATCGCCACAAAGATTAGCATTCAATCGTCTAGTCAGCCGCATCGAGATCCAGCTGAATGAATTTGTCGGCCTGAAGCCGACAGCTTAATAGACGCTAGGGTAATCACTCAGACCACCAGGGTAATCACTCACATTCAAATGGTAGGAACTCATGTGGGGTGAGGTGGGAACTGGGGTTGGGGTAGGTAGGGATTCAGGTACCCATTGGTAGTGATTGGGGAGTGATGGCCCAACAAATATGAAAAAGCAGCCGCAAGGGCTGCTTTTCACGTTACATTTAATCAAATAATCACCCCAGTAATCACCGCTACAATCGTCATGACAATCGTCGTGCCAAACGCCCACTTGAATACAAACTTCTGATGGTCCGCGAGTTCGACGCCTGCGAGTCCGATCAAAAGGAATGTTGAGGCAGTTAATGGACTGAGCGGGAAGCCTGTGGTCATCTGGCCGAGGATGGCCGCGCTGCCGATACTTGCCGCTTCGACTCCGTACGCAGCTGCCGTTTCACTTACAATCGGCAGGACGCCGAAGTAAAAGGCATCCGGTGTAAACAGCAGGCTGAGCGGCATCCCGATCAATGCGACGATCACGCCCATCATGCCGCCGACTTCGTCAGGAATGATGCTGACGAGCGCATTGGCCATTTCAGTGATCATGCCCGTGCCGGATAAGATGCCGGTGAAGACACCCGCCGCGAAAATGATGGAGACCACGGTGATCATGCCGACTGCCTGCGTCCTGACCTGTTCCATCTGGTCTTCCGGCTTCGGGTAGTTGATGATGACCGCGATTGCGAAGGCCAGCATGAAGATGATCGGCAGCGGAAGCCATACTTTTACGAGTGCGACGATCGTGATAATCGTCAGCAACAGGTTGAACCAGAATAGTTTCGGCCGTCTCATCGCTTTATCTTCATCCGACAGTTCCGCATGGAAGTCGTACTCTACATCCGCTATTCCGAGCCGTTTCCGCTCTTTCCGGCCGATCCAATATGCTACGAACAATACCCAGATAATCCCCGCAATCATCGCAGGGATGACCGGGTTGAAGATGGCGCTGGCATCGAGCTCCAGCGCAGATGCGGCACGCGCGGTCGGTCCGCCCCAGGGCAACAGGTTCATGACGCCCGCTCCGAGCGCCACGATTCCCGCCAGTACGATTCTGCTGATGCCCAGCTTAATGTAAAGCGGCAGCAATGCCGGGATGGTAATCAGGAATGTCGATGCCCCTGATCCGTCCAGGTGTGCGAGCATCGCGATGACTGCGGTGCCCACGACCACCTTGAGCGGATCTCCTTTCACTGCCCGCAATACACGGGAGATGAGCGGGTCGAACAACCCAGCATTGTTCATGACACCAAAGTACAAAATCGCGAACCCGAGCATGATCCCGGTCGGAACGACGCTGATGACGCCGTCCAGCATGAATCCGCCCATTTCACCCCAGAACCCCCCAATCAGGGCGAAGACGACCGGAACGAGTATCAAAGACACGATGACCGATACCCGTTTCGTCAGGATCAGCGCCAGAAACACCACAATTGTCAGAAAGCCCAACAGAGCCAGCATATTCATTTCCCCCTATTTATTAAAGCTCTATTTCCATCTCCAACAGTGCATAGCTCAATGTTTTCCCGTGTGTATCCATCCCCAAGGAAGTCGTCACGCCGCCGAGCAGGGCTCCGTGGCACACGAACTGCAGCGCCGAGATGTTCGGCATCTCGTATCGTTCGACCTCGCCGCTCACAATGTGCTGCAGATGTTCCTTCACCCGCTCCGCAGTCACTTGCTCCCGCAACGCCCCGTATAGTTCCTCCTCATAAGGAATCAGCGACAGCATGAGGACATCCCCCTTATCCCCTGCCCGACTATGAGCCAGTTCATATAACTTAGTCATTTGCCTCCACCTCCATGACCGTGAAGTCCGGTTCGACATTGTCTCTCGGAATCATCCCGGACACGATGCCAACCACTTCATTCACGTATTTCCGCGCGCCGCCGCCCCCGGCAGGCCCGTTTGTATAAAGGGCCTCCACCTCTTCGCCAATCATTTTGGCTTTTTCGAGTTCATGAGTTTTGCCGGCAACATGAAGACGGACTTCGTATGGGGTTCCCGGATGGTCAAAAGAGCCACGGTGAGCAGAAGTCACCCCGATGTAATCCACTTTTAGTTCTTCAAAAGTATCCGTCAGTCGCTCCCGGATAATGGCACCCGCCAATTCCGCGCGTCCTACCGCATTGGCACCGGCGTACGTGATTTCTCCTTCACCGATAAAGCCGGCATCAAAACCGATGCTAACCTTCAGCTCATCAGGCCGCTGCTTCCCGTTTCCTCCAGTCAGCAAAATTCGGTCCTCTCCGTCCTCCTGCAATTGAACAGTCGTAAAATCAGCAATCACATCGGGCGTGATATACGCGGACGGATCCATCACTTCATACAAAAGCTGTTCTTTCACCGTGCGCAATGTCAGTGCCCCTCCAGTACCCGGCAACTTCGTCAGCAACGCTGATCCATCAGACTGCACTTCAGCCAAGGGGAAACCGAGTGATGCCATGCCGCTCACATCTTTTTTTCCCGGGTCGGCGAAATAGCCGCCGGTCAATTGGCCCCCGCATTCCAGCAGATGGCCGATCACCGTCCCTTTTGCCAATAGGTCATGGTCCTCCATCGACCAATCAAAATGATGAATCATCGGCGCCAGGAACAATGACGGGTCGGCCACCCTTCCCGTGATGATGATGTCTGCACCAGTTTCAATCGCCGGGAGAATTGAAGAAGCTCCCATATAGGCATTTGCGGAAACAATGTCAGCGCTTTCATTTAATGCCGGACTGAACTGAATGGAATCCCGGTTGGATAACACATATGGCAGCACGTCATCACCGGTCACTGCGGCAACTTTCACGGACAATCCCATCTCTTCGGCAATCTCAATAATCTTTCGGGCACCGCCCACAGGGTTTGCCGCCCCCATGTTGGTAATCAGGCGAACCTTCTTTTCCAGCAGGATCGGCAGTAAAGAACGAACCCTCTTTTCAAGCAAAGGATCATATCCGAGTGAAGCGTCCGCTTTCTTACGCTTCTGGGCAAGCGCAATCGTCCGCTCTGCCAAACACTCCAACACCAGATAATCCAGTTCCCCTTCTTCAGCAAGTTTCACGGCAGGTTCCAGTCGGTCTCCCGAGAAGCCGGCCCCTGATCCAATCCGCAACATGTCATCACCCCGTTGTTTAGTCAATCTGTCTCTATAAATGGTATCAAAGCAAAAAGAAGAAATGCCTGGATTCAGGGCATTTCTTCTTCCAAATGATTAGAATAGATAACGTGTTTTCTCATCCCAAACCGTTGTCCTCATTGCAATTCCGACTTCATTGAATAAGTAATGGCTCATTCCAGAAAATTAGAATGGGTCATTTGATATCGTATTTCTTCATTTTGTTATACAAAGTAGCGAGCGAAATTCCAAGCGATTTCGCCACTTCCTGGCGGTCCTCTACGGTCGATCCGCTGGACTGCAAGGCGGACTGTAAGATCGCTTTTTCGGCTTCCTCCACCGCTTCATGCAGCGGAAACACTTTCGGTTCCTCATTGTACAATTGATGCTGTTTTTGCAGCACATCAGGCAGGTCGCTCATTGAAATGCGCTCACCCTCATTGACCAGGCACATGGCATAATCGAGGGTATTGCGCAGTTCCCGGATGTTCCCCGGCCAGTCATACTTCATGAACAGGCGCATCACTTCATCATCCACTCTAAACTTCCCATTCAATATGGACCGTGTAATAAACGGAATATCTTCTTTCCGTTCACGCAACGGCGGAATCCCCAAAGCGATCGTGTTCAGCCGATACAGAAAATCTTCCCGGAACAGCCCTTTCGTGATGAGCTGATCCAGATCCCTGTGGGTCGAAGCCACAATCCGCACATCCACCTTACGCTCCGCGCCCTCGCCGATCCTCCGGATGGTCCCTTCCTGCAGGACACGAAGCAGCTTCGCCTGAACATCAATGGACAAATCACTGACTTCGTCCAAAAACAGCGTCCCTCCGTGCGCCACTTCAAACAAACCTTGCCTTCCGTTGTCCGATGCACCCGGGAAAGCGCCGCCTGCATGGCCAAACAGTTCATTTTCAATCATATCAGCAGGTATCGAAGAACAGTTCACCGCGATAAACGGTTTGGATGAACGTTCGCTGGAATGATGGATGGATTGCGCAAACAGCTCTTTGCCCGTCCCGCTCTCACCCTTGATCAGAATCGGCAAATCGGTCTTGGCTGTCTTCTTGGCCACCGCAATCAGTTCGTTCATTTTGGCATTCTTTGTGATAATATCTTCAAATACATATCGCACTTTATGTAGCGCATCCATCTGCTCTTCCAGTTCTCGGACCCGCTGGCGCTGCTGTTCAAGTTCCCGAGTCAGAACCTGCACTTCATTCAGGCTCTTGCACACAGAGACCGCTCCAACAATTTCACCCTCTACCATGACAGGGGCCATATCGACAATATATTCCCGGTCATGAGTTTTCCGGTATACCCCCACCTGGCTTTCCCCAGTGGCGAGCGTATGCGGCAACCTGGCACCGGGCCGGTAAGAAACCAATGGCTTTCCGAGGATATCAGAAGTCACCCCTGTGATTCTCGTATATTCAGGATTGATCGTCCGCACAATCCCCTCCCGGTCGATGGCCAATACCCCGTCATTGATCGACTCCACGATCGCCTTCCACCACTCTGCTGTCTGTCGGATTGTCACCATCCCCTTATATGCCCGTGCATTCTATATCCATCTTGATATAGTCACTCATGTAATCCGATAGAACTGCTTATCAATATCCCCCGTCAACATTTATATTATAAAGGTATAGTGTTTTTTCTTAGTGAAAACTCTTCAAGTAGCTTCTCATCCAACAAAGATAAACACTAAGAAACCCGCCGTATGAAAGCAAGCAAAATAAGGTTCACCATCCACTTTGCAATTACTTGATCAAATAACTTTTCGCTCGTTCAATAGAATAAGAGTACTGTTTACTCTCTTTAAGGTAGCTTAGAATAACATTCTCACTAATCCCTAACTCCTTAAAAAGAAATATCGAATTTAACGCTCTCATCCTCATAATTGCATAAAACTTCTCATCAACTGTCACTAATAAATATTTTTTCTCATTATCAAAATGGGTTAAATAATTTCTAGTATCGACAATTTGATTTGTAAATGTTGCATAGTCCTTACCTTCTCCGAATATATATTCTAACGTGGCTGGCTCCAACTCTTCGAATAGAGCATTAATCCGCTGTTTCAAGTATCTTCTTTCTTTTTGCCGCATCCTTCTGTGGTATACCTCCATGGATTGAACTGCATTTAGAAAACTCGAATCAAGATGAACAGCTTGAAAGTATCCGGATGAATGAAAATCATAAACCACTCTTAATTGCTCTTCTTTGTTAAACCAGTTTATTAATATTTCTCCAAACGACGCTTCAATCTCATTGAATGGCAGCAAGAAATCTCTTTCAGTTGTTGCTTTAGGCGTTTTCTTTTTCCTATTCTGGAGATAAAACCAACGACAATATTCGTTAGTATCTTCCCCTTTTCTCTCAAGCAGGAAAGAAATTCGTTCAAAATAAATCGGTAAACCAGTTAAAATTGCTAATAGACTCTGTATAGATAATAATCGCTTACGAAGCCATTCAAAGTTTCGTGTGTCTTTTGGAGAAATCCTCAATATGCTTTTATAAGACCAGTTTAATGTAAGTTCACCATGATTGTAGGAGGGTGTATGTATATAGTTCTCACTAACCTCCATATCCATTGTAGGGATATAGACTTTAAAAAGGGAACTAGGTTTTTTAAAGGTTACTTGGTTTATTAATCCATCCTCTGTCCATTCATGCGTATAAACTTTTCTCCCTAACCATGTGGCCATATAGGTAGGTATAACTGAAACGGCCTTCCATTGGGATGAATCAAGTGAATCAATATGGGCTCCTACCAAGAATGATTGCATTGAGTATGACTCAGTAGGAAAGCCAGGGTAGCTAATTGAAAGATTTAAGGGAAAGCATGACATTAGTGTAATGACTTCTCCCTTATCTGTTCTTCCATGGATTAATTCCAGATGACTTTGTTGGCCATACTTGATTTCTTTCAATGAGCCGAAAATCTCCAACCTAATTTCATCCTCAGTATAGAAGAGAATCCCTGGCACTTCTTGATCACTTCCAGGTATCCACCAAAACCCTTTCAGCTCTAGCTCGTCGAATAAGGTTGCTTTTGTAGTTTTAACTAAAGCCATTTTCATCCTCCTTCTTGCACTTCCCCATTGGCACTCACCAATACCACATCTTATACGTTCAAAGTCCTATTCTCTTTTGTACAACACATTAACTGATAGACTTGCAGGGATATAACCACTCACCCCAAAGAGGTAAGCACTCTGAAACCTAACGTAATAATCACAAAATTGCCCAAAAGAAATATCAAAAATGACCCCGGTACACTACCAGAGTCATCACAGTCGTCGCAACAAAAGAATTTTTGACACACTTTTCAGAAGTCCTCTTAGTCTAAGCCTTCATCATCGTCTTAGATCACGATGTGTGGCAGTCACGCGAGCAATGGATACATCCGTTGATTTTCCAGGTGGGATGCTTGGACTTGGCTTTTCTAACCGCAGACTCACAGGAAGAGTGGCTCCCCAAATCCTCATATGTGTAAGCAGGTGCCCAAAAGCAACTTTTTTCGTGAACTTCTCGATCCCCATTGGATTGTTGCTTGGTATTAAGCACATATATAGCCATAAGATCACCTCCTATCCCTTTAGAACATTCGTTCCTATTGGTTATTATAACCTATCGATCTTATAAATCAATCTATTCTGACTTTTTAGCTTTCGTGATTAATTTACAGGTTTAATCAACAGTTGGCGAATTAGGTAGTTGGAGTGAGCAGATTGGGTTAGTAGATCCATTTGGAGAGTAAACAGGTCATTATGAACCGCCTCATCAAGTTGGAAATGGAAGGTTGGAACAAACTTTTAGTTATCCGGAACTCCTATTATCAAATGGGGAGCGGGATGCTTTTTCTATCTTCTTTCAAGTAACCACCCACCCCAAAAAGGTAACCACTCAGCACCCTTACGTAAGGATTCAGACACCGAAGGTGAGAACTCACATCCCCCTTGGTAGGAACTCAAGCACCCATAGGTAGGAACTCACCCCCTCCAACCAGAAAAAGCAGCCGCTGCGGCTGCTTTTTCTCCATCTCCCCTATTCAAAACACAAACAAATGCGCGATCAAGACAATAATCGGCAGTGTAATCACCGTACGCTGGATGAAGATCACGACCAGATCCAGGAAACTAACAGGAATATTCGACCTCAAAATCAATATCCCAATCTCCGACATGTAGATGAGCTGTGTCAACGACAGCGTCCCCACTACAAACCTTGTCAGTTCGCTTTCGATGCCGCTCCCGATAACCGACGGAAGGAACATGTCGGCGAAGCCGACGAGCATGGTCGGGGCGGCCGCCGCGGCTTCCGGCAGGCCCATCCATGTCAACAAAGGCACTAAAGGATAAGAGATCCAGTTAAAGATCGGCGTGAACTCGGCCACAATCAGTGCGAGTGCGCCGAGGCTCATGACGAGCGGGATGAGGCCGAGCCAGATATCTAGGACCGTGCCGACGCCGTCTTTGACGAGGCCTTTCGCACTTTTCGTTGTCTCTGCTTTCTTGAGCGCCAGTTTCCAGCCCCAGCTCATCGCGGTCTCTCCGTCCGGGATGGCTTCATCTTCTGCTATCCGTGCACTTCCATCAGAGTACATATCAGGTTTCCGCGAAAGCGGCGGGATGCGAGGCATAATAATAGCGGCGGCGATACTTGCGACGCTGATGGTCAGGTAGAACGGGACGAACAGGTGGCCGAGTCCGATGACGTTGGCGACCACCAAAGAGAACGCGACCGAGGCGATCGAGAACGTGGTCGCAATGACTGCGGCTTCACGGCCCGTGTAGTTCCCTTCGTCATACTGCTTCATCGTGATGACGACGCCGACCGGTGCCGCGCCCATCCATGAAGCGAGCGTGTCAATCGAAGAGCGGCCAGGCAGCGTGAAGATCGGACGCATGAACCGCGTCAGCAATGCCCCGAAAAATTCCATGAGTCCAAACTCGACCAACAAAGGCAGCATGACACCCGCGAACAGGAACCAGGTCAGCAATACCGGAGCGAGGTCGAACAGTACCACCCCGCCCGTCGCACGGGAAGAAATAAACTCTGGTCCCACTTCAAAGTAAGCCATCACCCCGACGGCAAACCCGAACAGCCGTGTAATGATGCCGAATGGCCCGACGACGAATAGGTTCCTAAGAAACGGCCTGCCCATCACAAACGCCGGCTTCGCCATCACCGCAATCAGCGTCGCTACCGCAGTGAACCCGAGCATCCAAACCAGGAACGCGGGAATCCATGCACTTCCCCACCCAAGCAGGCCGGATGCCATGACCCCGATGCCAATCGTGATTTCCCCGTTCCACTTGATCGGCACGAGGAACAGCAGCACCCCGATCAAAGACGGGATCAGAAACTTCCAGGCGGCCCCTTTTGAAACCACTTGCTCCCCCTTAATGACAGTCATTGATTTTCCCCCTTATCCCTGTCAGTTTCCGCGCTCCCGGAGTGCTTCTTCAAGCATCCCGAGCCCGTCGTCGATTTGTTCCTTCGTCACCGTAAGCGGCGGGATCATCCGGATGACTTCGCCGGAGTTGCCGCACAGGTAAAACAGGACGCCCTTCTCCAGGCAGCGGTCCAGCACGTCCATGACCGCAGCACCGTCCGGCTCGCCTGTCTCCGGATCACAAAGCTCGATGCCGATCATCAGCCCAAGCCCGCGCACGTCCCGAATCACCGGATAACGTTCCTTCATTTCCCACAATCTTTCCATCGCATACGCCCCGACCTCACGGGCATTCTCAAGCAACTGCTCTTCCTTCATAACTTCCAAAGATGCAAGCGCCGCCGAACACGCAATCGGGTTCCCACCGAACGTCGTCCCGTGCGAGCCGAGCGGCCACTGATCCATCAGTTCCTTGGATGCGACAGTCGCGCTCAATGGCAGCCCCGCCGCGATTCCCTTCGCGATCGCCATGATGTCCGGCGTCACGCCGAATGTCTGCGCCGCGAACCACTCGCCCGTCCGGCCAAACCCGGTCTGGACTTCATCAAAGATCAGCAAAATTCCGTGCCGGTCACAGATCTCACGGACCTTCCGCAGCCACGCCTTCGGAGGAATGATATAGCCGCCCTCTCCCATCACCGGCTCGATGATCATGCACGCCACCTCCGACGGATCCACCTGATGGCTGAACAGCCGGCGGGCATCCTTCTCCAGCTTTTCCGGGAAGAACACTTCCGGGTCCGCCCCTTCCGGCAAATCCTCCGGCAACGCATACGGCAGCTGATACGTCAGCCACGATGGCTGCTGGTACTTGCGGTATTTGCTTTTCGACGTCGTTACACTCAATGCGCCAATCGACCGCCCGTGGAAACAACCGGTGAACGACACGGCATACGGCCGCTTGGTCACATGCTTCGCCAGCTTCAGTGCCCCCTCGATCGCCTCCGTGCCGCTATTCGCGAAAAAGAAGTTATCAAGTTTCGGAGGAAGCACCTGCTGGAGTTCGTGCGCCAGCTTCAGGATGGACTCATAGATGATCACACCGGACGGCCCGTGGACGAGGTGGTCCGCACTGTCCTTGATCGCCTGCACGACCTTCGGGTGCCGGTGCCCCACGTTCTCCACCGCAATCCCGGACGTAAAGTCCAAATATGTCTTGCCGTCCGCACCAAAGTAATAGCACCCTTCCGCCTTCACCACCGGCAGGTTCGGATGGTCCTTCGCCATGCTCGGGGCGAGAAAGTTGCCGATGTTCGCGACCATCTCGGTCCACTCCGGCTGTGTATGTTCAAGTTGTTTTGTCATGATGTCATCCTCCTCATTTTCTTTAATGGAAGAAGAGCGGAGCCAATTCCACTCCGGGCGGATCCGTCTCCCAGTCACTCTCCCCCGTACTTCTTCAGCTTCCGGACGACCGACGGCTGGCTAATGCCCAGCCGCTTCGCCATCTCGGTCGTTGTTCCGTATCGTTGCTTAGCTGCCATCAGTACCCGCTTTTCCACACTCTCCAGGATGCTCGGCAACGTCCGGCCGTCCATCTCAATTTCCGACAGGGAATCGCCCGTCGGTATGCGGTACTCCATCGGCAGATCATCAGCCGTCAGCACCTTGTTCCTTCCGCCAATGACCAGCCGCTCCATTACATTTGCCAGTTCATCGATATTGCCCGGCCACGGACACTCAAGCAGATATTCAAACAGCGGCTGGGACAGTTCTTTTTGAACCCTGTGCTTTCCGCAAAATTGCTCAAGGAAAAGTGGAATCAGCAAGGACAAGTCCTCTTTCCGCTCCATGAGCGGACGCAGCTCGATCGGCACGAGATGGAGCAGATAATACAGTTCCCGGCTGAATGCCCCGTCCTGCACAGCTTCGGACAATTCTGCCTCCGCGGATGCCATGATCCGGACATCAAACGGAACTTCCAGTCCTTCCGGTGACTGATACCTCTTGTCCTTCATCCATCCGGCCAGCCTGTTTTGCAGATACGGCGACAGCCGGTCGATGCCATCCAGGTAAAAGGTGCCTCCTTCCGCAATCGACAGCAGCCCGATCTTCCCGTCCGCGTCACCCGTCAGCTCCCGCTCAAACAGCGCTTCCGGAATCGTCCGGCAATCCACGGTCAGGAAGACCTCTTGACTGCGGGGGCTGTTTGCGTGGATTTCACGCGCGAGTGTCGCCTTTCCGGTTCCATGCTCGCCGTACAGAAGAATCGACACATCCAGCTCCGCCGCTTCCAGCCCTCTCGCAAAAGCTTCTGAAGTTGACCGCGAAGCAAGGACCAGCCCTTCCGGAACCGCCGTCTCACGCCGAAGCAGATCCAGCTCCTCCTTCATCCGGGCCATCTCTGTCTCCAGCTCGTTCAGGTAGTCCTGGATGACGATCAGCTCTGACCACTCGCACGAATAGCTGATGACATACTCGACTTCACCCGCCTCATCAAACAGCGGAAACCCGAGGATTAGCTCACGTGTCCCGTTGGGCGTGTCCTGCACGAGCATCACTTTCTTCTTTTCTTTCAGGACGAGCGGCGTGATCGCCGGCACAAACACCTTCTCCTGCTCCAGGTCATACACCGACCGGCCCAGCAGCGACTCCGGCGTCACCCCATAATGCCGCCCGCTGATCCGCGACGCCTGGACAATCACCCCGTCCCGGTTCGTCACAATCAGATCTTCCTCCGTCGAATCAATGATCTCAAATTGGGTATCCGGGTTGATGGAAAAGATGGACATGCGGCACCTCCTGGGATGGAATCGTAGTAGATGAGTATTCGTAATTGAATAAGACTATACAGAAAGGATTGGTTGAATGCAATAAATATTTTGATAATTTAAATTAAATAGGTGTTTGATGCAGAATAAATGAGCTTGAATAAGTGATAGACAGACTTATTCAGTTCTTGATGATTATTCATTGATGGATATAACTATACATATTGATGCATATTCTTTCAATAGAAATTGAGAAAGAATTGACTCAACTTTGATAAAGCAATAAGTGCTTTCCCATATGAGCCACACACTTTTGCCCAAAAGGCATCCTGCACCGGACGTTGGAACTCAATAGGTATAGGTAGGAGTTCGACTACCCCTTGGTAGGATCTCAGGTACCCATTGGTGGGGATTGGGGAGCTATTGGTACGGGTCAGAGAACGCTGGTGAATATTCGGGGGACGCGGCAGCTCCTTCTTCTATTCAGTTTAGTTCAATGGCAACCTCTCACGAATGCAGAGAAGAGCGAACGGTTCTCCTCCGCCTCTGTTTGATCGTTTAATCAACAGTTGGCGGAAAAGGTGGATGAAGTGAGCGGATTAGAAACTCTAACAAAGTGTGAGTTCGTTTGTAGAGCGAACAATTTATTACGAACCCTCTCATCAAGTTCGAAATGGAAGGTTGGAACATACTGCTGATTATCCGGAACCCGGAATATCAGCACGGGCGTTAAGCGAAATCTCCTGATTTTATTGTCGTTGTTTAAAATCTTACTGACCCCTCGCATCGCCCTAAGCATCCATGCGATTGAAGACGGCCGCCAGGAGGCCTTCCTCTAATCAATAAAAAAAGAATGTCGCAGGCGAATCTTCGACAGGCTTTACCTATATGAAGTCGTATACTTTTCGATAACTAGCTAATAGACATAACAACCGACCGGAGGGATTGGATGAAGAAGAAAGGAATCCTGATTGCAGCGCTGGCGCTCCTGGCCGTCGCCACTCTCGTCATTTACCAGACTCGCTTTTCCTACTCGCAGCCGGAGGAAGTTCTTACGCAAGATGAGTTTATAGAGACCTTCGAGGAAACGGAGGCCTTAAAGGAAATTGACGGGTTGGACCGGACGGGCGTCAACGGCAATTCCCCGGAAGAGAAGATCCTGGACATCATGCATCAGATGACCCACCAGAAAATCGTGGCCAACCAGAAATGGGGAGCGATCCCTATGACAAGAAGGAACATTGAACAGATCGAATCGATCGTTTCCAGCTCAAAAAAGTTTCATTCACCCCACGTGAAGAAACAACTGATCCAGATTATCGCCAAATGGGAAAACGGCGACTTCAGCGAAGCCGATGAGGACCACAACTATATCTGGAAACTCCAGAAAGGCACACTTGGCAAAGCCAGGGGCCTGCTGAGCAAAGAGGAAGAGCTATTGTTTATCGAGGAATGGTTCATTGAGGGGAAAGCCGATGAGGATAATAAATAAGTCGGCTGGGAACATGTAGCTTCCCTGCCGACTCGTTTGGTAATCACTCTCCTATAAAAGATAACCGCTCACTCGGGGCAACCGGACATCAAAACAAACGCTTATCCGTTGCCCTTTGTCGATTCATATACATGATGAATAGTTGATAAGCCAAGAAGATACCCAATAAATCAATGCCTACGTCAAAAAGCCGGCCACTGCGTAGAAAGAACAATTGAAGGACCTCCGTAAACAACGCAAATAACCCACACAGAACAAACGCCTGACCTGGTCGGTTGATCCACGTTACAAGTAATCCATACAAGACCCCAAATGATAACAAGTGCCCTGTCTTCTGAATCAAGTAGAAATTGCTTTGAAGGTGAACAACTGAGTATGAGCAGGTCATGAAAGTTGGGCGCGAATTCCAAATGAAAACTCACGACGCGTTCATATAAAAAGGCATGTGGATCGCTCGTGCATGTAGCGATGACAATGAAAACGGCCCACAGCAAAGTATAGATTGATGAAATAGGTAAGACGTTCTTTCTATCGTTATTCATAAGCATAAACCATTCCTGCTAAAATCTTTTTCAAGGCGCAGAGGTGATGAAGCCTCTAAACAATTCAACGTCAGAATCAAACGCGCATGCCCTCCCCGATGGTGAGGAATATTTCCCCAACAGTGTTCCCATCCAATTTATTTGGTAATCACTCACTTCCAAGAAGTAACCATCCCCAGCAACTGCTTAACCCAATAAGCCAGCTCTCAATGATCTCTTCTCCTAAAACTAGTAAACCGTTTGGGAGCACAATATAATACCCCTTCGATCAAAGTATCAAGTTAGGAGGGCGTTACCTGATGCATCCAGACGCTCACAGCCCTATCCTTACCGCCTGCTTCAGCGCAGCAAAATCCACACATTCGGTGTGCAGGATAACAGCTTTCAGATGAAGCTTCGTAAGAAATTGTTTTCGGATACAGTGGCTCCATCCTAATTTTCGTAAGTGGTAACATCCTAAATTTCGAAAATGGCAACTCTCTATCTTTCGGATAAAGATAGGCATCGCGCTCCGGACTCTAGAACAACCTTTCTTATGGACTCCCCATCTCAGTCGTTTAGATAGCTACTAACCATATCGGAGTAAGTTCATATTTCGGTAGGAGCTGACAGCCTAAAGGTAGGGATTCAAAAGGGGCTTGGTAGGAATTCAACCCACCGGAGGTGGGAACTCGCAGGGGTGCTGGTGGGGACTGGGCGTAATGAAGGTGGGAACCCACCATGATTGAGCAGCCTCCCGGCCGCCTATGCCATTTGTAACCCACTCACCTACGATTCCCCCTCCTCCCCCTCCCCAACTCATGCCTTTCCGTCCATTTTCATGAGCTAGTTTTCGTGTTAAAGATAGAGGGTACGGGGGGAAGCGTGTCTATTGCTGACGAAGTGGGAGGTTTTCAGATGATCCGGTTATCGAATATCAGTAAGTCGTATCGGTCGGCTGCGGGTAAGGAGTCGGTTTTGGAGGGGCTGGATTTTGAGCTTGATGAGGGTGAGTATGTGGCGATTATGGGGGCTTCGGGTACGGGGAAGAGTACGCTGATGAATATCCTCGGGACGCTGGAACGGCCGAATGGCGGTGAGTACATATTCCGTAATAAGAAGGTTCATCGGATGGGGAACGGAAAGCTGACGCTCTTGCGGAATGAGGAGATCGGGTTTGTGTTCCAGAATTATCAGCTGATCCCGAATTTATCGGTGTATCAGAATGTGATCCTCCCGCTGGCGTACCAGCGGAAATGGCAGTCAAAAAAGCGAGACCGCGTCAAAAGAGCGCTCGCAATGGTCGGACTCGAAGGAAAGCTGAAGGCGAAGCCCCATCAGCTTTCGGGCGGGCAAAAGCAGCGTGTGGCGATTGCGCGTGCGATTGTGAATGAGCCTTCCCTGCTTCTGGCAGATGAGCCGACGGGGAGCCTGGATGAGCAGACGACGGAATCGATCCTGGAGATATTCGATGAACTCCATCAACGCGGGGTGACGATCATCCTGATCACCCATGATCCGGAAGTGGCGAAACGGGCGGAGCGGATCCTACACCTGAAAGGCGGACGGATAAAGGAGGAGCAAGCTTATGAGACTGTTCAAAGCCTTTAAGATGGCGCTCCTCGGGATCTGGAGCAATAAGTTCCGGGTGCTGCTATCGATCTTCGGCGTGGTCATCGGGGTGTTTGCCGTCATCGCCCTTTCCGCCATCTCCCTAGGCGTCAAGGATACGGTGATGAAGCAGATGGGCGGCCTCGGTGCGGAACAGATCATGGTCATGCCTGGGCGTGTGCTGAAGGACGAAGGCGGAGCCCATAATTTCCTGAGCGGCGTGTCCAGTACGCCGAGCACATTGACCAATACCGACGCCGAGGAGATCGGGAAACTGGAATCCGTCAAGTCTGTGACCCCTATGCTGGAAACGGTAGGCCGCATCCAGTACGACAATGGAAACGGAGAGCCGACCACGGTGGAAGGCATGCTCGTGGGTACGAGTGAATCCTACCAGGAAGTGTTACATACGACCCTTGAAGAAGGGCGATTTTTCACGAATGACGAAGGGGCCAATAAAAACCGGGTAGTCGTGCTCGGGAGCGGGATCCACGCTTCCCTGCTGAATCAGAAACAAGAACTGCCTGAAACGAATCCTTCAAAGCAAGCAGAACCCGAGAAAACCTGGTGGCAGAAGCTGCTGGACAGACTAACCGGCCACTCAGTCAGTGCCGCAGAGGCACCGACTCAAGAAGAAAGCCTGGTCGGTAAGAAAGTCACCATCCAGGGAGAATCCTTCACTGTCGTCGGTGTGCTGGAATCCGAAGCCACTCTCGGCATGACTTCCGATAACAGTATTCTCATGCCGGTCCAGACCGCACTTGAGGTGACCAGCACGGAAAACCTGACGAGCATCTATGTCAAAGCCGACTCCATCGACAACCTTGATCAGGCGGAAAAAGACGTGCACGGAGCGGTCAAAATAAACCACCCAGAGACCGACTTTAGCACGGTCAAACAGACTGAAATGCTAGAGGCTATCGACACGGTCACGAGGATCCTGCAAGTCATGCTAATTGGCATCACAGCCACTGCACTCGTCATCAGCGGTGCCGGCATCATGAATGTGATGGTCATGTCTGTTCGGGAGCGCACACGGGAAATTGGAATAAGAAAAGCACTGGGCGCCTCCACCATCGAGATCCTATTCCAGTTCCTATTTGAAACGATCCTACTTTGTCTGGCAGGAGGAATTATTGGTCTGGCGCTTGGTTATGGATTTGTCACATGGTGGAATGGAGCCATCACGATCTTCCCGCTTGTTCTGCCGATGTGGGTCATCCAGCTCGCACTTGGATCTTCTATCCTGATTGGCATTGTATGCGGGGTTTATCCGGCGATTAAGGCGGCTAGGTTGCAGCCTAGTCGGGCGTTAAGATTCGAATAAGGAATATAATCTTAAGAGGCTGAAGGGAAAATGATCCCCCCAGCCTCTTCAACAATGTAATAGAACTATTTCAGCTCTCCCCAAAAAAGATTCTTATAGCATTAAGAACGCCCACATTTAGCACTCTTTTCCCTTGCTTTTAGCTTTCTCAGCATAATACCTTCATCATCCATATAAATGGCTTTATAGTCCCCTAAGTGAACAAGGTAGTCATTTTCAGTCCAAGAGACCGGGTTAGAGATCGTGACTTGGTGATCTATATGGTGTTTTAGATACTGCTTTATAGCCGTATTTTCCGTCCTTATTTCTAGACAATATTCGCACTCCTCGATGACTCCCCGGGCAACCCTTTCCCAGTCATCGAAGGCAAGGCGTCTGAACTTAAAAGACCTCAATTGCTATCCCTCCCCCTCCCCTAATTATTCGGCATGAAAAGTGAAATTCCTTTAAATACAATACCGTAGCCTCATGGTGCTCCACACCGCAGAGAGTTAACCAGCACAGAGCACACTCATAGACAACCTGGACCAAGCAGAAACCGACTTCAGCACGGTCAAACATACGGAAATGTAAGACGCCATTAATACGGTTACCACAATTCTGCAGGATCTTTTGTCATAATTAGCATTGTCTTTTAGAGTTTATCAGGCTGCGAGAAAACGGCTATTATAAACAGCTTGCCCCCATGCAGCTGTTTATAATATTCTCTATGGTAGTAATGTCTATTTAAGCAATCTGAGAACCGAAATAGAATTTTTCGTCTCGAGTAGCATTAGTTACTTATAAGTGAATAGTTATAGATTTATTTATCCTATTTAAGTACTAATGATCCTTTTCCTTTCGAAATAAGCATTCACTAATTTTTGGATTAGTATTAATAAACCCACAGGAACTAAAATTCTAGAAATAGCTCCGATGTATCCGTTATAAGTTCCACCTATCATAGAGCTAGATGTTCTTATTAAAATATAAGACGCGAAAAATACAATATAGATTGACTTTGTATTAATTAATTTATTTTCTATGAACTTTGAAATTAAAATAAATATACACAGTAAAACTGGAGAAAATATCCAACCGAAATATAGATATCCTTGGGCAGTTATTTGGAGAAAATATCCAGATTCAGCATTCTCACCATATATAAAAGAATTGTATATGTTACTTGTGGTTTTCATTTCTGAATCTTTAACTAAAAAATTTGTTCCTAAGAAAGATCTTAATATATCAAAGATTGCTCTATCATAGGTAAACGAATCATACATGGTATCTTTTAGAATAAAAGAAGATGCAATACTCTGCGGCCCCAATAAGTAAAGTTCAATATTTTTAGTAAGAAAATCTTCACTTATATTTTCATTTTCTAATGCCGATGTATAAGAATCATGCTTGTAAATCCCCAAAACTCTATAAGCAGTCATTAAAGAAAATACAATTACCAGTGTAAAAATTAAAACACCGGCTACCAATCTTCTGTATTTTGGAAAGCATCTTATCAAAAGATATATTGAAGCAAAAGCAACATAAACCTGAGTTGATCGACTTTCTTCTACGATCAGGCTAATACACAACATTGCTGCTAAAACAGCTAGGAGTACATAACCTGTATTTCCATTATTCTTAAATTTATCTTTAAAGTTATTAACCAGCAAAATAAAGGCCGTATATATACCTATCAAGAAAACTTGCAGGATTACATTATCGAAGGTGTTATTAGATTCTAAAACTGATAATCTAGTTCCCGTATTTGCCCCTATCACAAAAAAACTAATTTTATTTAAAACTGAAGGAAATAACGATACAACTGCAATAGAAAAAAGAACAAATATTTTATAAATAAATTTCCCATCAACAAAACTTACATCATCTTTAATTGTGGTCCTTTTATTTGCCTCTAAGCTATATATAATAAATATAAAAAAACCAGTAGCTAAAAGTTCATAAATCATTAGATATATAGCTTTATCCATGATTACTGAATTGGTAGTGCTAAAACCAGAAAAGCCTAATGCAGGGTTAGTGGCATAGACAAATGGAAGTAAAATATATCTCAAGGCAGAACATATTGAAAAAATCACTATAGTAATTGATTTATGTTTAACTATCATAGGATATAAAAAGAATACAAAAACAACTAAAAATACAAGTGGAAAAAACGCCAAGTTTTCATACATTTCATATTGATTCATTAGATTGAAATAAAGAGCGCACCAAATACAAACTATACTAACTAGAAAAATAAAAATGAAATCCTTAGCTCTAAACATATTTATCCTCAAAGCGCATTATTTCATCCCCTATATTCATTTCTTTATCGAAAATTTGAAAATAACGACAAAAAAAATCAAATAAACAAAAGTAAATGATATATTTATGAATATCAGGAAGTTATTTATTGTTAAGTTCATTAAGTGTGAAATAACAAATCCCGAAATAGACATTACTATAAACAATGATTGTAAATACAAATCATATTCTTGTTTTTTAACAATTTGAAGTCCTGGTGTCAACGATGTTACCACAAATCTTACTCCAAACATAGGAGCTAATAACTTAACGAATTCACCAGCCAATTCCCAACCTTCACCGAATATTATGCCAAAGAGGGGGGGGGCAAAATAAATCATAAATATAACCATCGGGATTGCTAAAGTCGATAAAAACAATGTTGTTTTCGTAAAGGCCTTTAAAAATTGTCCAGTTTCATTAAATTCCTTAGATGCCTGTTCTAAAAAAACTTTTGCTACGTTGCCACTTACAACATTTAAGGGTAGACCTAAAGCACGAAATGAAATTGAATATATCCCCAAAGCAGCTGTGCCATATAACATTTGGATAAAAATATTAATAGAAGAATAAGAAAAATTATTAGCAAAAAGAGCCGGTACAGAAAGAAATGGTTGCTTTGAATGGAAGCTTGCAACTTTGAGAACTTCTGAAATTTTAGTTCTTTTAACATCGGCTATAATAGGCTTTATAGATTTCATTTGAGTTCTTATACCAAACAACATTCCAGCGGTATATGAGAAAAGCAATCCAAGGACTCCACTTTTCATTAATCCTAGAAATGCCATTCCCACATTTTGTGAAGTAGTTCTAATAAGATAGACTTTAGTTATCAGGGTGTAGTCTCTGTTTCGATTATTGTAAGCTGTTAGAATTTGAGTTATTCCTTTGGTTATCAAGATTACAAATACGAATATTACGGTATAATCAAAACGATTATAATCATTATTTATTAAACTTATATAAATGTAATACCCAACACTCACCAAAAAACTCATTAACAAACATATTATGACACACAATTTTATAAGTGAATGAGTATTTTTTTCGTTTTCTTCTATTACAATAGACATATCATAGCGCCCGCATATTATACCTCCAAACATTGTAGTTATTGTAATTACAAAAGTAAACACTCCTAATTCTTCAGGAGTATAAAGCCTTGTCAAAATCGGAGATATTGCTAATACAATAATTTGAGCAACAAGCGAACCAGAGGCTAGAGTAACTATTGATTTTAAAAAAGAACTTTGTTTTAATCTATTCAACATAAAAATCACATATGTGCTATGTAGTCACAAACTCCTTTACTTTTTGTTGAAATATTAACTCCTCTTCTCTAACAACGCTCATAAAATCCGAACATTTTTTGTTGAAGTCCTTCCAATTTATATTGGTATAGTAATCGTATAATTCATCTAAACTGTAGGTATTATTATTTAAATCGAAAGTGAAGCCAAATCCTCCTTTTTTTACCGCTATTTCTTCCATATATGTATCCGGCGAGACTAAAATAGGAATCCCCATTATCGCAGCATAATATAATTTGTTTGATAATGCATAATCTAATAAAGGGTCATTATTACCATATAAATTCATAATTATATCGGTTTCCATGTAATAATTTAATGTTTTATCAGGCGTAAATCGACCAATTAACTCAACGTTATTAATACTGTTTTCAATACAAAATTCCCGTAATCCCTCTGAACCGTTTCCAATAAATCTTAATAAATACCTATTATCATTTTTAAACACTTTTATAACTTTTTTAAATTGATCGTGAAACCTTATGCCACCAATGCAAGAAATTACAATTTTCTCTTTATTATCTCGTAATTTATGTTGTGAAATAAAACTTTCAGGAATTTTAGTAACATTATGTGATACTACATAATCATGTTTAGGAAGAAATTTCTTAAACCCTGGAGAAGTGATTACAACTAAACCAGAGTTTTTTATTATTTGTTTTTGGATATAATAAAATAAAAAATTCTCTTCAGCTGTATAGTCTCTTATATCGAGAATATATCTTTTTTTGTACTCTTTTTTTATAAAAGGATATAATATTACTGCCGATTGTGTAGGAAGCAGAATTATTTTTTCGTATTTATTTTTCTTTAGGATCTTTTTGGTATGACTAATAAATTTTAAATAACCTGTTAGTTTACTTAATTTTGAATTAGGTACCTTGTATTTCATTGGATAGTGTTTGTCTGCTCCACAATCTTCATCGATATCATGTCGATCCCAATAAATTATATCAAATTTTTTATTATCAAAACTCTTTTTATATTTAGGAAGGCTTGTTATCGCATAAAGATTTCTAAGTGTTATGATACATATCTTTTTATTTCTCATAAAGTACTCCTTATTGTATTTCAGATATTACAAGTCTTTTTTTTCCTCTTGAGGTGCGAGGGATATTTTCAACAATTTCATAGGATATATTCATTTTATTCCCTAAGCGCTCTTTTAAAGCTCTAGTAATTTTACTTTGATCGAAATCTGCATCAGTTAGTACAATTCTTACTAAAATCAAGTCTTTACTCTTTTGAACAATCTGTGCATCTCTAATCTCAACAATTTCTTTAAAAACCAAACTTAATGCAGCAGAGGATACCTGAGAACCGTTCTTTAAAACTACAAACTCATTAGTTCTTCCACTTATTTTATCAACAATTCGGCCACCGAATTGATTATTTTTCATGTCTATATTAACGATTGCTTGATCACCCGTGTCATACCTTAGAAGAGGCATTGCCCAATTTGAAAGTGATGTTCCAATAATAGAAGAGGAAGCAATATCAGTAGGTAAAAATTCTACTACACTAAAATCCTCATCCACATATATTTCACCATCAATATTCTGCGAAAAATTCGCAACTCCCTCAGTTAATCCATAATGTTGAATCGGTTTTGTGTTAAAAGCTCTTTTTATTAAATCGGATTGGTATTCATAGAGGTTTTCTGAGCCAATAGTTACAAATTTCACATCAAGTTTTATTCCCTGTGTAAGCATATATGATGCCAAATTTGCCAAGTTAGAAGGATATCCATGCAACCATTGTAATTTCCTTCTTTTAATTTCTTCAACATAATACTTTGCAGTTTTTTCATTTATATGATACCCACTAAAAAACACCTGCTTTCCTGGTGAATTATATCTCCAAAATGGTGGCTTTTTGTTATTGACAGGAACTATGGTCTTGCCTCCAAAGTTTCCACACCACATATTAAAGTCAATGCCCAAGTTTCTCCGATATCTCCACCAAACAGCCCATTGCTCTGCTTCTTCTTTGTCAGTTGTATAAAACGCTAACCCACTGCCTGTTGTTCCACCTGTATAATGAATCTTTAGCTTTCTTCTAGGAATTGCAGAAGACATAAAAGCACTAGGTTCTTTTTTAATTTCATCTTTTGTAAGAATCGGCAATAACTTTAAGTCACTTTTAGATTTAATTGTTCGATAATCTAACCCAATATAGTCAAATTGTTTTTTGTAATAAGGTACTGTTTCATAACAGTGTTTAATCATTTTCTGTAACTTTTTATCACGATATGTAGCCAATTGTTCGTATGACCAATTATTTCTTGCTTCATATTCTTTTAAATAAGCCCAGAAAAACTTGTTATATCTTGCCTTATCAATTTTTTTCCCTTCGTAGTAGCAAGCAAGATTTTGCAAGAATACGGGTAATTTATAGTATAAATCCATCTTATTCAAATTATGTACCCCCTAACTTTGCCCTCTTTTTTAGTGACTAGAAGACAACTTATAAATTAATGCCTCTAATGACTCAATACTAGAATCAGTAGATATATTTTTTCGCAGTAATTATATCCCGTAATTTAATTAACGTCCTCTTTTAAATTATCCAAGTGTTAAATTCCCCACATACTACATAAGTTTTATCACCGAGAGAGTTCTTTAGGCCAAACTACATCCAACAAATATCATTTATTAATCCCCTTTATTAGTAAACGATGATTAATAAACGCATCCTCAATTACAGTATTCTTTTCTTGACCCTTTAGTACATTATAGATGTATTTATATTCGTTGTAGATACCTTTATCTTGACGCAATTTAAGTTTAGATTTCTTAACGCTTCCATACTGATTCATTTTAATGTAATTATCCATTTCACAAACTATACCGTTTGAGAAGACTCTAAGCTGTTCTTTAGGATATTTCTTTGATCCCATTGAAGTGTAAATAATATTTCCAATTGCTCCTGATTTAAAAAACAGTGTAATAATTGCATTGTCCTTTTTCGGGTATGATTCATTTTGAGCAAAAGTTACATTTATAGATAACAACTCACTACCGTCCAAATATTGAATTACATCAACAAAGTGACATGCTTCACCAATAACCCTTCCTCCACCAACTTTTTCATTTTGGGTCCAATGATCTTCAGGAATAAAACCAGCATTGGCGATATAGTCATATACAGCCGGAATTTTATCTGTAGCAAGATTACTTTTTATCTGCTGGACTAATGGAGCGTGTCTCCGATTCATTCCACAGAATAATTCTCCTTCATTTTTTCTGTAAGCCTTCTCAATTCTATCAAGTTCTTCTAAAGTTAAACATAGTGGCTTTTCACAATATACATGTTTTCCGGCTTCAAGCGCTTCTATAATAAATTTTGCATGACTATTGTGTTGAGTAGAGATAACTATTAAGTCTATTTCTTTATCTCCCAATAATTTTGTATAATCATTAGTTACATAGTTAAATGGAAACACTTCTTTTGCTTGAGCTGCGCCTACTCCTCCAGTAGTAGCTAGAGCTTTTAAATGATATAAGCCCGTATCGTTCATTATTGGTAGCAGTGTGTTTTTTGAAAAGTTTCCTGCACCAATCAACCCTACTGTAATTTGCTTCTTATCTATTGTTATCTTCTTTGTATTTTGAACTACACTTTCCCATTTACTTTTATTCGGAGAATATTTAAGTAATATTCCGATGTATTTTTCTCTTCGCTTATTAGTAGTGATTATTTCATAAGCACTTTCAGCATCGTCAAAATCAATTTCATGTGTAATTAAATCAGCAAAGTCAGCTCTTTTCTCAGCAATCAACCTGATAAACTCTTCAATATTACGACCTTCAGTAAAACGAACATGCCCTATTGGATAATCAAATCCTTTTTCTTCATAATTCGGATCATATCTACCAGGACCATACGAGCGAGCTATTGTAAATGTTAGTTCTTTCTCGTAATAGGGTCGTCTATCTATATTCATTTGAGTTACACCTATCATACATATAGTTCCACGGTCGCGAGCAATGGCTGCCGCTAAATCCATAGGGGCATTGTTATTTGCGGCGGCTGTTATGATGACTTTATCTACTCCTCTTCCTTTTGTAAGAGACTTAGTTATATCTTCTGCATTTTCATCATTAGAATTTACAAAAGCTTTTAGATTTGTTCCTGGAAGCGATTTATCAATGATATCATAACCAATAACATCACACCCATAAGCATTTAAAATACGAGCTGTGATGTGACCTAATAGACCAAGTCCAACTACAGCAACTGTCTCCCCCGGAACAACTTGTGCCTGATGTATACCTTGTAAGGCTATTCCACCTAAAGCGCATAATGCTCCCTGACGGAAGTCCTTCAATTCATTAGGTATTTTAACTATTAAGTTTTTATTCACACGATTTACTTCACTATGGTAGGCTTGACCAGCCATTGCAACTAAATCACCTACCTCAACTTCTGATACACCTCTTCCACAAGCTATAACTTTACCTACACCTGAATAACCCATAGGCATTGGTTCTTTAAGACGATTAAATGCTGAGTCGATTGTAGTTAGTACTCCATCAGTTGACATTTTTTCTGTAACCTTTTTAACCTGATCAGGTCGTTCCAATGCTTTCTGGATTAGATTTTTACCTCCAAAGGAAGTAAGCCCTCTCTCAGTTCCAGCACTAACAATTGAGTAAAGCGTTTCAACCAGTACATAATTATCCTTCACCGTGGGTGGAGGAGTATCAACTAACTTTACGGATCCGTCATTTACCATCAGAAATAGTTGTTTCATATAGATATCCTCTTTCTTTTATCATTTAGCTTAAAATTGATGACGTTCCAAAACATCCACTATTCTTTTACTTGCAAATCCATCTCCATATGGATTACGTGCTTGACTCATTTTTTTATATTCTTCCTTATCTTCAAGCAACATTTTAAACGATTGATAAATTGCATTCTCATCAGTACCTACCAGTTTCAATGTTCCTGCTGCTATTCCTTCAGGACGCTCTGTTGTATCGCGCATAACTAATACCGGTTTCCCTAAACTTGGAGCCTCTTCCTGAATGCCACCACTATCAGTCAATATTAAGTATGAATTTGAAAGAAAGTTATGAAAATCCAAAACTTCTAGGGGCTCTATGATTCGTATCCTATCGCAGGTCCCAAGAATTTCATTTGCTGTCTCTCTAACTACAGGATTCATATGAATTGGATATACCGCCTTTATATCTGGATACTCATCAATGATTCTTTTAATAGCTTTAAACATATTTTTCATAGGTTCCCCAAGATTCTCTCTTCTATGAGCAGTAATCATTATAAGTCTACTATTTTCAGCCCACTCTAGGTGCTCATGTGAATAATCATTTCTAACCGTAGTTTTCAGTGCATCAATGGCAGTGTTGCCTGTCACAAAAATCGTAGAGTTATCTTTTCCCTCTTTTATAAGATTATCTTTAGACATATCAGTCGGCGCAAAATTATACTTCGCTATAATACCTACAGCTTGACGATTAAACTCTTCTGGATATGGTGAGTAGATGTTATAAGTTCTCAGCCCCGCCTCCACATGACCGACAGGAATTTGCATATAGAAACAAGCTAAGGCAGTAGCAAAGGTTGTAGAAGTATCGCCATGGACCAAAACTACATCCGGTTTTACTTCTTCTAAAACTCTTCTGATTTTTTCTAAGATACCTATATTCACATCAAATAGTGTCTGCCTTTCTTTCATTATGGATAAATCAAAATCCGGCACAACACTAAAGGCATCTAAAACTTGATCTAGCATTTGTCTGTGCTGTCCTGTTACACAAACAACAGTGTCCAACTTATCCCTTGTTTTTAATTCTTTAACTAAGGGACACATTTTTATAGCTTCTGGCCGTGTCCCAAATACTACCATTACTTTTTTATTCATCTTAATACCAACTTTACATTATAGTTTATATGTCCCTTCGAACACACAGATATTTTTTGTATCAAGCACATACTTTTCCTTTACAAGATCGATATTGTTCTTAATGTGATCATGCCCCACCATAATCACAATTATTTCTATTTCATTTATAAAGTCTTCAAAGTTCATAAATTGATGTTCTACAATTCTTTCTTTCACGAGAGGATCGAAAACTTTCACTCCAAAGGCTAAATGCTCATCCATTCTTTCTAATAATTGAAGTGTTGGACTTTCTCTCGTATCATCTACGTTTTCTTTGTAAGCTAAGCCGTAAAGACCAACTTTTGAAATATCCTTAATATCATGCTCTCTCATTATATCCCTGATTCTACCAAGTACATGTCTAGGCATAGAATCATTAATTTTACGGGCGGTTAAAATTAGATTGGTTAAATCCGGATAATCTCCAACTAAGAACCATGGATCAACAGAAATACAATGTCCTCCAACGCCAGGACCAGGTTGCATAATATTTACTCTTGGGTGCATATTTGCAATTTTAATAATCTCGTAAACATCCATATTGTCTGTATGACAAATTTTCGCTAATTCATTAGCAAAGGCAATATTAATGTCCCTAAAAGTATTTTCCACAACTTTAGACATTTCTGCTGATCTTATATCAGTTACAACAATTTCCGCCTTGCAAAAATTAGCATATAAACCTTTAATCTTTTCACCTATTTCAAGATTATCAGCCCCAATCGTTCTTGAATTAAATTCAAGTTCATAAATCATATTTCCTGGAATAATTCTTTCTGGAGCATGTAACAAATGAACATCTTCCCCAATAATAAAGCCTCTTTTTTCAATCTCCGGCCGAACATATTTATCGATTGTTCCCGGGGATACTGTAGACTCAATGATTATTACTGCTCCCCTTTCACAAACGTCAAGAACACTATTCACAGCCGTAGTAACATACTTCGGGTCGAGTTTTTTACTATCTTTAAGAAATGGCGTTGGCACTGCAACAATGTAAGTACGGGTCTTCTGATACTCAGTTGTAAACTCGATCCCATTCTTAATAGCTGCTTTGAAAAGTTCTTCTAATCCTTCTTCTTCAAATGTAAGTTCACCTTGACGCAGAGAGTTAACTAATTTTTCATTAAAATCAGTTCCCACTACCTTAATCCCAGACTTTGCAAACATGAGAGCTGTTGGCAGCCCAATGTATCCCAACCCAATAACATTAATCATATAAAACCCTTCCTTCGGTTAGTTATCTCTTTTCAATTTCAAGTTTAATTCCTTCTTCAAAACTCATCGGTTTATACCCTAAATCAATTTTGGCCTCTTCAAAAGAAAAGTCTTTATTTTCATTAAGTCTTAATACCTGTTCAGCCTTCAGTTTTGGTTTTTTTGATATTTTTTCGTAAACCTTTAATAAGTTGTAGCTTAGGTTCATTGGTATATGAATTTTCAACACCTTTTTCCCTAAAATCTTACCCGTTATATCTACCACTTCATTGTAGGTAAGGGCTTCAGCACCAGAGATATTATATGACTTTTTAATACTTGTGTTTTTTTCATATGCACTAACAATTGCTTTTGCTAAATCTTTCACAAATACTGGTTGTTGTAAATATGTACCAGTTCCTAATATAGGGAGTACAGGTACTTTCTCCAAATACTTAACTAATCTCCACATGTTGCGATCTTTAGGTGTACCATAAATCATGGTAGGTCGAATAATTGTATAATCTAAGTTACTTTCCCTAATAAGTTTCTCAGCTGATAATCTAATACCTTTACTATCAGGATTTAACTTAGTAAATATTCCAGTAGTACTAATAAAAATGGATCGTTTCACTCCCATTTCATCACAAGCATTTACTATGTTAGGAGCATGACCGAATCCAAGAGAAGCGATATTGATTAAAGCCTCTTTCCCCTTTAATGCCTCACAAATTGATTTATAGTCATCTAATTCCCCATACACATATTTAACATTTAATTGTTTAATCCTATTTAGATTACTAGTTTTTCTAACAAAACAAGTAACCTCATGGCCTCTTTGTACAAGCAGTTCAAGAACGTGCTCTCCTAGAAAACCTGTAGCCCCTGTTAGTAAAATCATATAAATCTCCTTCTATATTTCACTTATAATTTTCAAATATTCTTCTGCAAGCTTCCTTCTAGAATAATTCTGTTCAACAAAAGCAGGACCACTTGCCTTAAACTTTTCAAGTAATTCTTTATTTTTCTTGAGTTTAATGATTGCCTGCCTTATCTCTTCGGAATTATCAGGTTTAACAACCTCTGCGGCTTGTGATTTATTTAAAATGTCTGCAGCTTCCCCTTCTAAACTTGCAACTATTGGGACACCACAAGCCATTATTTCAAATATTTTCGATGGAATAAAAGTCTTAAATAATTCTATATTCTTTAATGGAATTAATGATATATCCGAGATGCTATAAAATTCGGGTATCATTTCTTTAGACTGTGAATCAATAAATTTAACATTATTAATTTCCTGTTCATTAACAATCTTCTTTAGTTTATTTTTTTCGGCACCCTCTCCTATGAATAAGAATTGAATATCTTTCTCTTCTTTTAGAACCTTAGCAACATTTAAGATTGTACTTAGATTTTGGGATATACCATGAGCTCCTACATATGAAATGACAAATTTCCCATCCAATTTGTATTTGTTGATTAGTTCCTTGTTTTTCTCTTTCGGGTAAAATAAATCTTGGTCAACTCCATTAGTAACAACATGAACTTTACTACTATCAATTCCTCTATTCACAACATTCTCTTTGAACGATTTCGTCACCATAATTAAACTCTTACTTTTCCTATAAAAAAACATTTCCATCTTTTCTAATATATTTGTGATGAACCCCTTTTTCATAACACCCAATTCGATCATCGCTGCTGGCCATAAGTCTCTAATTTCAAGCACAAATGAAGCTTTTTTTCTTAAGCTGTACCAATATCCAGAGAATATAGAAAAGAAAGTTGGCGAACTTGTTATTATTACATCTGGTTTTTTTATTTTATTCATAGAGAAAAAAACGGAAGAAAACATGAAAGAAATATGACCTAATGTCTTTTTAATAAAACCCTTGTTTGGTGTAGCATAGACATAATTCCTATGCACATGTATGCCATCCAATTCTTCATACTTGTATCTCAAGCCTTTGTATTTATCAGGTATTATTCCTGTAGGATGGTTAGGAAAACAGGTAACCACATGTACTTCGTTACCTAGTTTAGCCCAATGTCTAGCCATTTCGTATAACCTCGCAGATGGTGCTCCTATCTCTGGCGGGAAATAGTGGCTGATAACAACAATCTTCATAACATAGCACCCAATTCATCATAGTAAATAATCAGTTCTTTATCTCCAATTATTTGAATTCCATTATCAAATTCATTGACTTGGTAGTTATCGAAACTAAGATTTATTAAATAACCAAAATAATATCGATCTTTTTTCTTTTGAAATACTATATGTTTATTCTTCTTTTTGATATTAAATTCTCTTGAATACCAACCTTGCTCTATCGCTACATCACTTATCCCTAGTGGAGTAAGATTTATAGCTTTACTCCCTTTAACAGCATGGACAATATAGTTGCTAATCTTCAAACTTACTTCAGGAACAAAATGTAAATAACTTTGAGTGCAATCATTCAAATTTGAATTTACGTAGTCTAAAACGATCATTCTATTTGCATCTAAATAACCAATATACCTTTTATGTACTGCACCACTATAAGAAACATAGGAACCAGCATAAAATTGGATACCATTGTAAATAAATTGATTTCTTTTTACTTTCTTTATACGTTTAGCCACTCTAAAGCTTCCCCAAAATTGTGATTGTTCTTGTTTTGATACAACAATAGTGTTGTGAGCTTTAGTACTTCTGAAGTAATCCCTCCATTGGCCCCCCTCGTATTGATATGTTCCAGAATTAACAATGAAGGGATCCCCATTAATTGCGAGTTCAAAGCTCAAGGCGTCACAATGACCGTGGGCTGGCAGATAAGTTGGACATATTTCTCCTGTATCAAAAATAAGCTTCATATTTGAATCCTTTATAATATAAAATCCACTTTCTTCAAAGCTAGTTTTGATTATTGGGCTTAATCCAAAATATTTGTTACATGCTTCTAGAAGAGGTTCATACTGCTTACTAACTCCATCAGCACTGTCATTAAAAGCAGGTGTCTTACCAAAGTCTTTTTCAAAGCTATAAGTCACATCTATCATCTTCTGAAGATAGGAAATGAGTTCGTCATATTCCTTTTCATCCTTAAGCCAATATGTAATTTTAATTAAATCTTCTAAAATTATTTTGTGATACATAGGACTTAATTCAAAATGCATTCCATCTTCTAAAATTTGTTCCTTTAGCTGCTTTAATAATTCTTTTTTAAACCTCTCTTTGACCTTTGTATCACCAAAAAAGATACTTCCAATAATTAGTGCTTTAATATTTTCAAAGTAATGATTTCCTAAGACATCTTTTTCTAAATTTTTCATTAAATATTGGTATTGCATGAATATAGAATCTATAAACTTTTTATTAAACTCACTATCCAACTTGATAACTTTTTCAAATATTTCATACGTCGCAATCCAATTCGTTATTCTTAGAGAAATGGTATATGGATGCCATCCGTCACCAAATGCATAGGGATTATTATCAATCCAATTCGTGATCATACTTTTATACTTTTCATAGTAATTAGCGTTGTCGGACCTGTTTGAAGACTCATAAGCTATTTTGAATAAGTACTCAAAATAATGAAGATTGTATCTCCACAAATGTTGTAATTCTTTGTCATTCCATGCATTTGACAAATCGATTTGATTCGTTAGATTAATAAATGTAAATTCATCCTTAAAAATGCTGTGAATATCAAACCTATCCAAATATTCATTATTAAAGTCTATTTCAGGTATAATGTAATCGCAGTCCTCTCTAACTTTATTTGTGTTAGACGCTTTCACAGTAAATAATTTCCTTTTATAGAGTTCGCGTTTAAACCTGTTAGACACTCTATAATATATTTGCGAAGGCTTGAGATACTTTACTGTGTTTATTAATAATGTGACTTTGTTATCCATCTGATAAGCACCTTATCCACCTTTAATTTTGTTAATTAGTTCGATTCTTAGTAGCAGCAAACTCTTTTTCACTTGTTGCTCCAGTACCACCTTCAACAACACCGTCGCTTTTCACAACACTGACAATGGTCCCAAAGAAGCACTTTGCATCCATCCAAAGACTAATCCTTTTTACGTATTCCCCATCTAACTTGGCCTTGACCTCAATCGGTAGCTCATCACGTCCGTTGATCTGCGCCCAGCCAGTTAGCCCTGGTGGAACATCATTCGCTCTGTACTTATCTCGCTCAGCTATTAAGTCATATTGATTCCATAGGGCAGGTCTTGGACCAATAACACTCATTTGTCCCATGAAAATATTCCAAATCTGGGGGAGTTCATCGAGTGAAGTTTTTCTCAGGAATTTCCCCATCTTTGTGATATATTGTTCTGGATTATTTAATAAATGAGTTGGAGTGTCTTTAGGCGTATCTATACTCATGGTACGGAATTTTAAAATATCAAAATGTGTCTTGTTGATACCAATACGCTTTTGCTTGAACAGAACCGGTCCCCTTGAGTCGATCTTAATAGCTATAATTAAAATGAGAAAAATAGGTGATAAGACAATAAGTCCTATTACAGAAAGAATGATATCTATTAATCTTTTCACCTTTATATACATCCGGCAACACTCCTTTAATTATCCCCCCAATACATTGGGCCTTACTTGGAATTTATTTTTCCGTATAACTACCACTCCAGTAGTATTGTTATCTAAAATAACTATCTCGTAAAAATTTATTACTTTCTATTGATTCATCCACTTACAGGCATTTATAAATAAACTAAACAAACTACCTACCTTTAACTTTAAAAAAATGCCCTTTCCTGGACATCTGAAATTCGGGTGACTATATTGGTATTCTTTAAAACTAACCTTCTTGGCTGTTTTTCTTCCCGCATTGTTCACTAACTGCCTATTTATTCTAAAGTGTTTACTAATTTATCCTAATTATCGAACCGTTTTCTTCAAAACATAACGATTATTAGCTAGATTGGGTTAGTGGCTGACACGTCTGTCAGTTATACTTCGGCGCATTTTAAGCTGTTGTGAGTGATTTAGGTGATTCCGGAACTTTCCGGTTTGCAAGGGAAACTAAAGTTCTTCTTAGTTCGTCCTCTCTCATATCAAGGAGCTTGTCCAAAATGTATTGTTGCTCCGAAGTGCCAATTGGCGTAGCTCGCCCTATATGAATTTTTGGGAAGACTTGTTCTTTCTGAATTTCCGATGGGTCAAGGAGTTCCTCATAGAGCTTCTCCCCCGGCCTCATGCCTGAATAGGTGATGCCGATTTCTTCGACCTCATAGCCAGACAGCTTGATGAGGTTTTTGGCCAGATCGACAATCCTCACAGGATCTCCCATATCAAGGACGAATACTTCTCCTCCGTTGGCGAGTGTGCCGGCTTGGATGACCAAACGGGAGGCTTCTGGAATCGTCATAAAGTAACGGGTCATGCGTTCATCAGTGACTGTCACAGGGCCGCCAGCTGCAATCTGCTTTTTGAAAAGCGGAACGACAGACCCTCTAGATCCAAGGACGTTACCAAATCTTACTGCTGCAAATTTTGTCCCACTTGTCTTAGCAAGATTCTGAATAATCATCTCTGCAAAGCGCTTGGTTGCACCCATGACGTTCGGTGGATTGACTGCTTTATCTGTCGAGACGAGGACAAAGTGCCCAACGCCAAACGTATCGGCTGCTTCTGCAACATTCTTTGTTCCAAAGATATTATTCTTCACCGCTTCAAATGGATTTGCTTCCATAAGCGGTACATGTTTGTGAGCCGCCGCGTGGTAAATAACGTCCGGTGCGTGTTCAGCGACTGTATCAAAGATCCGTTCCCGGTCCTGTACATCAGCAATAATAGAAACAATTCTTGTTTCCGATTGTTTCAACCCTCTTAGTTCTCGGTCAATTAGATAAATGGAGTTCTCCCCGTGTCCGAGAAGCAATAATTTCTCTGGTTTGAATTTCATAACCTGTCGGCAAATTTCCGAACCAATGGAACCACCTGCTCCTGTGACCAAAATTGTTTTGTTTTCGAGCTTATTGGCGATGGCTTTCATATCGAGTTCGACTTCCTCTCGGCCGAGGAGGTCTTCGATCTTCACGTCTCGGATGTCATTCACAGACACTTTCCCTGTCATGACATCTTCAATTCGCGGAATCGTTTGAGTACGGGCTCCGGTGTCGACACAAACCTTGGTGAGGTCCGCCATTTCCGTTTTGGACATGGATGGAATAGCGATGACGATGTTCTCGATGTTATGGGCTTTGACGAGATGCGGGATGTCCTTTGATCCACCGGCAACGTTCACCCCGTAGATGTCAAGATGCTGCTTCGTCTGGTCGTCATCAACGAACAGCACAGGCATGATACCATTTTGAGGGTTTTGCTTCATCTGGCGGACGACCATTGTGCCAGCCTGTCCTGCACCTACAACTAGCGTACGACGGCCACCTAGCTTCAGGCGTTTTGTAGTTGAGTCACGATAAACGCGCCATGTAAAGCGGGAGCCTCCGATCAAAATCAAGTGCAACATCCACGTGATAGCAAGAACACGTACATATACATCTTGCAGGCCGACAAACTGAACAGCAGCAATTGTTGCGATGGAGATTGTCACCGCCTTGAAGATTGCCTTGAGTTCACCGACTGACGCATATGCCCAAGCCTTCCGGTACAGCCCGTAATAGGCCGAGGTCAAATGGTGTGCGATGAAGATCGTCAGCGCACTGAGGAGAAGGGTTTTAGATTCCAGGACATCCGCAGCCGGATGCAAGATGAGGAAACTGACATAGATGGAGAAAAAGACAATACAGGAGTCGATGACCGCGAGTAAGAGCAAGCGTTTCGGATGCGCCATTTCTCCAACTCCTTTCAAAATAATAGTTCGGTTAATACTGGTAGATTCGGCAAGAAAAGTATAACGGATTTCTACTGTATGGAAGTCATATTACGGGAAATGTTGTCAAAATTTAATATGGCGTTAACAGAGCGTTTGACAGCATGCATCGTTTTATGGACCACTCGTTAGATCTCCGCAGTTTTTATAAGCCTATTCTACTAGACCTAAAGCACGTGACTATTATACTTTAGATTACCTGTATATTGGAAGAAATATTTCTTCCTAAAATATCCTGATTATCCGAAGATGAACCACTTTTTCTTCGGTGCAGCTTCGACAGGTTCCAGAATAATCGGGTCCCGGTTTTCAACGACCCGTGCATTATTCTCAAGAAAGATGTCGACGGCGTCTGCGTGTCCGCGCTTTTCGAGGAACGTGAGTGCCTTGTCGAAGTAGAAGTTCCGTTTCTTCAGATCATGGGCGTCAGAGCCGAATAGGTGAATGAGGTTTGAGTCTATCAGCTGCACGGCCCGGTCCCGGACGTCACTGCCGAACTTGCCGACCAAGCTGCCGGCTGTAACTTGTGCAAGCGCACCGTGGTTAACGAGTTTGGCCAGCCTTTGTGGTTTGTCCAAAATGGCACGGTTCCGCTCTGGGTGTGCAATGACAGGGATGATATCCCGCGAGAGCAGCTCACCGATGACCGATGTCGTGTTCCCCGGGATGCCTGACGAGGGCAGTTCGAGAAGCAAGTATTTCGAGTCTCCCAGTGTGAGCAGTTCTCCGTTGTCAAAGCGCTCGATGATGTGATCCGTGATTCTGACTTCATGCCCTTGATGAAGCTTGATTTTGATGCCTGACCGGTCTGTCTCTTGCTGCAGTTTGAGGAGACGCTGGAAAACGGCATGTTTTTGTGCGTGAAATTGCGGATGGAGTGCATGGGAAGTCGCCGTGATGTCGGTAATCCCCTCCGATTCCGCTTGCCGGAGCATCAGTAGTGCATCCTCCAATGCTGCCGGGCCATCATCCAAGTCATAAAGAATATGTGCATGTGTGTCGATCATCCCAAAACCCCTCCCTAGTCCAATATAAACAGGAAGAGAGTAAGAGGGCCAAAAGTCCCCTTACTCTCCCGAGCCGTAGTAATGGTAGTAGTAATGGTCCTTGCCCAGCTTGAAGTTGTTCAGGACCGCGCCGAGAATCCGTGACTTCGACGCTTCAAGTAGTTCTTTTGCCTTTTCGGCATTATCTTTTTCCGTTTCACCTGTGTTGACGACAAAAACGGTTCCATCGCATTTGTTGGCGAGGATTTGTGAGTCGGTCACCGACAGCACCGGTGGCGCATCAAAGATGACCAAGTCATAGCGGGATTTTACTGAGTCGATGAACTGATCCATCATCTGGGACCCAAGCAGTTCCGCCGGGTTTGGCGGGATCGGGCCGCTCGTCATGACGTATAGGTTCGGTGAAAATTCCGTCTCACGGATGACCGTTTCAGATGTCTCTTGCCGGGTCAGCACGTTAGACAGCCCCTGCGTGTTCGACAGATGGAATGTGTAGTGAACCGTCGGCTTCCGCATGTCCCCGTCGACGAGGAGCACCCGGAGGCCATCCTGCGCAAACAGCATCGCCATGTTCGCAGACACAGTCGACTTGCCCTCCCCTGGAGAGGAAGACGTGAAGAGTATCGTCTTCAGGTCGCCTTGAGGCACTGAGAAGTTGATGTTTGTCCGAAGTGTCCGGAACTGCTCGGACACGATCGACTTAGGACTTGAGTGTACAACGAGCTTACGGGCACGTTGTTCAAGTTGTTGCTTCTTGCCGCGTTTTTTCGTTCGGATAGCCATGTGGGTCACCTCCTCTTCCTTCGGGTTCTGACGACGCTGTCGAGGTTGACATCTGATTCAGGGATTGGGCTGATAAGACCGAGAATTGGCAAGTCAAGAATTTCTTCCACATCGCGCTCCGCTTTGATTGATGTATCCAGATACTCAAGAAGGAACGCGATACCTACACCGATCATGAGACCGATGACTGCTCCAATTGCCATGTTAAGTGGCGGATTCGGATCAACCGGTTGCGGGTTGTCCCCGACTACTGCAGGCGACAGAATGTTGACGTTGTCGACATTCATCAGCTTCGGAATTTCTTCCTCAAACACTTCCGCCGTGGTATTGGCGATATCTGCGGCCCGGTGTGGTTCCGGATCTTGGACTGAGACAGTCACGACCTGGGAATTCTGCTCACTGTTCACAGAAATTTTTTGGGTGAGCTGTGAAGGTGTCATATCAAGCGTCAACCGTTCAATCACGAGGTCAAGAATCCTAGGACTCTTGATGATGACGTTGTATGTATTAATGAGCTGTAGGTTGGTATCAATCTCTTGCTTCGTGAATTCACCCTGTTCTTGCTGCGTCTGGTTGACTAGAATCTGGGTAGTTGACTGGTAGGTAGGCGTCATAACGAGATAACTTACAACACCTGCGAAGGTGATAGCTAGAATCATACACGTCAAAATGAGCGCCAGACGCTTTTTCAGCGTCTTGAACAGGTCTTGTAGACTGATAGTTTCTTCCATGATGCGGCCCCTTTTTGAACTTTCGGATATTGATATGTCATAATTTCCAATTATTCTCCGAGTATAGCACATTTTCATTTCAAAATGTGACAATTTCTGCATGAAGATATGGTAAACTAATACCCAGATTGAAGAATGATCGGATGGGCCCTCCCATCTATATATTTGGAAGGAGCCGGAACTGTGCGGAAAGGACTATTGGTCGCATTACTCACTCTGCTCTGCGGAGCCATCCTCGTGTTTAGCTATATGAGCTACCAGGAAAAGCTCAACCAGGCGAGCAACCCGGAACCGGAAACCGGTACCGGCAGTGAACAAACTGATGAACAACCAACAACTGATATCGGCGAACCTTATTTAACAGCCGAAGAACTTGCAGCATTTACGGCGAATGCCGATCAAAAGGTAATAGACGTTTTGAAAGCCCGTCTGGACGCCGGCGAAACCGCACAAATGGTCGTCATCGGATCTGCTGACATCCAAGGCGTTGCCGACAGACTTGCCAATGCCGTTAACGAGGAATACGGAGAATTCCTCACAGTCGATGCCTTCGCCTACGACGGCACAAGCACAGAGTTCGTCAACAACGGCATGCAACACCTGGCGTGGACAAACGAGTACGACATCGTCGTTTACGAACCATTTACGCTTAACAACAACGGGGTCGTCACGATCGAGGACGAACGGGCCCATATCGCCCAAGTCGAAGAACGTGCGATGGAAGCCGTCCCAGACGTGGCATTCCTGCTGACACCTCCTCAGCCGATTCCTAACGCGGGCTACTACCAGACCCAGATACAATCACTCAAAGACTACGCCCAGCAACAAAGCATCCCGCTGATTGACCACTGGACCAACTGGCCGGAAGATCCAAGCGAGTACCTCGACGAAAGCCACCGCCCAACCGAACAAGGCCTCGACGCCTGGGCAAACACACTCATCAATTACTTCGTAGCTCAATAAACGTTAAAAGGCTTCCGGATGCGCCCGGAAGCCTTTTAACGTCCCCGTATTGTAAGCTCTGCCTCAATCAGATCCTTCAGCCCCTGCGGTCCCACCCGCTCCTGCAACGCCACCAAATTCTCCGTCGCCATACTCGCAAACCGCTCCCTGTTACTGGCCTCCACATCCTCTTGACGTCTGGTATTGAACATATCCATCCAACCCACCGCAAGAAAATAATACTGCGACGGCGTAATCTCCAACACACTCCGCTCCATAAATATCCCTCCTTCTTTATTACTTAGAGAGAGCTTGTCCAATAGACCCGTTCAATATACGTCAGAGACAAATAGGCACTGAGTGATTACCTTGCCATGGTGAGTAGTTACCAAGCCCGTAAGGGCAAAACCAAGACGGCAGGTTTTCGGCTGATCGCCGAAAACCCCAAAACCGGATTGAGTGGTTACCCTCGTCCCGTGAGTAGTTACCATTATATATTTAACAGAATATTTTAATTGCTTATTGACTTATTACTACCTAGGTAGTACATTTCAGTTAGGTGATGACTAATGACAGCAAATGTATTGGCAACGTTGAAGAAATACGGCTTTACCGAGTATGAAGCAAAGATTTACCTGGCCTTGCTTCAGCGGCATCCGATGAACGGCAATGAAATTGCGAAGCAGTCCGGAGTGCCGAGCCCAAAAGTATACGAAACATTGAAACGGATGAACGAACGGACGGTGGTGTTTTCCGTCTCCGATGGTTCTTCAAGCAACAAGAAATTGTACAGTCCACTCCCCTATGAGGAACTGCTGAGTGTCATGGAAGCCGAATTCGAGGAAGATACCGCACTTCTGAATGGCTACTTTCAGAGTCTCTCCACGAATCTGGATGTGGATTGGTCGGAGCTGTACCATATCACCGGCTATGCCGCCTCCCTGGATACCCTGCGTGAACTGATTGCCGGGGCGGATTCCAACATCTACATCAGCGGATGGACAGCAGAGCTTTCACAGCTTGAGGGAGAGTTGCGGGAAGCACACGCGCGGGGTGTCAAGATCGTGTCGATCTCGTTTGATCCGATCCCTGCCCCGGTCCCATGGCATCACTACAAGCACCATGAGGGACCTTTCTCTGACCGGCGTCATGTCGGAGAACTTTCTTGTGCGATCGATGATGCACGGGTCTTTATTCTCCATTCCGCGACCGGAGAGTCCCACTCCGTCATTTCCAGTCATGCGGCACTTGTTCGTACGACGGTCAACTATATTCGGCATGATATTTACGTGAATCAGGTTGTGTCAGACTTCCATGAGGAGCTGGCAGCGAAGTACGGCGAGCAGTTTGAAAAGCTGCTCGACCGATTCTAAACGGGATTGATGATTCATCCAATATAACTCTGGGACAAGGAGGGCAGTTTTCGTTTCGCTCAACAATCTTTAAGGGGGATTACTAATGGGGGAAAATCGTACACGTGTCATTGATCTGAGCGTGCCAATGGATGTTAATGCCAAGGAGCCGTTTCCGCCAAGCATTGAGTATATGGCTCATGAGGAAGGTGCGGCGCAAGCGGCGGGTATTCTCGGGTTGAAGAAAGAGGACTTTCCGGACAGCAAAGCCTGGGCTGTTGAGACGCTCACGCTGACGACTCATACGGGCACCCACGTCGATGCACCTTGGCATTACGCTGACAAGACCGCTGGGGAACGGTCCAGGACGATTGATGAACTGCCGATCGACTGGTTTTACGGTGACGGGGTGCTCTTCGACTTCAGTGATAAGCCGACCGGCTATGAGCTTGGGGTGGCGGACTTTGAAGAAAAGCTTACTTCAATGAGCTATGAGCTGAAGCCGTATGACATCGTTCTGGTCCGGACGGATGCCGACAAGAAGTTCTACGACGAGGATTATGCATTCAGTCATGCGGGGGTGTCTGCTGAAGCAACCAGATGGCTGATTGATAAGGGGATCAAGGTGATGGGAATCGATGCATGGGGATGGGACATCCCGCTCCCGCTCCAGGCACAGCAATATCGAGAAAACCCGCAAGACGGTATTTTGTGGGCGGCACATTACGTAGGCAAAGAAGCGGAGTATTGCCAGATTGAAAAGCTAGCAAACTTGGATCAGTTGCCGAAGAACCACGGTTTCAAAGTAGCCGCTTTCCCGGTCAACATCAAGGGAGGCAGCGCCGGTTGGGCCAGACCTGTTGCAATCATCGATTAAAGGGGGATCTATGTGAGCTTTAACAGTGTATTTCTGCTCTTCTTCGTCGCCTTTGTCGCCCTCCTGGTTGCAGGAGGATGGATCACCCGCAAGTGGGTGACCGGCTCCAACGATTACTTTATAGCCGGACGTGAAGTCGGACTGCTTGTGAATATCTTCGGCGTAGCGGCCATCGGCTTTGCCGGAACGATCATTACGCTCGGCCCCGGCCTCGCCATCATGACCGGGTTCTGGGGGTCCTTCGGATTCGGTCTCATTTACGGAATCGGTGGTCTCGCTCTATATGGTTTGATCTTCGCCCCTTACATCCGCCGCTCCGGCGCGCATACGCTGTCTGAGTGGCTGGAGATGCGCTTTGATAAGCGGACGAGAACACTGGTCACCGTTGCGACGATTCTCGGTCTTCTCGGCATCATGGCGAACAACGTCATGTCGATGGCGATCGTTACGACGAGCTTCACCGGCTGGCCGCTCCTTGCCACCCTGTCCGCGATCTTTGCGATGTTTCTGTTGTTCACATACATCGGCGGATTCTGGGCGGTTACGCTCACTGACTTTATGCAGATGGTCATCGGCCTGATCGCCTTACCGGTTATGCTCATTGCCATCATTTCGAAATTCGGCGGCCTGTCCACTGCGACTTCCGGATGGCCGGGTCCTGGCAGTTACTGGACCAGCGGGATTGCCGGGGGCGAGCTTCCTATTCTTTCTCTGCAGTATCCGAGTGTCCTGACGTTCTCCATCCTCTTCGCCTGTTTCCTTGTATGGGGCAACAACTACTACTGGTTGCGGGTTTCATCCACACGAAGTGAACGTACAGCCAAGCTTTCCTTTGTGTTCGGTGCCCTGCTCCTCGTACTTGTCCCGATCACGGTGCTCGCGTTCACCGGCCTGTATGCAGGGTCCGTTATGGGGGATCAATTCCTTCCATACGGAACCGTCGATCCAACCGCCGCTTTCGGCGTTGTTTTGAGAACGCTTCCAATTGTTATCGCAGCATTTGCCCTTCTCGGCGCGCTTGCCGCATCGATTTCGACTTCGACAACTGCACTCATCGGGGCTTCCAGTACAGCGGTGCGTGACTTGTATCAGCGCTATGTACGGCCAAATGCTACATCGAAAGAGCTGAAGGTTCCTTCCAAGGTCATCACAATGATTCTCGGACTGGTTGTCTGGCTTCTCTGCTTCTATCCGGGCGGTCCGCTTTACCTGTTCGCCTTCTCGACAGCCTGGCTCGGTGCACCGTCGATTCTCGTGTTCCTCGGCATGTGGTGGAAGCGGACCACTAAAACGGGTGCTTTCTACGGGGCAGTCGTCGGGATTTCTGCAACTGCCGTATTCACGGTGCTTGACCTGACTGGTGTCTTCCCTCTTGGAACTTACACGCACGTCGGGGTAGTTGGCCTTGTCGCAACCGTACTGACTACAGTCATCGTCAGTCTGATGACCCAGCCGGATTACTACGCAAGGGAAAGCTTTGAAGGAGCAACAGACATGACGAACTCGTTCTCTGATGATGAAAAACGTGTCCTGACCTTTATCCATTACGGCTATGACACCATGGCTGAAATCAGCGACATGCTGGGCGTCGACTCTTCTGTCAGCAACCGGATTATCGAAGACCTGGACCAGCGCCATGTGATCGGGCGCAAAAAGTATTCCGGACCCGGCTTCTACACGTTCCACATCCGGGAGGGCATTGAACCAGATGCTTACCTGCCAGAGGGCGTGCACCGATATGCCGAAGACCAACTCACCGAAGATGACTTTACCTTCCTCGAAAAGCTTCGGGGTGGTATGGATGCCTTGAACAACTATGTGAAGGAAAAGGAGTTCGACTCACTACATGCCTCCGCAATCCTTTCCAAGTTAATCAAACAAGGCTATCTGGCTGAGAAGGGCTTATGGAGACGCCATGTCACGCTCAGCCCTCAAGGAAAAGAAGTGCTCGAGAAATACAACTTCTCTTCCGACCCGATCAAACCTGAACTCCAACAAACACCTGCAGGGGGATGACGTACGATGAAACTTGTAACATTTAGAAACCCAGAAGGAAAAGCTGTCGCCGGCTGGATCGAGGATAAGAAGGTCTATCCAATTTCCGTTGAAGTTGGAGGTTCAGAGATTTCGACGATGCTTGAAGTGATCAGACATAGCGAAGAGATCCTTCCGCAACTGGCACAACAGCCGAAGGATGAAGGGTACAGCCTGAATGAGGTCGAACTGCTCGCCCCGCTCCCGAATCCCGCCAGTGTCCGGGATTTCATGGCCTTTGAGCAGCATCTGCTTAATGCTTCCAAGAGAGCAGGACTGCAGGTTCACCCTAAGTGGTATGAGATTCCAGTATTCTACTTCTCCAATCACCAGTCGATTCACGGACCGGGTCAATCAGTCGAGATCCCAGCCAATAGCGAGAAGTTCGACTATGAGCTTGAGATTGCAGTGATCATTGGCAAACAAGGCCGTAACATCAAAGCTGAGGAAGCCGATGACTACATCCTCGGCTACACGATCTTTAACGACTGGTCCGCCCGTGACCTGCAGATGGAAGAAATGCCAGTCGGCCTCGGCCCCGCCAAAGGCAAAGACGCCGCCACCTCCATCGGTCCGTACATCGTCACAAAAGACGAACTGGAACCATACCGGGACGGCGCCCGCTATGACCTCAAGATGACGGCAAAGATCAATGGGAAACAAATCTCCGAAGGAAACTTCAAAGACATCCACCACTCCTTCGGCGACATGATCGAGCGCGCCTCCGCCAACTCCACTCTCTACCCCGGAGACATCATCGGCTCCGGAACCGTTGGCACCGGCTGCTTACTTGAACACGGTCCGGAGGTACATCCTTGGCTGAAGCCTGGGGATGAAGTGGAACTGGAGATTACGGGACTAGGTGTATTGAAGAATACGTTGAAGTAAATAGGTATTGAAAAAGGCTGTCCCGGGTCGGGGCAGCCTTTTTCGTGTTCAAGTGAGAGCTAGGTTTTCGGCTGTTCGCCGAAAACCGGAAGGATGGGCTGAGTGATTACCTGGGGAGAACGAGTGGTTACCCGTCTTGACCTTACGCGAAGCAATTAGAAATGCCTCCAAAACACACTGTTCTGGAGACACATAGCTTATTCAAATAATCCCCTGGAAACGCAGAATCACTTCCGCAATCAGCGCAGAACCAATAAAAGTACCGATCATGACGAGGGTTGCCACGATGATTGTCTTCCAGCCCAGTTTGGTGAAGTCCGTCCACGACCGGCCGATGGCGATGCCGGCATAGGCCAGAATCGGTGTGGCCAGGGCAAGGAGTTCTACCTGACTTGTCCACTCTACCACTTTCTCCGAACCTGGCATCCATGGCATGGAGACGAGAACGCCGATGATGGAGATATAGGCGATGCTCGGGAAGTTGATTGGAATGAGGTCCCGTAAAATGAACCCTGCAAGGCAGATCAGGACCAGAACAATCATGCCTGGCAATGCGCTGATAGGCAGGATATCGTAGCCGACCCAGTTTCCGATGATGGATATGACGCCGAACACAGCTAGAAGCAATGTCCATTCCTGAATGTTCTTTAGCATCATTGCTCACCCCTCTTCCGGGTCATGATGGCATACAGTTTTTCAGTTAGCGGAAGCCCAATGAAGATGGATACCCATAGTCCAGTTGAAAGGGAGAGGAGGTTACTCGCTCCTGCAAACGCAATGATTTGGGTTTCCATATCAGGAAATGCTGCAACAAGAGAGCCGCTGGCGGCTGCCATCATGCTTCCGCTGCCTACGCCGGATGCCATGGCGAACGACAAAGGGCTCAAAGGTGTAATCGTTGCGAGAAAGCCTGAGATCAACCCAAGAAAGACTGCCCCGAATACGGTTCCGAAAATGTACATGGCCATGACACCGCGGCCCTCCGGAGAACTGATACCGTATTTATCCATGATCAGGCCGACGTTCGGCTCACGGCCGATTGAGTGGGTCATACCAATGGCTTCCCGCTTCATCCCCAGCCATACGGCCACCGGCAATGCCAAGAAAATGGTTCCGAGGTTCCCCAACTCCTGCAATAGCAATGCCGGCCCGGCGGCGATGACATCGGGAAGGGACGGGCCGATAATGACCCCTATTTTTGCCAATAGAAGTGCCACGCCAAGTACGATAATCGGTTCTGCGTTTTTGGACTGTTTCTCCTTAACGGCCGGTGTAAAGTAAAGCAACAATCCGATAATCAGCGCATAGAGCATCGGCAGAAGAAGTATCACACCTGGTCCAACCGGTATCCTGAACGTACCGATGGCTTCAGTAATGATGACAGTCAGCAGTACAAGTACATGCAGGCGCCAGTCTTTCCAAAGGCCATGCACCTGATTGGTGTTCTCATTCATGACCATCCCCCATTTCTATTCTATTTTGTAATCAGCCGGCTCCCCTGTTCTTTCCCGCCGGCCAACTGCTCAATGACTTCATAGACAGCCGTTGCGTCCTTTCGTTCTTTTTGCTGATACGCGGCGATGTCGAAAAGCTGCCTGGAAGCCTCGCTGGATACCGTTGGAATGCCAGCACTCTCGGCCAGGCTCCGGTATAGTGTCATGTCTTTTCTCATATTCCCGAGTGAAAAAATCACTTCTCCAAAGCTTTCCTTCAGCAGATTCGGCCCGAACACGTCCATGACCCGTGTCTGGCCCGAGCCTTTCTGTAAAACAGCGGCCACCTTTTCCTTCGGAACGCCTGCCTTTTCACCGGTCATCAAGGCTTCACTCAGAAGCGAGATCACTCCCCCTACGACCATATTGTGACAAAGCTTGGCAATCTGTCCGGCTCCGCTTTCCCCGACATATTCAATATGGGAGCCGACTGCCCGTAGGACCGGATCGATGTTCGGCAGTTTTTGTTCTTCGCCGCCTACCATGATCGTCAGTGTCCCGGATTCGGCTCCGACCGGTCCCCCACTTAGCGGGCAATCATAGAAAGTCAGCTTGCTTTCTTTGGCTTTCTCGGCCAGTTTCCGGGTCAGCACAACATTATTGGTGCTCATATCCAAGATGAACGTTCCTTCAGCCATTGCCGGAAAAGCCTTTGAGAGGGTTTGCTCAACCAGTTCAGGAGTCGGAAGGGAAAGGATCATACAGTCGACCTTTCCGGCCAGTTCCGGAATCGTCCCGCATGCGGATGCTCCCATATCAGCCGTGCGCCTGACCGCTTCTTCATTCACATCAAATACATGAACTTGGTAATGATGTTTGAGCAAGTTTTTCACGAGTCCAGACCCCATCAGGCCACAGCCCACTACCCCGATCTTCTCCATGTCCTTCGCCTCCCCGAATCACGCTTTAATGTATACCGTCTTGTAATCTGTCCAGAAATCGAGAGTGGAAGAACCCTGTTCGCGTGGTCCGATGCTGGATTCCTTTTTCCCGCCAAACGGGTATTGGTTCTCGAAATAGTTGGACGGTATGTTCACGTGTGTGACGCCGGATTCGATATGTTTGACGAAGTGCATGGCTTTCTTCAGGTTGTTCGTGTAGACAGTTGATGACAGTCCGAAGTCACTGTCATTCGCCAGCTCTAGCGCTTCCTCATAGGTATCCACAACTGTGATGCCGACGACAGGGCCGAAGATCTCTTCTTTGAAAATCGTCATGTCCTTTGTCACGCCGCTGAAAATGGTCGGTTCTACAAAATAACCCTGATCCAGTCCGTTCTCTGTGATCTGCCTGCCGCCGAATACCAGCTCGGCTCCTTCTTCCTTCGCCGAGCCGACATAATGGAGGTATGTGTTCAGTTGTCCTTCGTCGATGACGGGGCCATTGTCTACTCCTTCTTCAAATCCATTGCCGATCACCAGCTTCTTGGCCCGTGCAGCCAGTTTCTCCGTCAGTTCTTCAGCGATTGGCCGCAGTGCGATAATCCGGCTGGTCCCTGTGCAACGCTGTCCGTTGTCCAGAAAGCTGCTGATGACGAGGTTTTCCACCACTTCATCCAGATCAGCATCTTCAAGAATGATGGATGGGTTTTTGCCGCCCATTTCCGCCTGCATCTTCGCGCCTCTGCCGCCTACTGCCTGGCCCAGCGCCATTCCGACACCTGTCGACCCGGTGAAAGATACTGCTTTGATCTTCGGATGGTTGCCAATCGCATTGCCGATCACGCCACCCGGTCCTGTGACCATATTGATGACTCCCGCTGGAACACCCGCTTCCTCAAAGAGTTCCATGATTTTCACGCTGATAAGGGACGTGTTGCTCGCAGGTTTGAAGATCACCGTATTCCCTGCAATGATAGCCGGGGCAATCTTCCAGATTCCGATTCCAAGCGGGAAGTTGTATGGAGCGATCACGCCGACCACGCCGAGGGGTTCACGGATCGTATAGGCAAAGATGTCCGGGTTATGCGACGGTACGGTCTCTCCAGTCATTCGAGTAGCTTCTCCGCTAAACTGCTTCATCGCTTCAATCGTCTTTTTAACTTCGCCTTTTGCTTCGCGGAATGATTTTCCGACTTCAAGTGTGATGATCCTGGCCAGCTCTTCTTGTTGCTCTTCAAGCAGGCGGATCAGACGGAATAGAACGTCTCCCCTCTCCGGAGCCGCAGTGTGTGCCCAAGATTTGAAAGCGCTTTCCGAAGAGGCGATGGCAATTTCCACATCTTCCTCATTTGAATACTGGAAAAGTCCTAAAACCTCGTGTTTATTAGCTGGATTGATGCTTTCGTATGTTTCTCCTGTAACGGATGGCGACCATTTGCCGTTGATGTAGTTATAGTAAACTTCGGTCATTGTGCCGTCTCCTCTCTTTTCTGCGCTTATTAGGATGATAGTTCTAATAAGACGAAAAAAGAATGTGGGGAGACACGAATTTTATCGCTCTTTTTTATTGCCCGTCACAAGGAGCCTGAATGCAATGACCAAGTCCATCCATTCCTGGCCATGGTTCAAATTAATCTGCAACGCCTCTTCAATTTTCTTCAGCCGGTAATAGAGCGTATTGGGGTGGATATGAAGGCGCTCCGCTGTTTGCTTATGATTTTTGTCCGTCTCGATCAGGCACCCCAGCGTGTCCAAATAGTCCGGGTCCATTTCCTTCAATTTGCCAAGCTTGTCTTTTGCGAACATCGCGAGGATTTCCGGATTGACTTCGTATAGCAGTCTTTCAATCCCGAGCATCGTGTACTCCACGGTGTCCAAGTCATGTAACTTGGCGTATTTCACGGATCGTACGGCTTCTTTATAAGAAATGGACAACTCGTCAACCGGGGTCAGGCGTCCGATGCCAAAGTGAAACTCTTTTTGGTGTCTCCATAAAGATCGGATCCCTTCAATCATCTCCGGAACTGCGGATGCTCTGAACACCGGAATAATCATGATCACCTGAAAGGCCTTAGTAAAGATGAGGCTGTCCGGGCAAATGGACGTAGCAAGATGCTCGACGGACTTCACAAAGGATTCTTTTTCGACCAGCCGATCGGTGTTCCATAGTGGCGCTTCTTTTCCTTCCATAATCAGGCATTGAACGTTCCACTCGGGATCCCACTGGATGTATTGCAGCGCCTGATGCAGGTCTCCGTCCAGCAACTGATTGAAAACCTCTTCCCGGAAGTGAATTTCCTTGGAATGAAGGGCATTTTCCTTGATCACCTCCAAAGCGATGACAAGGCTTGCCCGCTCGATGGCGGTCCGCTCAATTTCTGAAAATGTGCTGACGGGTTTCTCCAGTTCTAATTGGCCAAGTAAATCGTTGTCCTGCCCGACAGGAAACAGGAATTCATCCTTTCTCCCATGTGGGTTTCGATGAAAGATAACTTTTGACGCAATCATCCCCTCTAGAAGAGAAAGCACTTCTTCAACACCGAGACCATCAAGGAGGGTCTTATAAAACCTGTTGTGAATAGCGAATGACTGTTTTAGTAGCTCATTTTTCTCCTTTAACGCTTGGTACACGTTGGAGTTATCAATTGCAATCGCACTCTGATCCGTCAGCATCTCTATGACCTGCATATCGTCCGCTGTGAATACGCCATTTTGGTTAAAATTGTTGACCGCCACAATCCCGAGGCATGTTTCTTTATTTAATTTACGATCGGCACACAAAATGCACTCTTGATTTTCCGGCGCCCCACGCCTTCAAAGTAATACCGATAATTGTCTGCTGACATGTTCTCCATGTACTCATCAATCTCTTTTTCTGATGTGAACAGCTTTGGAGTCTTTTGCTGAAAGACTTTTCCGGTGATTGACTCCCCTGGCCGGAAAGCCAGATTTTTCAGGGAGTCTTTATTCACCCCAGCGCCTTCAGCAAAGTACAGCATGTCGGCATCCTCACTGTACAAATAAATAATAAAGACATCTGCCACCTCAACCAGTTCCTTAGCCGCATGCACCAGGTTTTCCAGAACCTCTTCCAGTTGAAGAGACCGGGTAAGAATCTTATTCAGCTCCAGCAATTTGGTTACTTTGTCGGGCATGGGTCGCGGAATCACCCTACTTCCCTCCTATCGTAAAAAAACGGAATTGTTTATTAATTATAGATGATAGAGGCGGAAATGATAGGGGCGAACAAGGAGGTCGGTTTTCGGCAAATTGCCGAAAACCTTAAAGACGGAGTGAGTGGTTACCTTGGGCGAGCGAGTGGTTACCCTTTCCTCCTTAGCAACAGCCCATCCAGATCTGTGTAAAGATTTACTGAATAGGTCGTTCCAACTGATTTTCCTGATTCCGAAAGATCATACCGTCGGAGAATCCGGCTTGCCGTCTGTTTTCTCTTAATCTTAGCGAAAGCACGGAGCTGTGCATTGTTCAGTGTCGGATGCACAAGCAGGAACCAATCGAGGATCAGTTGGACATAGTCCGCTTTACTTTTCTTATCACATGCCTTGCAGTGAAGCGTCCGCTCACTTTCACGGGTAAGCGATCTGCTGCAGTCCTTACACAGGAAGCCACGCTTCAGGTGATTCGGATTGATGCTGAACTTCTTGCAGATGGGGATCCATTGCAAATGATGACGCTCTTGGTCAAGAAGAACAGTGAGTTCATCGAACGATTCTATGCTCAGTTGTTCCGGCAACTGCCTATAGCCGGTCTCCAGGTAAAGCGGAATCTCCCTCACCGGGAGAATCGCTACGTCATCCGGTAACCCTTCCCATACATTGTGCGATGCGAACACAACGGTTCCAAAGACCGGTAACTTGATGTTCCGTTTTTCCAGCCACCCTTCAAGCGCATGAATCTGGCTCTCCAACTGCACGATTGGGCAGGGGAACACGATAACCGTCCCGCCCCGCTCCCTCCGCTCAATCCTTCTGGGAGACAGGTGATATTGGAGTGTACCCTTGTATTTCTTCGCCTCAATCAGCCAGATGCCCCTCCGGGTCAGGATGAGCGTATCAATCTGGACGACTTCCCCCGGCTCAATCTCAATCTGTATGTCCGTAAGCACCACCCCGGGAATCCGGCTTCTGCGCACATACCTATCCGAAGCAATCTCACCGAAATAACCGGCCTCTTGCCGAAGCAGCTCCTCCCTCACCTGCTCCCTCTCCGGCATCCCCTCTTTCAATCGCTCCATCGCCCGTTCCAAAGCGTGGAGATAGATTGGATACTTCCGAGTGACTTTCATGAAGCCCCCTCCCCTCGGAATCACCATAGCAAGGTAAAGGGTGGCCGGCGAATCGGTGTTTTTCAATTTTGGAGGGGCTTTTTGTGCCAAAATAGGTTTTTGCGAAGAAGGCACGGACGGGGAAGCCTTTATTGGAGCCGATTCACACCAATTCAAAATTGAAATTCGGGAGTTTGGTGATGAGTGGTTACCTAGAGTCAGTGAGTGATTACAATTCAAGTCAAAAAGGACTGCCACATCGGCAGCCCTTCTCTCATTTGGTCCCTATATCCCCACATTCAACAAAATAGACAACGTAACAATACTCAATAGCGTGGTAACCAATGTAATGCTCGATACTAGTCCCGGCTCCGCGTCATATTCCACCGCAAGCAGCGTTGTTGTCGCTGCGCTTGGCATCGATGCGATGACGATGAACAGCATGCTGATCATCGAATCCAACTCGAAGATCTGGATAAACAGCAATGCGATCAGTGGGGAGATGCCCAACCTAATCACTGAGCCCAATCCGATCATTGGCCAGTTCAGGCGGAATGTCCGGATGTTGGCCAGTTGCATTCCCAGTACGATCATCAGGAGCGGGATGGCCCCTTGCCCGACAAACTCAAGACTCTGATAGAATTGGCCGGGCACGCTGAGTCCTGCAAACTTTAAGAGCAGCGCTGCTACCACTGCGTAAATGGCGGGCAGCCTGAACATGGACTTGATGGCTGTCCCGGCTCCCGCGCCGCTCCGTGATGCGAAGTAGACGCCTGCCGTATTCATAATCACGTTCTGGACCACCATGAAAAAGACAGCGTAGGGCAGGATGCTTTCCCCAAGGCTGAACAGCATGATCGGCACTCCAAAATTCCCGGCATTCATGAATGCCGTCGATAAAATGAGTGCACTTTCAGTGGAAGGCCCTAGCTTGAACAACTTGGCACACAGTTTATTGATGGCGATCAAAGCAACGAACAGTACCCCGGCAAACAAGATGATCATGTAGAAGCGTTCATCAAAACTGGCCTCGTAGATATTCGTGAAAACAAGGCAAGGGACGAACAAATAAATACACACTGCCGAGACGGACTTAACCTCGAGCAACTTGAACCATTGCAGAACATATCCTGCAGCGAATATCAGAATGACGGGCAAAACAACGTCTATGAAGATGCCCAAATCCACTCACCCCTATCTAACCCTCTATACATATCGCCAAAAGGCGTGCTGCATCAGCAGAACTCCTCTGCCTTGCAGCACGCCTTCTTATCTGACAAACAAGACTTAAAGCCTACACCAGCAGTTGTTACAAGAATACATTGACGAGCAGACCGGCGATCAGGATGATCAGCGCGCCACCCAATCTGGAGGAGATTTGTGCAAACGGCATCAATTCCATGCGTCGTGCAGCAGACAGCACAGCGACATCTCCTGTTCCGCCCATATTGGCCATGCACAGGCCTGCAGTGATTGCCGCTTCGATCGGGTAAAAGCCAACCAGCTTCCCAACAAATGCCGCACCGAGAATGGCACCCAATACGACGCCCATGACGACCGCGATATATTGGAAGCTCAATGCGCCCAGAACAGCCTCCAGGTCAGTGTACACAACGCCTACGCCAATCAGCAAAGCTAGCGTGAAGTTCTTCGCGACGAACTGGAACCACTGGCTCGCGCCTTCCTCAACGATGGCCGGCAATACGTTCACAATTTTTGCGAAGGCCACCAAAAGAATCATGATGGCATATGGGTGAATCGGGATGATTTCACCCAGCAGTTGGCCGAGCATATAGAACGTCACGGCAGCAAGCAGGCCGATCCCCATCTTGGCGACGTCCGGTGTGAATTTCTTTTCCTCGTATTTAAACCCTTTGATCAGTTGGCCGTTACCCGTAAGCGAAGGAAACTTTTTGCCCACCTGATGGAGCGCTGCAGCAAAGATGATGGCAAATACGTTACCAAGTGCCAGCGCCGGAATCAGCATAGACATATAATAGCTTGGCTCGTTCCCCAGGAGTTCGGAATAGAGTTGTGCCATCGGAACAGCGCCGGCACCAAGTCCACCTCCCATAATCGGCAACGTCATGACCAAGACGGAGTCCTGTATGGAGAATCCGACAAGCAGTCCAATCACTGCAGCGAGAACAATGGCCCCCACTACTCCGGCCAATAGAGGAAAAGCATACTTAAGACCAGCCTGTGTGAGGACTTTCTTGTTCATCCCCAAGATACTTCCTGTGATAAGTGCAGCAATATAGAAGTTCAGGAAATCTCCGCCCTGCATGAAATCTGATATCCCGGTAACTGTGGCTTCGGGAATCAGTCCGGCGTATGTAAGATAAGCAGAGCCGAAAATTGCGATGATTGCTCCGCCCCCAAGGAACGATTTGATGATCGGTGTATGGTCACCAATCCATCCAAGCAGTTCCCCCAGAACAATCATGATGATCAGTGAACCGATCAGCCCTGGAGGCAACACCTCCAAATACATACTGCCGATGGCAACGGCAGCGATGGCGAGGAACCATCCCCCCGGCAAGTTAAAGATGCTGAACCTTCCCTTTACACCGGCAGCCGGAATACCGATTTCCTGTTGTTGCTCAATTGATGTCATACCATTTCCCCCTAATCCCTTAATTGACAGCGTCCATGATTAGCCTTGCTTGCTTGATGATCGGTTCATCGATCATCTTCCCATCCAGTTTGAATACTGAAGATCCGTTTTTCTCCACATACTCAAGAATTCTTTTCGCCTCTTCAACCACTTCATGACTCGGCCGGAAGGTCTCATTGATCACCGTGATTTGAGCCGGATGAATGGCCAGCTTGCTTCCGAAACCGAGTGTCTTTGCACGGGCCGTTTCTTCCCGCAATCCTTCCGGGTTTTTAAAGTCGGGATACACGGTGTCTACCGGTGGCTCCAGCCCCGCGGCTCTTGACGCGATTACGATTGATGAGCGGGCATAAAGCAGTTCCGTTCCGCTTTTCGACTGCCCTGCTCCAATGTCGAGGGCAAAATCGATGGAGCCGAATGCCAGGCGCTTGACTCTACTGCTTGCCTTAGCGATCCTGCTGACATTCTGAATGCCTGCTGCTGTTTCCAGGAGAGGGATCACTTCAAAGTCTTTACCAATTCCCTTTGAATCCAGCAAACGGTCGACGAGAAGCAGGTCATGCTCGTCATTGGTCTTTGGAAGCATGATTCCTTTCAGGCAGGAAGTTTCCAGATTCCAGACCAGGCTCAAGTCATCCAGGAAATAAGGCGTTTCGATGGCATTCACCCTCAGATAAGCGGGCTTGCTTCCCGTTTCCAGGAATTCGGATGCACATCGGCGGGCCTCTTCTTTATCTTCCGGAGCCACGGCATCTTCCAGGTCTATGATCAGCGCATCTGCATCTACCCCGCCCGCCTTCTTCAAATGCTTTTCGCTGTTTCCGGCTACGAACATCAACGATTTCAACTTCATCACTTCCCACCCGCCACTTTCTCTTGTCCGTACTGTGCAATCTCCGAGTCCGAGAATCCGAGTTCAGCGAGAATTTTCTCATTGTGTTCTCCCACATGCGGGATCGGGTCCATCCTGGCTTCAAACGTTTCGAATGTCGCAGGCGGCAGCAGAGCCTGAATCTGGCCTGCCGGGGTCTCAACATCCCGCCAGCGGTTTCTCGCTTTTAATTGAGGATGATCCGCGAATTCCTCCATCGTATTCAGACGGGCGTTAGCGATCTTTTCTTTTTCCAGCAACTCGGTCAGCTGTTCCGCCGTGTACTGTTTAAAAGCGTTTTCAATAATCGGTTTAAGTTCACTCTTATTCTGGGTTCTTACGGTATTCGAGTGGAACCTGTCATCCGTGGCCAAACTGCCGTCCCCGATCACATTCTCGCAGAGCCGTTGCCATTCGCGTTCATTTTGGATCGAAAGGAATACCTGTTTTTCGTCCCCCGTCGGAAACGGCCCATAGGGATAAATGGTCGCATGGCTCGCACCGGTTCTGGCAGGTTCTTTGCCGCCGTATTTCGAGTAGTAAAGCGGGTATCCCATCCATTCGCCGAGGGCTTCAAGCATAGAAACTTCAAGAATGCTCCCCTTTCCGGTTTTGGAACGTTGGATGATCGCGGTCAAAATCCCCGAGTAGGCATACATGCCCGCCGCAATGTCCGCAACGGAAATCCCCGCTTTTGATGGCGTGTCTTGGGTTCCGGTGATTGAGACAAGGCCAGCTTCACACTGAATCAGCAGATCATACGCTTTCTTGCTGAGATAGGGACCGTCTGTCCCATAACCGGAAATCCCGCAGATGATCAGATCGTTATATTGTGCCTGAAGTGTTTCCGCGCCGAATCCGAGACGGTCCACCGCTCCAGGTGCAAGGTTCTGAATGAATACATCCGCCTTCGCCAATAATCGGTGCAGAATCTCCTTGCCTTCCTCACTCTTCAAATCCAACTCGAGCGACTCTTTCGAACGGTTGATCCACACGAAGTGACTGGACTGGCCATTCACTGTTCCATCATAATGACGCGCAAAATCTCCGCTCCCGGGACGTTCAATCTTGATGACACGTGCTCCAAGGTCTGCCAGTTGCCTTGATGCAAAAGGCGCTGCGACTGCCTGCTCCAACGAAACGACTGTAATACCTTCCAAAGGTCTCAACTAATTTTACCCCCTTAAAAGGGATTCTGGATTTTGGATACAGAATCCTTTGTGTTATTATTCAACTTGATCACACAATTGTCAATGTATTTTTTCTTTTCTTTCTACAGATAGAATGGCTTATACTTATGGATACAATAGTAAGTTGTGAAGAGGAGGTCCCGCGAGATGAAACCGATTGAAAAGAAATCTGCTCGCGACCAAGTGATTATCTCGTTGAGAAAAGCGATATTCAATGGTGATCTGAAGAATGGGGAAGAAATCACCCAGGAAGAAATCGCAAAAATTCTGAATGTGTCCCGCATGCCTGTCCGGGAAGCGTTCTATGCCCTTGAACGGGAAGGCTTGCTGCTCACTCAACAAAACCGCAGGGTTATCGTAAAAGGTGTCACTGCGGAAGATATCCAGGATCACTACGATATCCGCGCCATGCTGGAAGGAGAAGCAGCCGCCAAAGCCGCACTTCTGGCAAATGACCTGAAGGATCTTGAAGAAATCAACAAAGAGATCGAAAGAGCTGTACGAGATAAAAACACGGATGAGTATATTGTCGCTAACGAACATTTCCACAGAACCATCTGGAAGCTATCGAATAGCGAGCGTCTGCAGTCTTTCTTAGATCAGCTCTGGAACGGTCTGCCTCCGCACCTTGCAGAAATGGTCACAGAGCAGATGGGGAAGGCGCATTCTGAACATCAGGACATCCTGGAAGCTTTCCGCAATCGGGATGAACATGCAGCACGCGAGCTAATGATGAGTCATATCAAGCGGAGCAAAATTGATTTCCTTAAGGTCTTTTGATGCACGATAAAGAGACGCATTTGCCGGAAGGGCAATATGCGTTTCTTTTTGGTGTTTGGGAATGAGTGGTTACCCTGAGCCAGTGAGTGATCACAGGGGTGCCTTCCAATTTCCAGCAAATTGATATTTAATATCCCTATACATAAATCATCTATAAAAGAAGGTGCAGAAAATGATTAAGGAAACAATACTTGAAGCCCTGATTGCAGCGGCAGCCATCTTCGTTCTTAAATGCATCACCAAAATCCTTAATAACCCCTCCTATTTCTCAGAGATGTTCGCGGATGGCGTCGGGATAGGGATCGGCGCTCTACTCATGTCGTATGTCGCCATTTTCATCTTCCTTTTCCTCCTGATGTTCTGCGTGAAAAAGTTCTCCAAACCCCGGAGGACGGCTCGATAGGAATCAAAATGGGACTGCCGCTCCGGCAGTCCCTTACATCTTCTCTTATCCTCTTGGCGGATACGGATCCTTTCCGTATGTATTCCGCTCCCGGATCTGTCCGTCTTTCCCATGGATCAGCAGCTCCGACTGCTCCTGCTTGGCGAGATCCCGTCCGATCTCGAACGCTTCTTCCTGGGTATCCACCACTCGCGACGGCTCCGACTCCCCTTCTGCCTTAATGCCCCATCTGTCATCCATCGGTACCACATGTATGTTCTTGCCCATATAGTTCACTCCTTCTGCGCTCTTTTCTTCTTACATTCCCCTCTGCAAGACTGGCCAATCCGGACAGTAGTGTTCACCGATTTTATCCTCCAAAAATATATTTTTCTACTACTCTCAAATCCTATAGACACGCCCCTGCCCGCCGACTATAATCTTCTCAATACCAACAGAATAGAGGGAAAACAAGTACATGAAATCACTCATCAAATGGGGGCTGGCGGTCACGCTGACTGCCGGCGCCTTTCTTCCGTCCGCTGCGTTTGCACAGGGGTACTCCGACGTGTCGGAGAAAGACACGCACTATGAGAATATCCTGACTGCGCAGGAGCTTGGGCTCATGACCGGCTATGCCGACGGCACGTTCCAGTCGTTGAAACCGCTACAGCGGGGGAATGTCATCAAAGCTTTGGGTAAGCTGCAGCTGCGCATGACCGGCGAGACTCTGGAGTCGTATCCGTATTACGGGACGCGGCCGTTCCGGGACATCCCGCGGACGCATGCGGACAAGGAACTATTTAAGTACTCGATCATCGTCAAGGATGCCGGCATCTTCGAAGGGGACCCGAACGGCAACGTTAATCCCGGCAAGCTGATGTCCCGCCAGCAGATGGCGAAGGTGCTCGTGAATGCGTTCGGTCTGTGGGACGCTGAGGACCTGGAAGACACCGTCATTACGGACCTCGATCAGGCAGCCTGGTACTTCCAGGACTACATCCTGCTGCTGTCCCATTTTGGCGTGACGACTGTGACGGAATATCGTCCGCTCGCGACAACGACACGCGGCCAGTTCGCTTCGTTCCTCGTGCGCTCGTATGACGTGATGTTTGATTCTCCGATCGATTCGATCGATGAGTACTATGTGGACCTGCTTCCTGGTGAACAGCCGGAGCTGCCGGACCATGTGTTTGTTTACCTCGAGAACGGCAACATGTTCAGCACGCCTGTTGAATGGGACCTGAACGGGGTCGATTTGAATACACCGGGAGAATACGTCATCACCGGGACGCTGAAAGAGTTCCCGGGTGAAGTGGCGACGGCTACTATCTATGTCTACTCGGAAGACGAGTGGATGGAAACTGAAGAATGAGGGAAGTTGGGGGAAAACAGATGAAATCAATTATTAAATGGGGCCTGGCAGCGATCATCGCTGCCGGCACACTCCTTCCTTCCGCGGCATTTGCGGAAGGATACACAGATGTGAAAGAAACGGATACACACTATGACAATATCCTGATCGCGCAGGATCTCGGGATGCTGAGCGGCTATCCGGACGGCACCTTCCGCCCGAACCAGAAGCTGACGCGCGCGAACGTCATCAAGGCACTCGGCAAGTTTGAGCTTGCGATGGCGGAAGAAACAATAGAGACGTATCCGGTTACCGGCGTGAAGCCATTCAGGGATATTCCTTCGTCCTCCAAGGACCAGGAACTGTACAAGCTGTCCCTCGTCGTGAAGGCCGCGGGCATCTTTGACGGCGACCCGAACAATGATGCCAAACCTGCCAACCTGATGTCCCGCCAGCAGATGGCGAAAGTGCTTGTCAATGCGTTCTGGTTGGAGGACCTGGAAGGTGTCGATGCGGACGTGCGTGACTTGGATAAAGCGGCGCCTTACTTCCGTGACCAGATCAAGATCCTGTCTGAGAACGGTGTGACGAACGTGACAGAATTCCGCCCGACAGAGACCACTTCGCGCGCGCAGTTCGCCTCGTTCCTCGTGCGCTCGTTTGACGCCATGCTCGCCGCTCCGATCGAATCGGTCATCCAGCCGGAGCCGGTCACGACAATGCTCGGCGTAGAACCGGAGCTTCCGGAATCGGTGGAAGTGGTATTGACGAACGGCATTATTGCAGAAACCTATGTCGACTGGGATACGAGCGGTTGGAACCTTGATGAAGTCGGCCGCTATACGATTACCGGAGAAATCTGGGACGCGGATTGGGTCGTGGAGCTTGAAGTTGTCGTGGATGATGTGCGGCATACGGATCCGGTTGTAGAAAAATAATGTATTGGGAAAGGAGGAGCGCCTGCGGGCACTCCTCCTTTTAGTCGGGATTGAGGTGAGTTCCCACCTCAGGGGGTACAAGTCCCCACCAAGGGGTGCTTGAGCTCACACCTCCCCCCTGCTGAGTTCCTACCTAATGGGTGTGAGTTACCACGTCACACCACCTCGACTAAACGACCCACCCAAACAATGTCGGATACCGGTTTTATTCCTCTAAAACTATATATTTCTTCCGACATCAACCGCTATGGACTCGCCCCCACCCGCCGACTATACTCATCTCAACACACAGAGAATTGGGGGGATTTACACACATGAAATCATTGATCAAATGGGGGCTGGCGGCGGTGATCGCAGTCGGGACATTACTTCCGTCCGCGGCATTTGCGCAGGGGTACTCGGACGTTACAGAGAAGGATGCGCACTATGAAAATATCCTGACCGCACAGGAGCTCGGGCTTATGACAGGCTATGCAGACGGCACGTTCCTGTCATCGAAGCCGCTCCAGCGGGCGAATGTCATCAAGGCGCTCGGTAAGCTGCAGCTGCGCCTGATCGGCGAGACGCTGGAGCCATATCCGTATTACGCCACGCGGCCGTTCCGCGACATCCCGCGGACTCATCCGGACAAGGAGCTGTTCAAATACTCGATCATCGTCCGTGACGCCGGTATCTTTGAAGGGGACTCAAACGGCAATGTGAATCCGGACAAGCTCATGACCCGCCAGCAGATGGCAAAGGTGCTGGTGAATGCATTCGGGCTGTGGCAAGTGGGTGACCTAGACGAGCCCTCGATTACCGACCTTGATCAGGCAGCGTGGTATTTCCAAGACTATATCCTGATTCTGTCTCACTTTGGCGTGACCAATGCCTCGGAGTACCGGCCGCTTGCGACGACGACTCGCGGTCAGTTTGCATCATTCCTCGTTCGCTCCTATGACATCATGACCGACTCCCCGGTGGAATACATCGAAGAGTATTATGCGGATCTGTTGCCGGGCGAACAGCCGGAATTGCCGGATCGACTGTATGTGTTTCTCCAGAATGGCGCCATGTTCTATACCCCTGTCGAGTGGGACTTGGCTGAGCTGGATACCTCGACGCCGGGTGAATATACAATCACTGGGACGCTGAAGGAATTCCCGGGTGAGACGGCTGTGGGGATGATTTATGTGTATTCTGAGGATGAATGGATGGAGACGGAGCCCGTTGAATAATGCTTATTGAAGGGGGCTGTCCAATAAGTAATTAAATTCTTGTATCTATGGCAAACAGCAGTGGCGTCGGGAGACTCCCGCGGGAATAGCGTTAGCCGAAGACCCCGGATGTTGCGCAACGCTTCGCGATGCGCACAGACGCCAGTCTGCGTACTGGCGCCGGCTAAGGCAACGCCCGCGGAAAGTGACCAGAGCCACTGCTGTTTGCTTTTTATGCTGGAAATACACTTATTGGACAGCCCCTTTTTAGTGCGTAATATGGTGAGTTCCCACCTAAGGGGGTGAGAATCCCTACCAAGGGGGGGCCAGTTCCCACCTACCCCCTGCTGAGTTGCTACCAATCGGTCGTGAATCACCACCAACATGAATCAAGCACGGATGATAAATCGTCCGGGCACCTTATCCGCTTTTATCCAAGAAACGTCCCGATCGCATACTATAAAGAGTCGTAATAACTGAAAAAATCCTCAGATACTTTTTCAAGTACTGAGGACTTTTTTATTTGCAAGCGGGTAGGCCATTACTCCTTCGACCCGTTCAAATGTTTCGATGAACTTTTCGAGTGTGGACGTTAAATAGGCATCTTTCCGTCTAATGAATACTGTATTGACTTTACTATATTTTTCAGGCAAGTAATGGCAGTGTACGATTCCTCTTTCTTCCAGATGGGCAACGGCTGATTTGGGAACGAACGTAATGCCCAGCCCCATCGTTACGCTCCCCAGAATCGTTTCCAACGTCCCGAACTCCATTAATTTTTGCGGTGTGATGTTTTGATCTTTATACCACTTTGCCAGTCGTGCCCGGTAGCCGCATCCTTCGCTAAAGCAAAGAATCGGTTCTTCTTTTAATTGATCCAAAGAAGTCTTCGTACTGTCTGATATCAGGACAAGCTCTTCTTGAAAAACATCATGGGAAACCAGTTCAGGATGGTGATCGATTTCTGTCACGAACGCACCGTCCAAACGGTGGTGCAGCACATCATCTTGGAGTTGATGAGTCACACCAGTGAAGAGTGATAAGTCTACGTTTTTATACTTTTTGTTATAAGAAGCCAGGATAACCGGCAATTTCATAACGGTTTCGACAGTCCCGATTTCAAGTTTGCCTGCCGGTTCCGTTTTACTTTGAACGACTTTCTTCATTTCATTTGTCAGCGCAAGAATCTTTTCGCAGTAAACAAGAAGTTTTTTTCCTTCCGGCGTTAATGTCATTCCACGGCTATGACGGTTAAAAAGAGCTGTATTCATTTCAGTCTCAAGTTTTTTGATTCTTGAGGTGATATTGGATTGGACATAACTTAATTCTTTTGCTGCATCGGTAACTGTACCTTTTTGTGCAACCATTTGAAAAATCTCTAAATCTTTAAATTCCATATGATTACTCCTTCAATATACTCTTTCTTATGATATCACTAAACGAGATGGTTGGCATCGTTATTGTTCATTTTAAGAGATATCGTACCTATGATTTAATAGAGTTAACAGAGTTGAAGGAGATAGAGCATCATGAAGAACACCGTAGTATGGGCCGCTATGTTATGCCTGATTTCCGCAGTTTCTTGGGGAGCCATGTTTCCGGTTGCGAATCATGCATTTCAACATATAGACCCATTTTACTTCACACTTTTCCGGTATGGTTTTGTGACGATTATTTTACTTGTATGGCTGTTTTGGAAGGAAGGGAAGGAAGCTTTCCGTTTTGAAGGGAAGGGCCGGCTCCTCTGGTTTTTTGGAACCATGGCCTTTGCGGTTTATAATTTGCTGATTTTCTGGGGACAGGATTTATTGGGTGATCCAGGTACGATGGTTGCTTCGATTATGGAATCGTTAATGCCTATGATTTCTATTGTGATTGCTTGGTTGTTCATCAGGCAACGACCTCATGCATTTACGATGTTTTGTGTCGTTCTTGGATTTGTCGGCGCATCGTTAGTCGTCACAAAAGGCGATTTCGGTGCCTTTTTCTCAGCTTCAAATGCGATCATTCCATCTTTATTGATCTTTATCGCAGTCGTTGGGTGGGTTGTGTACACGATGGGCGGAACCCGATTCAGTAACGACGGCTGGTCTGCATTGCGTTATTCAACGTTGAGCTGTTTGCTCGGAACGGCTACTGCGGCTGTTGTCGTGATTGGTGTAACGCTTACAGGTTATGTCTCGTTTCCAACCGTTGAAACATTGACCATGACAAGCCCGCATCTTGCATTTATGGTCATCTTCCCGGGAGTAATCGCACTGGTGGGGTGGAACTATGGCGTAAGTGTCATCACACCGTTGAATGGGTTGTTATTTCTTAACTTTGTGCCCGTCACAACGCTGGCCATTCAAATTTCCCAAGGTGTAAGCGTCACAGCCTATGATTATATCGGCACCGTTTTCATTATCATGTCCTTGCTTTTAAACAATCTGTTTCTTCGGTTACAGCAGAAGAAAAGGGAAACAAAAGAGGATTTCAGAGGAAGATTGCAGGAAACGGAGGCATAAGGAATCGCGAGTTCCTACCTATGGGGGTGTGAATCCCTACGAAGGGGGGTGCGAGTTCCCACCTCACCCCTGCTGAATTCCTACCAATCTTGCCTGAATCACCACCAAACGCAATCAAGCCCGGACGGGAATCGTCCGGGCTTTCCTTTATGCTTTTATCCGAGAAACGCCCCAATCGCATCGACCAGGCTGTAAATCCCGAGTCCCGCACAGATGATTACCACAACCCCTCCGATGATGTTCTGCGTGAGGTTGTTGGCGTAGCCGCCGAGGCGCTTTTTGTTGTTGACGATGACGAGCAGGAGGAACGCGATGAACGGCAGCAGGATCCCGTTGATCGCCTGGGCGAAGATGATGACCGAGACGACTTCGAAGCCGGTGAGGGTCGAAAAGATGCCGAATACCGTGATGCCGGCAAATACCGCTTTGAATCGTTTGTCCTTCATGCCGCTTTTCCAGCCGAGGAGGCCGGAGATGGTGTAGGCGGCGCCGAGCGGTCCGGCGAGTGCGGAGGACAAACCTGCCGCGAAGAATCCGATGCCGATGAAGGCGGATGACCAGCTGCCGAGCACGGGCTCGAGCTGGATGGACAGGTCGGCGACACTTTCAACGCTCATGCCCTTCATCACCGTGGCGGAGGTGATCAGGATGGCCGCGGTGATCAGCCCGCCAATCAGGATCGAGATCATGCTGTCGCGTCGTGAAGCTTTCAGGTCTTCAGGACCCTTCCAGCGCTCGTTCACCGTGGCGGCGTGCAGGAACAGGTTATACGGCACGACCGTCGTCCCGATCAGTGCGATGACCATGATGATCGAGCCCACGGGAATTGACGGCAGAAAGGCCCCCTGGAACACCTCTCCAATGTTGGGCCTGACGACGATCATCGTCGTGAGAAAAGTGATCCCCATGACGAGCACGAGTCCGATCATGAATTTTTCAACGATCTTGTAGGAGCCTTTCAGTGCCATGAACAAAATGATGATTCCAAGCACCGGACCGATCACTTTCTGCGGCAGCCCGGTGATGATCGACAAGCCGGTAGAGCCGCCCAACAGGTCACCCGTGATGTAGGCGGTGCTCCCGACGGTGATGGCGACGATGACGAGGGTCATCGTGGCGTATTTGATGATCGGATTGGAAAACTGCTCGGCGATGGCCTCCCCCAGGCCCTTTTGCGTGATGATGCCGAGCCGTGCGCTCATTTCCTGCAGGATGATCGTTGCGAGAATCGAGAACAGGACCGCCCAGAGAAGGGCATATCCGAATGATGCCCCTGCCCGGGTCGCCGTCGTGACGGTTCCGGGTCCGATAAAGCTTGCGACGATGACCATGCCCGGACCGATGGATTTGAGCCGCTCCATCAGTCCCCTTCTGGGCGCATCCGATTTGCTTACCGTTGTTTCCATCCTTTCCACCCCTTTTAATTAATTCCCCCTAAAGCGCTTTCAACTTGGTTAAAGAAGGTGCGGCCTGAAAGGCCGTCACCGTGCTTTATCCAAATAGTTGTAGACCGACTGTTTCGTAACACCGAGCACCGCGCTGATGCGTTCGGCGGCCCCCTGGATCAGGAAGACCCCGTTTTCCTCGAGCTTCTTCACGAACCGTACTTTGTCGCTTTTCTTCATCTTTTCGATCGGGACGCCGACCTCTTTCAGGGCGTCATCGATCAGCTTCTCGAACACCTCACCGACCGTCTGGGCGTAGGACTCCTTTGGAGGGATGATTGCATCGTTCATCCCCGCGGTGAACTCGCTGATGACGGACTCCATCTCCGCGAATGCCGAGATGTCGAAGTTGATGCCCATAAAGCCGATGACCTTCCCCTCGCTATCGCGGATAAACGATGTGGACGTCCTGATGAACTTGCCGTCCTCCGTCCGGGTAACCTGCCCGAGCCTATCTTTGATGCCGTCCTCCCGGTTCACCAGTTCCTTCAGAATCACCTCGGTCGTCGGCGCGCCGATCTTCCGGCCCGTGACGTTCCCGGTAATGTAGATGAGGGAGGACTCGAGGTCGCGCAGGTTATGGATCACCACTTCGCAGCGGCTTCCGAACGTCGCCGCGATCATGTCCGCGATCGGGATATAGCGGTTGAATATGTCCTGATGTTCATTGGCTGTCATAGATGTTCACCTGTTCTGTTTTATTTAGCTCCTGGAGCTGACGGTCTCCTGGCTGCTGCTTTCCTGCTTGCTTTGTTGGTGCAGCGCATGGCCTGCGAGTGCATACAGCACGACCGTGGACACAAAGTGCGCGGAGTTCTGGTTGGCGTCCTGCTGCGGGTACACTTCGACGAAGTCCATGCCGATGATGCCTTTTTTCGTGAACTCGTGGACAAGCGTGACGAGCTCGTAAGATGTGATGCCATTGCCATCGACCGGGCCGCCCGGGTTGAAGGCGAAGTCGAGCACATCGCTGCAGATGCTCAAGTACACGCAGTCGACGTCCTCGCTTGCCATTTCATAGATTTCATCTGCGAGTTCCTTGAGGTCGCGGTTGCGGATGTCGTTGATCGTCAGCGTGACCGCACCCGCATCACGCGCAAGTTTTCCGCTGTCCGGTTTGTTCCTTGGCCCGTGGATGCCGGTGTGGATCAGGCTTTCATTACGCACGCCTTCGAGTTCATACAGCCGTGCGAACGGCGTGGAGCGAGCGTACTTGTCGCCGTGGTAATGCGGCATGTTGTCATAGTGTGCATCCAGGTGGATGATGCCGACCTTTTTGCCCGTCGTCTCGGTGAGTGACTTGATGATCGGGTACGTGATCCCGTGATCGCCGCCGAGCCCAATCAGGAACTTGCCGCTTTCCCAGAGGTCCGTCGTGAATCCGGAGATCCGGTCCATCGTCTCTTCCACGTCCGCCGGCACGACATCGATGTCCCCGGCATCCCCGAGACGGATATGCTCGAACACATCGATATGGTCAAGTTCAGGAAGATAGCCGCTGTAGCGCCCCGACGCCAGGCGGATCACCTTCGGACCGAGTTCACAGCCCGTGTAATCCCCCCACGTCACCGCACCTTCCCAGGGCACCCCGTAAACCACCGCGTCGATATCCGTGGTGTCCTTTGTCTTGGAAATGTTCTTTGCATCGAGAAAACATGGTGTATTGCCGTATAGCATGAAATCATCCCTTTCCTGAGAATTGGAAGTTAGTGCAATGGTACGTAGGTTTTTATTGATAGTCAAATATTCTTTTACTTTTTGTAAAAGTTATGTGTCTTAGACTTTTATCATGTATTTGCTTGAATTCGTGATTATCCCGCCCCTTCCGACGGGTATGTAAAAAGTACCAACATAAAGAAGGGGTCGATTGACATGAAAGGATTCGCAAAGTGGTGCGTGGCTGCGGTGCTTGCGGCTGGCGCACTCGTGCCGGGCACTGCGGCTGCCAAGGGATACTCGGACGTATCGCCTGAAGCGGAGCACAGCACGAACATCTTCATCGCCCAGGAAGCGGGCGTCATGACCGGCTACCCGGACGGAACGTTCAAGCCGAACATGAAGCTCACCCGAGGCCAGACGATCAAGGCGCTCGGCAAACTGGAACTGAACCGCTCCGGCGAGACATTGGAAAGCTATGACTACAGCGGCATCCGCCCGTTCGATGACGTACCGGCGAACCATCCGGACAGCGAGCTGTACAAGTACTCATTGATTGTGAGAAATGCAGGCATCTTCGACGGGGACCCGAACAATCATATTAATCCCGCTCCGCACATCTCCCGTGAACAGATGGCCAAAGTCCTCGTCGGCGCGTTCGGCCTGAAAGACATCCCGAACCGCATCGCGTCGATCCGCGACATCGGCCAGGCGGCCACCTACTTCCAGGACCACATCCTGATCCTCTCCGAAAACCGCGTCACGAAGGTCGACACCTACCGCCCGAAAGAACACGTCTCCAGGGCGCAGTTCGCCAGCTTCCTCGTGCGGGCACATGACGAGCGCGTCGTGAACTACGCGATTGAAAGCGTCGATTTCCCAGATACCATCACCCTCGCCGTCGGGGAGCATCCCGAGCCTCCAACACATCTAAATGTCACGCTGGTGAATGGCGTTACGACGGAAGCCCCTGTCTTTTGGGATCTTAGTGGATTGGATACCATGAACACGGGTGAATATTGGGTGCCCGGCACGGTCGGCGACACCGGACACACCCTTGAAGTGAACGTGATTGTGGAAGACCCGATGGGCGTGAGTGAGTGAATGGAGTGTTAAGGCATTCTTTAGGGAGCATGGATGAGTGTTTACCCCGGAGGTGCGAGTGATTACCCGAGCAGAGGAAGGCCGCGGCCTTCCTTTTGCTTCTGGGTGAATTCCCACCTCACCCCCTCTGAATTACCACCTATAGGGGTGCGAGTTACTACCTCCACCCCTTCGAATCACAACCAGTTGGGCATGAATTCCTACCAATCAAAAGCAGCGGGTCCGGAGAATCGACTCCAGACCCGCTGCTTTTACTGACCATACTTCTCCAAAAATCGCTCCAAGTCATTCAGTTCCCCAAAGCGCTCTTCAATCTTCTCCCTCGGCCAGTCCCACCAGGCAATCTGCCGGAGCTTGTCGGCAATCTCCTTCGGAAAACGGTCCTTGATCTTCTTCGCCGGAACCCCGCCGACGATCGTATACGATTCCACATCCTTCGTCACCACCGCGCCCGATGCGATTACCGCTCCGTCCCCGACCGTGACGTCCTTCATGATGATCGCGCCGTGGCCAATCCACACATCATGGCCGATCGTCACCCGGTGGGAACGCCGCCAATCGAAAATCTCCTCATCATCCGTATCGGCAAAACCAAACGAGCGGCGCCGGTACGTCATATGATGCTGGGTGACCCGCTCCATCGGATGATTTACCGGATTGATGCAGACCTGAGCCGCCACAGAGCAGTACTTGCCGATCTCCGTGTAATTCATCGTGACGTTTTCCATCGTGTATGTGTAGTCTCCTATCTCGGACTCCACGATTTTATTGAACGCCCCGATCGACGTATACACGCCCGCCTGGCTGTTCGCCACCTGAGCCGTCTCGTGCACGGTTGGCTCGTCAGAAAGAGTAGTCTCACTTTTTACCTGATGAATTCCCCTCACTTCTCCCCGCCTCTTTCTATCCTGGATGGTTTCCAGTGTAGCCCGGCAGGATTGAACCCGTATCAACGCACTATTAAATGTTTGTAAAATGCGAATCCCCACCTCATCCCCTACGAGTTCCTACCTGTGGGGGTATGAGTTCCTACCTCGACCCCTTTGAGTTACCACGAATATGAAGTGAATCCCTACCAACTTAAAAAGCGGATCCGGAGAATCGCCTCCGGATCCGCTGCTTCACTGATCGCTCCAAGTCATCCGGTTACTTAGCGCGATCGCCTTTTTCACGCTCTCTGTGCTTCCCTCTTTTTCTGATCACTATAATGGCATAAGCTACCCACGCGATTACAGACAGCACTTTAATCGCATTTGCAATAAATGAGCTGCTGATCACTTTATCGATATTTAAGATGATGACGATACAAAAGGCAGCACCCACACCAAGATTGCTTTTCATTTGTAGCTCAATCCCTTCAGCCAAAGAATTGTATAGAGCTCCAAAGTCTAATACTGCTAATCGAAAATCTCATTTTCTTTAGTAAAACACAAATATCCAACCAAATTAACCCTCGTTAGCTCATTTTCCAAACTTGGCCCCTAACCACCCACTGATTAATACTTATAAAACAGAGGTGGGAAAGAATGGTATAATTGGAGCAACGTTAACGATCTGGGGGGATGGTTATGGAAAAGAAATCGTTTAAAGTGCGACTCGGGAAAGGCATGAAAATCATCGGATTTTTCTTAGCCGTCGTCCTCCCGGCCTTTGCGATCTACGAAGATTATTACGAATCTGCCCTTCCCTATTTTCTGATTGGCGGTGGCATCATCTTAATGCTCGGCGAATGGCTGGCCGGAGAAAAAGCCCGCTGGATGCTTCCTACATCCCTGGCACTATTGGGCTCATTCTTCGCTGTTGTTTACAGAGATGTCCCCCTCACCATCTTCTTCATGGGTTTGTCGCTCATTCTCATCGTCATCTTTTACCTGATCGAGCGGAAAGAAAAGCGTGATTCGCCTGTTCAGGATACCGCTGAGAGGAGTGCTGAAAAATGGTGGTGAGGGATTTATTGTGCAGCGAAGGTTACTACAACACCTATATCGAGAAGAAAAACGCCAGAATCCAACAGATTGAAGAAGTCTTGCATACCATCATCGCACAGCGCGGGGCACATGACGAAGGCGCGAGGAATGGTTACCTTTTCCTCGCCAATCATTACCTCGACCGGATCATCGCGATGTATTCAGCCGGACACCCCTTAGACGAAATCAGCCGCCTCTTCTCCGGCGTCATCGAGATGATGGAGAAATCCTGGAACGGCGAGAACTACGAGCAGATGCTGCAAGTTCTCTCCATAGGGGTCATGCTCAACATTGAAGAAGAGCAGTTCAGCCGTCTGACGGAGCTCGTCAGGAAGTACGAACTCCGTGATGGTCTGATTGAGTTTCTGATCCATGGGCAACCAGCGGAGCCTCTTCGATTTCCGACGCCTTACGTTAAACTGATGGAAGTCATCCAGAGTGACGGAAGCGAGCAAGTGGAACGGTTGCGGAGCTACCTCAAAGACCATTGGTACGACGGCCATGCGGACTCCGGTTGGCATGACACGCACAAGCACCCGGATCCAATTTATAGCGGATATTGGAGTTTTGAGAGCGGAGCCGTGGCGAAGATCCTTGGACTTGAAGATGAGAGCCTGAAGGATGTTCCCTATTATCCGTACAACATGGCTCACTACAAGGATTAAAGGAGCTGTCCACCTTGGTCAGAGACTTCTTAAAAGACAAGGAATATTTCAAAGGATTTATTGAAAACCACAATGCCCGGATTGCAAAGTTTGAACAGGCCTCCCAGGCACTCATACCAGAGAAGGGGCCTGAAGACGAAGGCGCCCACACAATAGCCACCTACTTGAACATGCTGTACTTCAACAAATTCATTGCCATGTACTCAGCGGGCTACCCCCTGGCTGAAATTAAAGAACTTCTCCCCAAACTGATTGAAATCATGGAAAGGTCCTATGACCCCGGCGTGGACCATGATTACGACTACTACATACAATCCTTATGGCTGTTGTCCATCGCGGTCATGCTGGATCAGGATGGCGAGGACTTCGAGAGGATTAAAAAGATCGCCGGTATTTATCAAAGCAAGGATGCATTGACCGATTTTCTTTTGAATCCAGAGGGCAACCGGGAGTCAGAGAGCCTCCAATTTTCTGTCGATCGTCCATATTCCAAACTGGCCAGCGTCATAAATGCACCGGATTTTTCGAGAGCACTCTGAGCGCATTTAATAGAGGAAGGCCGCGGCCTTCCTCTTCTTTTTGGACGAAATCTCCCTTACCCCCAAGACCTGAACCGTAAAAAGTCATAAAAAATAAAGTGTGATACCTAATTCACACTTTTACTGTTGGTATATAAATTCTACCCGTGTTGCTCAACCATCTGCTTAATACTTCTTTTTAAACACAAAACCTCTCCTACTAACATTATATGTTTATTTTCAACTTATTTACAGACTGTTTTTTTATTTTTGGGGGCACTATACTTACATATCAATCTGAAAATATAGGGGTGGATCAAAATGGAAGAAATAAAAGATGTCTTGGATAAAGGTCCTTTTTTTCATGGCACTAAAGTGGAATTAAATATTGGTGATTTATTAGAACCGCAACATTTATCAAATTACCAGGATAAAAAATCTAATCATATATACTTTACCGCGACATTAGAGGCTGCCAAATGGGGTGCTGAATTAGCAAAAGGTAAGGCGAAGGAAAAAATTTATATTGTAGAACCACTAGGTGATTTTGAAAATGACCCAAATTTAACTGACCAAAGATTTCCTGGAAATCCGACACGCTCTTACAGGTCAAAGTCTCCTTTAAAAATAATAGCTGAATTAGGTTTATGGGAAAGACACTCCGACGAAGAGATCAATAATATGCTGGCGTCTTTAAAAAAGTTAACTGAAGAAGGAAAAAATGTAATATATGATTAATCCTAAAAAGACTCCAGAGGAAAGCCGCCCGATTTCAGGCGGCTTTCCTTCATATACCAAGCATGTATCCGGCCTGCTCCGGAAAGTCAATAAACGGGTTGCGGTTCCCTTGGAGATCATGGATGGCGGCGTTTCTGTGCTTTTCATAGACACCCACGGGATGTTCCTGATGCCACCTCAGCAAAAGCTCGAGATCCATTTTTTCTTCCATCCTGATCACTTCTTTGTATCTGACCGCGAAATAGAACACGGCCCGCGCGGCGATTCCTTTGCCGTACTCGGGCTCGAACTTCCATTCTTCCGCCATTCCGCAGCCGCTCCGGATCTTGTCCGCCTGGAATTCAGGGACATACGACTCGAAATCATGGTACGGATAGTTGCTTCTCATGCTGTTGCAGGCCGGTTCGCAGGCAAACAGATGATGAAGGTCCCCTCTCATCGGTTCTTTCTCGTCAAACCAGGATTGGGGCACGACATGCTCGGTATTGAACATCAGTTTTTCGCTTGTGGATGCAGCTTCTTGCCGGCTCATCTGCAAAAGTTTCAGATCATGATTGATGGCTTCAATCGGGTCTAGACTGGCTCCCGAGTACAGGCTCTTCAGCCTGCCGTTTTCCTGCAGATCCACCCATGGATAGACGTATTGATGCGGCGAATAATTTAATGGGCGGGTGTGCGTGCCTACCAGCAATGCGTGAATTTGTTCTGGTAAACCTATTTCAAAATCCACCTCGCTGTAGTACTCCTCCTGTGCAACCTGATCCTTTTGCGGATCGTAATAGGTTTCAACCTGAACCGATGCGTTGATCATATGGCAACCACGTTTTTGACAGTCTGTTCGAAGATGCCTGCCAGATGCTCAGGCACGGTCAGATAGACGAGTCCGTTTCCTTCAAGCTTTGGCGAATTGCCGAGCGGAACGGTCCTCCTGATCAATTGTGCATACAGCTCGGGTTCCGTAAGTCCTCTTCCAAAATGCTCGTTGGCATAGACCTTGATCAGTGCCAGCGCACCCGAGACATGAGGGGCGGCCATCGACGTGCCGCTTAGGGTGGCGTAATTGCCATCCGGATAAGTGGAGAGGATTCTTTCACCCGGCGCCACGCAATCCACTTCGTTGTGGGAATTCGTGAATTCGGACGGGTCCAGTTCCAAGTTGACCGCCCCGACGCTAATCACTTCGTTATAGCAGCCAGGATAGGCGAATTCATCCGTCGAGTGGTCGCCGTCGCCTTCATTCCCTGCGGCGCAAACGACGAGGATCCCCTTCCCGACCGCCTCTCTGACTGCGTCATGGAGTTCCGGAACATCCACCGGCCCGCCGAGGGACATCGAGATGATGTCGGCATTTTGTTCGATGGCGTAATGGATGCCCTTGATGATCCACTCGTATTGCCCGGACCCGTTTCTGTTCAGCACCTTCACAATGAGGAGATCGGCTTCCGGGGCGACCCCGATGACACCCGCAGCGTTTTGCTGGGCTGCAATCGTTCCGGCCACATGTGTGCCGTGACCGTTGTAATCTGTATACATGTCGGGGTTGCTTTGATCATCATCCGTGAAATTGCGGCCGCCGATCACCCGTTCCTTCAGATCCGGATGATTGGTGTCACAACCAGTATCCAGGACAGCAACTTTCATCCCTTTTCCTTTGGTTTCCTTCCAAATCTCTGGTGCCTGTATCAGTTCAACACCCTTTGGCACTTCCTTGACTGACTCTTCCTGCTGAATCACCGTGTGAGGAATGACGCGAACATGATGCTTCATTTCTTTCCCTCCCCTTATGAGATTCAAAAGAAGCCGGTTCTTGATGTGATTAAATTTTAACAATTTAAAATACTTTAAGATAGAGTCGTTCGCCCTAAAAATACTATCTCAATAATAGAGTTCATTGTGAAACAGAAAAAGAAGGTGTCTTTAGAAGACGCCTTCTTTTGGGTTCCATATTTCGACACCAATCGAGTAGCGACCTGACTTTCCTTACTCTCCCATAGGGAAATCAGCAGCCCGGCCTATCAAACAAGAAACAATCCATATACAAAAATGCTACTTTATTCCTTTGTTTAAAATAATAATCCCTACTCTTAGCCTAGTAAGTTTTTTATCATTAAATGGTATAATTATGGGACAGCGGTACGGCTTGCGAAGGGTGGTCTGCCCACTCCCCGCCGAGAGGGGGTGAGGCTAGATGTCCATTTATGAGGGACTGATGTTTGCAGTTGCATTCGCAGCACTGATCGCAACCGTTATGGAAGCGAAACACAAAAAATGACCCCCATCTGAGATAGCCGCTCGATAGTGAGGTCATTTTTTGATCGATCGTAGCGTCGGGCAGGTCTCAACCGCACCGTACCGCTGGGCCATCCGGTTGCCGCCGGATGGCTTTTATCGTTTGTTCTTGTTGCCATTAGTATACCACCGATGACGGTGTGATGAAACGGTTGTGTCGGTGCCCAGTTTCTATTTTGGGGGACTGTGTCTTTATCTTCGGCCCGCGAGTCCTTACATGACGGGCTTGAGTGATTACCTTCTGTCGCTAAGATTATTCCAATCTATCATGATAGAATTTGACGGGGAAGAACTTTAACGAGTCCCCTTTAACATACGCCAAGTTGGATGATGTTATTCAGAGGAATGATGATGCGGAGCAGTGCGCACACCCCAGTTGACAAAAGGTCTGTTCATCCGTAAATTAAGCCATATACTTTTCACGACAAAATCATGATCATCTGCCAGCAGACACAGTAGCTTTGATTTCCCGCAGAACAAAGAGATCGGATGGTTGGTGCAAATCCGAGCGGAACCAAAGTGAATTACACCTGCATCTTTCAGGCGGATTTCGAATTGAGTGGGCAAGCTTGTCTTGTCAATTAGGGTGGTACCGCGAAGCCTCTTCGTCCCTATTACGGAGAAGGCTTTTTTTGTGCCCTTTTTTGAGGCTCATCATGTTACGGGGAGAGAATGTTATGCTGCAGTCGTCGAAGTTAAAGTTACCGGTCTGGGAAGCGGTGTTGGTTTTGCTGGTGGTATTCGCATCCATCAGTATTGGGATCATCATGCTTGGCATGAATCCGCATTTGCCCATTATCTTTTCGATCATTTTTCTGATGGTCTATGGGATGTTCAAGGGCCTTCCCATTCATGAAATTGAAAAGGGTATGATTAATGGCGCGGCCTCAGGTCTTGGTGCCGTCTACATCTTTTTCTTTATCGGGATGCTGGTCAGCAGTTGGATGGCGAGCGGGACGATCCCGAGCCTCATGTACTATGGTTTCCACTTGTTCTCGGATCTGCCGCTGTACTTTGCCGTGTTTGTCGTGACCTCCGTTGTCGGCGTGGCAATCGGCAGTGCCTTTACGACAGCGGCGACCATCGGGGTGGCGTTTATCGGGATGGCCACGGCGCTGGATGCTTCCTTGGCAATTACGGCGGGCGCCATTGTGTCCGGAGCCTTCTTGGGAGACAAGATGTCTCCCCTTTCGGAAACGACTAACCTCGCTTCCGAAACTGTAGGGGTCCCCCTCTTCGAACATATCAAAAACATGCTGTGGACGACGGTTCCGGCATTTATTATCTCTGCCGTTGTATTTGTCCTCATTTCGCCGGAAAAAGGTCAAAAAACAAACGACATCGAAACCTTTTTGCAGGCTCTCAAAGAATTTAGCCATATCAGCTGGGTCGCTTTTATCCCGTTTATTATCGTCGCGGTCCTTGCGATGAGGAAAGTCTCTGCCATCCCTACATTATCTGCCGGCATTATCAGCAGTGTCGTGATTGCATTTATTCACGATCGTTCCCTCACGTTTACGGAAATGGCGGACATGTTGTTTTCCGGGTTTGTCATGGAAAGCAATGTCGATCAATTAAACGCCGTGCTTTCCGGCGGCGGGATTGAAAGCATGATGTTCTCCATTTCGTTGGTATTGCTTGCGCTCGGCATGGGCGGGCTCCTATTCCTGTTGGGGATTATCCCGGCGATTCTGCAGGCAGTTGCAGGTCTATTAACAAGCGCGTCGCGCCTCATTTCCACTACCGCCTTTACAGCAATCGGCCTGAATTTCTTCGTCGGCGAGCAGTATCTGTCCATCCTGATCACAGGAAAAGCGTTTGAAGGGCAATACACCAAGCTGGGCTACAATAAAAAAGCATTATCAAGAGCGTTGGAGGATGCCGGCACCGTAATCAATCCACTTGTCCCATGGGGAGTGGCCGGTGTATTTATCGCAAGCGTACTCGGTGTTCCGACAATGGAATACGTCCCATTCGCGATTTTCTGTCTGCTATGCCCGATCCTGACGATTTTAAGTGGCGTCACCAAGGTTGGGTTGACCAAACAATGATCAATGGCGGGAGGATTGGACATTGAGTGATTGGAAAGACCATATAGCGGTCATGCATCTGGTTAAACAGGAACTGATGAAGCGGGACAAGGACCGGTTGTGGCCTCATCACCTGCCGGAAGTCGGTGCGACCGAAGAACAGATGCAGGAAGCCGAGAAGGCATTGGGCTTCTCGCTGGATCCTCAGTATTGCGAATTCCTGATGCATGCCGGCGGCTGGAAAGGGTTTTTACAGACGGTCTACCTGCTCGGCACACGCGAGCTGATGGGCTCTCCTTTAATGGCTGAAGCCTTGGCCTTGCTGGGTGCCATTGAGCCGGACGTCTTGGATGATAGCGAATTTTCACGGGAGCAACTGCTGCCGATTGCCGCGAGCAGGCATGACCGGGACCTCTTTGTCCTCACCCTTCGCGACTCCCCCGCCCCGGGCACTGTCATCTGGTTTGCCGGCGAGGAAATCGAGCGGTTTGAGAGTTTTGAAGAGTACTTCCTGGCGATGATTGATTATAACCGCGAGGAAGTGGAAGCGCTCGGTAACGATAAATTGTATCCGTTATGATGTCAGCCCTCGAATGTTTACCCACTGGTCATGAGTGATGACCTTCACTCCCTGAGCTTTGACCTCCCTCAATTGAATCGTCACAAACAGAAAGCAGCGACTCCGCGGATGGAGTCGCTGCTTTTCTTCATCATGCCAAGCTATATTCATACTCATAATTTTTCTTGGTATAGACGCTTCCTTCCAGGATGGTGCGCGCCGTGCGGACGACTTTGATCGAGCTGATGTTGCCGGCAATCAGGTCGACTTTGGTTTCCATGATGCCCGCCGGGTGGCCTAGACGGATGACTTCCTGCTTGGGTTCGACCAGGTCATACAGGAGCGTGTCTTTCAGGAAGATGGCCGTCGTCGAGCAGATGGCCCCTGTGATGGCCAGTGCCTGGTGCGGTTTTTGCATCGACATCATCCGGATGGTGCAGTCCATGTCTTCTGCTTTTCTGAAGACACCGGTGACATCCGTGTAGTCCTGCGGAGCTGCGATGACGGTCATTTTGGGAACTGCCGGGGACTTCACTGTCGCCTCTTCCCTGGATGCGAATCCGCACAGTTCGGCTGCGATGGAGCGGATTTCCTCCAGTTCGTCGAGTTTTTCCTGCGATAGCTCATGAGGGAGTTCGGCGCCTGTCAGGCCTACTTCTTCGGCCCGGACGAACACGAGCGGGTTGGCGGCATCGACGATCGAGATGGACACTGTGCCGCTGGACGTCATGATCTGCTCGACCGGTTTTCCTGTCGGCAGCACTTTTCCTGTGACGGCACCTTCTGAATCTTTGAACGACAGGTAGATCGGCGAGCCGGTACCTGGGACACCCGGAATGGAGCAGAGTCCTTCCGTTTTCACCTGTCCGTTCTCGACTTCCACTTCGGCGCCGATCATTTTGTTCGTGTTCGTATTGAAGATCCTCACTTTGGTCACCGGTTCAACGGCTGCCACGAGCCCCTGCTGGATGGCATACGGCCCTACCGCGGATGAGATGTTCCCGCAGTTTCCTTTGAAATCGACCATCTGATGCTCGATGCTGACTTGGGCAAACGTGTACTCCACATCTACTCCCGCCAGTTTGGATTGTTTGATGATCGCCACTTTACTCGTCAGTGAATTGGCTCCGCCAAGCCCGTCAATCTGCCTGCGGTCCGGGCTTCCCATAATATCCAGAAGAAACTCCTCCCACAGGGACCGGTCTGCCGGCATATCGTCGAAATTGATGAATACGCCCTTACTCGTTCCGCCTCGCATCACCACTACAGGAACTTTCATGTCACCAACCACCTTTTGCATAATTTTTTAAATCATTTAACACCTACTTGTAAAATTAGAGTATGATAGTTAATGTCATAAGTAAAATAGATATTTTGTTTATTAAACTTATAAAAAATCTTATAACCATGAAGGGAGAATACAAGAATGGATGAAAAAGATTGGACTGCAATCAGGGTCCTATATGAAGAAAAAAATATCAGCAGGGCGGCAGAGCGCTTGTACATCTCTCAGCCGGCACTAAGTTATAGGCTCAAAAACCTGGAGACCGAGTTCGGGATGAAGATCTTTTTCAAGATCAAAGGCGGCATCGAATTCACGCCGGAAGGCACCCATCTGGCTGAATATGCGGATGAAATGATCAAAAAACTGCAGCATACCAAGGACTATATGATGAATATGCAGGGTGAGGTAAAAGGAACTTTGCGGCTGGGCGTTTCCAGTAACTTTGCCCAATATAAACTTCCGAAGATCCTGAAGGAGTTTTCCACTGAGTATCCTCAAGTCCAATTCAGCGTCAATACAGGATGGAGCACCGAAATCATGGACCTGCTGGACTCCTCCACGGTTCAGGTGGGGATTTTCCGCGGGGATTACGAGTGGTACGGGGAACGGAAACTTTTGCATACCGAAAACCTGTGTCTGATATCCGCCCAAGAAATTTCGATCGAAAACTCGGCTGACCTCCCCTTCGTCAATTACAAAACCGATAATTCACTGAAAGCACTTATCATGGGATGGTGGCAGGATCAGTTTTCCGAGCCTCCGCGTGTCGTCATGGAGACGGACCGCCTGGAAACGTGCAAAGAGATGGTGAAGAATGATTTGGGAATCGCCGTCGTTCCGCAGATCTGCCTTCAGCCTTCAGACAATCTGCATGTCTATGAGCTCTCTTATAAGAATGGCAAGCCCGTCAGCAGACATACTTGGCTGATGTATGACCAGGATTTGCTTAAGCTGCCGACGGTAAAAAGCTTTGTGGAGTTTCTTGAAAATCGTGCTTCCGTATGAAAAAGCGGCGATTTTGCTTTGGATTATAAATAAATTTTTATAAAACCTCAAAAATAAAACTATTTCACTTATTCCTCTCCTTGTAATATTCTAAAAACAATACTTTTTTTCGATGCTTTTTTTGTTATCATCGATGAAAGCGATTACTTTTTTTGGAGGAGGGATTCATCCATGCTTACGTTCTTGGGCATCGCGATGGTCATTACATTTACATACCTGATTATGACCAAAAAATTATCACCGGTCACTGCGCTTGTCGCAATCCCGATTATTTTCGCAGTGATTGCCGGCTTTAGGTTAGAGCTTGGGGACATGATGATGGACGGCATAAAAGAAGTCGCTCCTTCCGCCGCCCTGTTGCTGTTCGCCATTCTATTCTTCGGAATCTTGATTGACGCTGGATTATTTGATCCGATGATCAATACGATTACAAGATTGGTTCAGGGGGACCCTGCTAAAATCGCATTGGGTACAGCCGTTATTGCCATGACTGCTGCACTGGACGGTGATGGTACCACGACCCATATGATCACCATTTCCGCGATGTTTGCCCTGTATCTCCGGATCGGCATGAACCCTCTTATACTTGCGACGATCTCCTTGCTAGCTGTCAGTGTCGTGAGCGGACTGACGCCATGGGGCGGGCCTGCTACAAGAGCCATCGCTTCATTGGGATTGGACGCCGATGAATTCTTCCTCCCGATTATTCCAACGTTGCTTGGAGGAATGGCTTCCATCCTGTTCATTGCTTATATCCTCGGTCTGAAAGAGCGGGCCAGGCTCGGAGTCGTCGAAATAAAGGACAATTCCAATGTCTCCCTGGGAATGACTGAAATGGCTGTATCCGCTACAGCCGCTGCAGAAGAAAGCCTGAAACGCCCGAAACTCCGAATCGTCAACCTGATTCTCGTTGTCACTGTCATGTCACTGCTGGTCATGGGCGTCATGCCGGTAGCTGTGCTGTTCCTGATCGGATTCGTCCTCGCCTGTGTCATCAACTACCCGAATATCGACATGCAGAAGGAACGGATTCAGGCACACGCAGGAAATGCACTGACGGTTGTTGTGCTGGTATTCGCAGCAGGGATTTTCTCGGGGATTTTCTCCGGTACAGGAATGGTCGATGCCATCTCGAATGCATTGATCGCCATCATTCCGGAATCCGCCGGCGGCTTCTTCCCTCTGATTGTCGCGATTACGAGCATGCCATTCACGTTTGTCCTTTCCAATGACGCTTACTACTTTGGTGTCCTGCCAATCTTGGCAGAAGCCGGCACAGCGTATGGCGCGAGTGCGATGGAAATCGCCCGGGCTTCCGTACTGGGACAGCCGGTACATTTCCTCAGTCCGTTGGTAGCTTCCACGCTCCTTCTGACCGGTATGGTCAAGCGCGATCTCGGGGAAATCCAGAAATTCGCCTTTAAATGGGCCTTCCTCTGCTCCGTGTTCATGATCATCGTCGCTGTACTGACAGGCGTCATCTGATCAAAACAAAAGCCATCCAACCAGAGAAGTCTGGAGTTGGATGGCTTTTTGGGTGCGTTGAAGTTTTACACTCTTCCTTCGTCAGGCAGTGTCCCCGTGATGACTTTCACGATCGCCTGCGCAAGCATCATGACGGTGTACAGCCTTGTATCGTTCAGGAACTGGGAGGTCGGGAGCGGATCGATGTAATTCACGACACCCGCAAAATGATAATCGCCGACGGACGGAAGGACTTTTTCAATTCCCTTGCCCGGCTTCAGGGGTCCCTCTTTAAAGATGACAGATCCGGCTTCTTCCTTCGTACCGAGGGACGCATCAATACTGAAAATAAGCGGCTCTGTGAACTGCCGGTTGATTTCCTTGATGGTTCCTTTCAGATTGAACGCGTGGACCGGGTCTTTTAATGTCCCGTATACCTTGTATGGGACCTGGCTGTCTTCAAGCATCGATCCCACCAGGGGACCGAGGGAATCCCCGACGTACCTGTCCGATCCGATACATAAAAAGACCACTTCCCGACCGGCGTCTGAAGCCTGCCTGATGATTTCTCCGATGGTCAGGGACAGGACCTCAATCTCTTTTTCTTCTGTTCCCCCGCTGGGTTTCAGATAAAATGGGGTGGAGTCCAAGCGTCTTTCATCATTCCCGAATAACGAAAACACTGTCATCATCCTCACGTTTTTGGCATGAACAACCTTTGCTTCTATCATATCGTATCTGGAGAATGAACACCGAAAAGATGATCCGAAAGTCTATGGAAAGGAGGGGGTAAGATTGGATGAACGGGATTGGGTCCTAATCCAGACGCTGTATCAGGAAAAGAACATCACGAAGGCGGCGCAGATGCTCTACATCTCACAGCCGGCCCTGACGAACCGACTTCATCAGTTGGAGCGGAAACTGAATGTGAGGATCGTCAACAGAGGGAGGCGCGGGGTCCAGTTCACGCCGCAGGGCGAGTACCTGGCAAAGGCCGCGTCGGAAATGCTGATGGCTATTCAGCGGATCAAGGAGAATGTGCTGAATTTCGAGGACCGGCTCACCGGCACCCTAAGGCTCGCCGTCTCTAACTTCTCGACCGACTATGTCATGCCCAGCCTGTTGAAGGCTTTCAAGGAGCAGTACCCGGGCATCGAGTTCAAGGTCACGACCGGCTTCAGCAGCGACATCGCGGATCTGATCTATAGCCAGGAAGTCCATATCGCGATTGTACGCGGCGACTATGCCTGGAACGGAAAGAAGCATTTGTTGTTTGAAGATACGCTGAGCATTGCTGCCGACCGGGAGATCGATATCCGGAAGCTGCCTGAGCTGCCGCGCATCGACTATCATACTGACCCGGTCCTGAAGCATTCTATTGATAATTGGTGGCATGAAAACTTCTCCGAGCCGCCCCTGGTCAGCATTGAGGTGGACAGGGCTGGCACTTGCAAGAAACTGGTGGCGAACGGTCTCGGATATGGGATTCTGCCTTCAATGGTCCTGAAGGGCAACGAGGAAATCCACTCGAATGTCATCCATACTGCCGACGGCAATCCGATAGTCCGCAAAACCTGGATGCTTTACCATGAGGAATCGCTGGAGCTCAATATCGTGAAGGCGTTCGTCAACTTTGTGAAGGAATCGGATGCCATGGAATGGCTGACGGATTGAAATGGGGGCATAAACTCGGGAAAGAAAAGGCTGATTTCCACTCCAGGCCCTTCGCTTACCGCGGGCGTTGCCTTAGCCTCCTCGAGCTGCGCTCTGCGGGGTCTTCGGCTAACGCTTTTCCCGCAGGTGTCTCGGGCCTTCCGTTTCAATCAGCCGCATGATGAATTTTCTGGTAGTGAGCCAACCTTATGTGGCATCGAACATTCCACATAATGATCAGTAGTACAAAAAGCCGCCGCTACTTCCGAGGAACGGATGTAGCGGCGGCTGTATTTTTCTTTCTTGAGGTTCCGCTGTTGTTCAGCGGTGCTTTTTAAATCAGACTGTGACTTTTGCCTGCGAGTAGTTTGCAGCGGAGGTGCCGGCTTGTTTTCCGAAGACCGCTCCGGACATGAGGCCTGAGCCGCCCGGGTAGTTGTGGTAGAAGATGCCGCCGACCATCTCGCCTGCTGCGTAAAGTCCGGCGATCGGGTTTTCCTGCTCGTCCAGCACTTCGCCTTCAGGGCTTACATGTACGCCGCCGAATGCGAAGGTGATGCCGCACGTGAGCGGGTAGGCGTAAAACGGTGCCTGGTTAAGCTTCAGCGCCCAGTTGGTTTTCGGCGGTGTGATGCCCACTGTGCCCTTGCCGTCCTTAACGGTCGGATTGTACTCACCTTCCTGGACTGCCGCATTGTATGCCTTGATCGTCTCAAGAAATTGCTCTTTGTCGACCTTCATCAGGTCAGCCAGTTCCTCAAGGGTGTCTGCCTGGAGGACTGTGGCTTCCTCGAGATTGTATTCCTTGCGCAGCATCGGACGAACCTGTGCATCAAACAGCTGGAAAGCCGTTTGTTCAGGTTGCTTCAGCACTTCGCGGCCATATTTGGCATACGTATAGTTCCGGAAGTCGGCGCCTTCGTCCACGAATCGCTTTCCTTCTTTGTTGACCAAGAGTCCGAGCGGGAATGAGGACTTTTTGTAGATGTCGCCCGGCTTGTTGAAGTCTCCTACCTTTGGTGCATTGTAGTCCGTCCCGATCGAGTGGCAACCGTCCCACTGGCCGTACTTTTGAGCTCCTGCGGCGAGTGCCATCTTGATGCCATCGCCTGTATTGAATTCCGTACCGCGGACGATCGCCGCTTCCCACTCCTTGCCCATTTCCTTGCTTCTCATTTCCTTATTCGCTTCAAAGCTGCCGGACGCAAGGACCACACTTGGTGCGCTGACGGTAACCTGTTCACCTTCCTGCTCAAGCACCACACCGGTAACACGACCCTGATCCATGACGAGATCCGTCGCACGCGAGTTGTACCAGATGTCGATGCCCAGTTCCTCGGACCGCTTGATCAGGTCATCGATCAGGCCAATTCCTTTATTCTTCGTGCGGATCGGAAGGCCGCCCCAGAAATGGCGCTTGCCGTCTTTTTCGAACGACTGGTTCTCGAAGTTCAGCTCGAACTGGACGCCCTGCTCCGCCATCCATGCGATAGTCTCATAGGATTTGGAGATCAGTTGGTTGGCCAGCTTCGGATCGCTCTTGCCTTCCGTGACGCGCATCAGGTCCGCATGGAAGTCTTCCTGAGTGTACTCGGGCATTTCGATTTTCTCCGCTTCTTCATCAGTGAGCGGAATCACTTTGCGGATGGCATCCAGGTTTTCGTAGGCAACCCGGATCGCCCCGTCCGTGAAGAAGGAGTTCCCGCCCCGCTTTTCTTTCGGCCCGCGCTCAAGGACCAGGACCTCTGCGCCCTTTTCCTTTGCCGCAATGGCTGAACAAAGTGCCGCGTTCCCCGCTCCAACAACGATTACGTCGTAATTCTTAGTCATTATCTATTCCTCCTGCGATTTCTTGATGAATCTATCGTAAGATGAATAGAAGAATAAATAAAATATCGTTATTGTATGATTCACCATACAAGGAAGTTATGGCTGGTTACGAAAAAGGAAGGTCCCGGAATGGTTCGGGACCTTCCTTTTATGGTTTTGTCGAAAAACCGATCAGCCGGAAAATCTGTTCGGCGGTGATGCGAAGGTTGCGCCTGGCGGTATCAGGGTTCATCGCCTCATCCAGCGAAACGACTTCCTGCAGGATGGGGAAATAGGCGGTGACGCCGAGCCGGTTCAGTTCAGCGGCTTCTTCCGATACACTCCCCGCAAGCGCAATGACCGGCACGGCGTGTTTTTCTGCGAGTGCGGCGACACCCATTGCCGCCTTGCCCATGGAGGACTGGGCATCCATGCGGCCTTCGCCTGTAATGACGATATCGGCATTTCTCACCTTATCCTCCAGCCCAATTGTATCCAGAATCAACTCAATCCCGCTCCGGAGTTCGGCATCCAGCAGCCCGGCGAAGGCCGCACCGAGTCCGCCGGCCGCTCCGGCGCCAGGAATCTCCTGGATGTCCTTGCCGAGTTCTGCCTTCACCACTTCCGCGAAGTTGCGGAGACCGCTGTCCAGTACCTCTACCACCTCAGGTGTCGCGCCTTTCTGCGGTCCGTAGATATAGGCTGCTCCTTGCTTGCCGTGCAGCGGATTGTTCACGTCACAGGCGACCTGGATGTCGAGATTTTTAATATCGGGGTGCAGAGCTGAGATATCGGCTGAACGAATGGCGCCGAGCGCCGCTCCGCCCCGCGGCACCTCTTCCCCGGCCTCGTCCAGAAAGCGGCAGCCGAGCGCCTGCAGCATGCCGACCCCGGCGTCGTTCGTCGCACTGCCGCCGAGGCCGACAATAAGTGAACGGGCCCCACGGGAGACGGCGTCCAGAATCAGTTCCCCGACACCGAAACTCGTGGCTTTTAGAGGATTGCGCTCGGCTTCTGAAATAAGTGGCAGTCCGCATGCCTCGGCGATTTCGATGACGGCGGTCGTGCCGTCGCCGAACAGGCCATATGTCGCGTCGACCGGCTCACCCAGCGGACCGGTTACCTGTGTTCGGATGAGTTCCCCGCCCGTCGCCTGAACGAGCGCCTCGACCGTCCCCTCTCCGCCGTCCGCGAGCGGGACGACTTCGATTTCCGCGGCGGGATTCGCCGCGCGAATGCCGGCTGAGGCAGCCTCTCCCGCTTCTGCTGAGGTGAGGCTGCCTTTAAATGAATCGATGGCGATGAGGATGTTCATGAATTTACCTCCATTTGGAGTCCGGTGATTACTCTTGGGTGTCGAGTGGTTACGCTCTACATTCGCTTTTCATGGACGGAATCCTTCCCTTCAGTTGATTGCATCCCTCCTTGAGCGGGTAGACATCTTTTATTCTGCATCAGGACTTGGAGTGGACATCATGAAGAAATGGCTCGTGGTTTCGGTATTGTTGAATGTGCTGCTGATCGGGGCAGCGGGAATGATTATCTATATGAACGGCGGGGATCGGTTCATCAAGGCCCAGTGGCGGGCGATGACCTCTGACAAGTCGTTTAGTGAATATTATCTGACCAAAACTTCTATTTTTAAAGAATCGCCTGCAGCTCCAGTCGACAAGGCCTTTGTCGGTGACAGCCTGACCGATTACGGGGCGTTTGGCGAGTACTTTCCGGACGAGCGAGTGATCAATCGGGGCGTCTATGACGACACGTCCGAGCTTGTGCTGAACCGCATTGGTGAAGTGGCCGGGCGAGAGCCGAAGGAGGCGTACTTGATGGTCGGGATCAACGATATCATTAAGGGCGTCAAACCGGAGACGTACGAGAAGAATCTTCGCGGGATTGTGGAAGCCTTTGATCCTGGCACAACGGAATTGACCCTGTTCTCCATCCTGCCGGTGAACCATGACTTGGTCGGAAATGCGGTCAAGGATGAGGAGATTAACAGTTTCAATGAGATTGTCCTGCAAGTCGCAGAGGATCATGGCGCGAAGTTTGTTGATCTCCATCCCCATTTCCTGGATGCCAACGGGCAACTGGATAAACAGTATACGGTGGACGGCGTGCACTTGAACGGGAAGGGATATGATGTTTGGCTGGAGCAGATGAAGTGAGAGCTGCCATTGGGGCGGCTTCTCTTTTTTGACAGAGTCCTTTCCCCTGCCTCAATTCTCATAGAGAAGTGGTATAATTTTCATTAGAGGGATTGCGGTTCCATATTACATAAAGGGGTTGTTTTTGTTGAAAGCAAAGACATACAAAAGAGCCACAGCGCTTGCTGCAGCTTCTGCGTTGATGGGCTCGGCGATTGTACCCGTAGCGGCGGCTCCGGCAGAAACGCCAGAAAAGTTCTCGGACGTTCCGACTTCGAGTTCGCATTATGAAACAATTCTGGAAGCACGTGCGCTGGGCATCATGACCGGCTACGGCGATTCAACGTTCAAGCCGGACCAGAAGCTGAACCGCGGGAACGTCGCGAAAGCATTCGGCAAATACGTGGTTGCTAAGAGCGGGTTGACGCTGGAAGAATATGTGGTGGAGCACAACATCTCCGAAGTAGAGAATTTTACAGATGTTCCTGACGACTGGGTCGACAAAGAACTGGTTACCTACTCGAAGATCGTCAAAGAAGCGGGTATTTTTAAAGGATCCAATAATCAGCTCGAAGCCTCCAAACTGATGCCACGCGATCAAATTGCGGAAGTCTTGGTACGTGCATTTGGATTTTCAGATCAGGAAGGTGACCCGGGAATTTCAGACACGGATCAGTCCGGCTACGCCAAATCGATCGAGATCATTTATGAAAATGGCATTTCCAACGCCAACCCTTACCGCCCACTTGAATCAACCAGCCGCGGGCAGTTCGCATCATTCCTGGTCCGTGCCTACAAAGTGGCGGAAGAACTGGATCCGCAAAGCCCGTACCCATTCCCTGTTGAATCGGTCCACGATATAGAGGACATTACTATTACAGTAGGTGAAAAGCCTGACCTTCCGGAAACTGTCGGCGTGACACTCGAAAGCGGCGTGACAACGATCAAGGCGGTGGAATGGAACACGAATAACCTGGCTGCAGACGAGATTGGTACATATAAAATCATTGGAGATGTGGCCGACACGGACCTGACGGCATCTGTTCAAGTGGTCGTCAAGAAGCCAACTTACTCTTTCCCTGTAACATACGGACCTCATCCATATGAGGTGAATACAATTGTCGTTGATACAGAAGCGTTGACCGATTCTGCCCTCGATTTTTCCAATTACAAGTTTAATGGCGGCCCTCTGCCTTCCGGGACAACCATTAAAATTGGTGAAAAGGCCAATTTGTTCATTACACTTGCATCGGATCAGGAATTTACCGAGGATATTGAGTACACATTAGAAATCCAAAATGTTAAAACTGTATCCGGTCGTTATTTAATCGAAAAACTCGTTATCGGAGAAGACGGTGAGGTAGAGCCGGTCAACATTAAGATCCCTGGGACGTTTGCTGAAAGTGTCCCGCCAACATTAGTCTCTGCGGACTATGTTGTTCCTTCTGAGGATTCGGAGATTACAAATACCATTCAGCTGACATTCTCTGAGGATATGGCACCTTTGTATTATGAGTATGTCAGCCAATATCCTGAGGACCCTTGGTTTGAATATTGGGAAGCCCACAATTCCGCCCTTGCTTACAACAGTGGAGATGACCTGATTTTCACAGTAGATGGTAAAACAATCGATACTGGTAATCCCCGGGTAAGTGATGGAAAAGTTTATTTATGGATTCCACCTATGGAAATTGACCAAACTTCCACAATCACCATTGTGCCGGAAGGTGAAGACAATGCGATGTTAGTTATTACAGATGATTCTGTAGCGAAAAATCCCGCAGTCGCTCCGGCAACCAAGACGATTACAAAAGATAATGTTGTGGTAATCGAACCAGCCGAGGAACCAGAGGAAGAAGCTGAATGAGTGTGAGAGCTGCCTATTTGGCGGCTCTTCTTTTTGAGTTGTCTTTTATATATCTCAATCGCGTCAAATAAGATGGTATAATTTTCTGTAGTAGGATTCAGGTTCCAAATTACATAAAGGGGGGTTGTTATTCTTGAAAACAAAGACATACAAAAGAGCCACAGCGCTCGCTGCAGCTTCTGCATTGGTGGGTTCTGCGATTGTGCCCGTAGCGGCGGCTATGGCAGAAACGCCAGAAAAGTTCTCGGACGTACCGACGTCGAGCTCGCATTATGAAACGATCCTAGAAGCACGAGCACTCGGCATCATGACCGGCTACGGTGATTCGACGTTCAAGCCGGATCAGAAGCTGAATCGCGGAAACGTCGCGAAAGCGTTCGGCAAGTATGTAGTCGCAAGGAGCGGGTTGACGCTCGAAGAATATGTCGTGGAGCACAACATCTCCGAGGTAGAGAATTTTACGGATGTTCCTGACGACTGGGCTGACAGTGAATTGGTCACTTATTCGAAGATCGTCAAAGAGGCGGGTATCTTTAAAGGAGCCAACAACCAACTCAATGCTTCCAAGCTGATGCCGCGCGACCAGATTGCAGAAGTCTTGGTACGTGCATTCGACTTCGAAGATCAGGAAGGCGACCCGAAAATCTCGGATACCGAACAATCCGGTTATGCCAAGTCGATTGAGATCATTTATGAAAATGGTGTATCCAATGCCAATCCATATCATCCACTTAACAAAACCAGCCGCGGGCAGTTTGCCTCATTCCTGGTCCGTGCCTACAAAGTGGCAGAAGGACTGGATCCGCAAAGTCCATACCCATTCCCGGTTGAATCGGTTCACGATATAGAGGACATCACCATCACGGTTGGTGATACGCCTGAACTTCCGGAAACCGTCGGCGTGACACTTGAAAGCGGCGTGACAACGAACAAAGCCGTGGAGTGGAACACGAACAATCTTGCGACGGATGAAATCGGTACCTATACCATTGTAGGTGATGTGGCTGATACGGACCTGACGGCGTCTGTTCAGGTGGTTGTGAAGAAACCTACATACACTGAACCTGTCTCAGTCGATGCCAACAACAATGTCATCGTATTTGAATCTGAAGAATTAAGTGAGTCCGCCCTGGATCTTTCCAATTATACGTTTAATGACGGGCCCATGCCTTCCGGCACGACAATTGAACTCCTTAAAAGCGGTGGAATGACGATCACTCTTGAAGCACCTGAGAAAATTTTTAAAGATACCGAGTATACCATTGAATTCTCCAAAAACGTTAAGACCAAATCCGGCGACATTTTTGTTAATAATGCCAAGGAGGCAAATAACGGTACTGAAAAACCCATTAACTTTACTGTGAATGGAAAATTTCACGATAATGTCCCACCGACACTCGTCTCCGGTAAGTATGTCGTTTACTCTTCGGATACCGAAACCACTGATGCCATGCTGCTCACATTCTCTGAAAAACTGGCACCTTTATATTACAACCGCAATGGCCTCACCCACGAGAACGACTACGACCTGATTGTAAGCTTGATTATATTAGAGGGTTATAACACTCGACATAAGCAGGATGATCTGGTCTTTACCGTGGACGGTACAGAAGTGAATATTACTAGCCTAGGGGTAGAAGAAAACGGGCAAGTTTATATTGAATTCCCAAAGATGGATATCAACCACACCTCTACAATTACTGTTGTTCCGGAAGGGAAAGACAACGAGGCATTAGTTCTCACGGATGATTCTGTAAACAAAAATCCTGTAGTGGCCCCAGCAACGGTCACGGTCACCAAGGATGACATTGTCATAATCGAACCACTCGAACCAGCAGAGATGAATAAGTGATTTAAGTATTGCATCTAGTAATCGTTATACATTAAGAAGCATGCGCCAAAACAGCGCATGCTTCTCTATTTTGATTAAGCTACTGATTCTTTTAACGCCTGTTTCAACAGTGTAATATCATCGGTAATTTTGGACTGCACATCTTTATCACGGCAGCGGATCCGGTCGCTGTACAGGCGCAACAATTCATAAGAGAACATCATCACTTCAGGGGTTCGTTCTTTCTGTTCCATGGTCCCTCCCTCCTTCTAGGAAACAATATCTGTTATTTTTTATTACCCGTTTTTGGAAAATCCAACCCAAATCAACCTATTAATTTATTTTCAAATTACTCTATTTATTATCAGGGAAGGTTTCGCTTTTTACGTAATAAGTTTGCCGGATCAGTCAAAAAGGGAATGGAAGTTTGAATTCAAAGCGATTATCGTGCAATATTCAGGAGTGATTTATTGGAAACAATTAACTTCACGAGATTATCTCATGATAAATGGGAGCGGACCGTAACAGGATCGATTGCCTATTCCTCCAAAGGCGTGGATATCCGGACCGCGGATGGGCCGACGATCGATCATTTCCGGGTTCTTCGGGCAGACAAGACTGTCATCTCCAACCTTACCGCTCTAGATGGCACCTATATTGCCTTCGGCGGCAGGTATGAGGTCGATTCAGCGGAAGACGGCCGGATCTTCCTCCGTCCCTACCGTTCCAGATGAGCAGCCATAAAAGAGAGGCCAACCGGAATGCCGGTCGGCCTTTTTTATCTGAACATTATTTTGAGGGGTTCTCCAATGCAATCTTGATGTGCGCCAGGTGGTGCTCCTGATGCCAGGAGAGCTTTCTGAGCTTCGTGGAGACCTTGATCTCGCCGTTTGCCTCGTGGATGAATGACCGGTCCAGCTGGTCCTCGGTGATGCTTTGGCCGAGGGCGACGATGCGCTCGTTGATGCCCTCCAGCATCTTGATGGAAGGTTCGACCGGGAGCCCATTATCCGGCAGGACCGCCCATTTGTCCTGGTCAAAGCCGGGTACGGTCGGGCTGTTGTCTGTCAGTGCGAGCCGCAGGCGCTGATACATGTTCAGTTGGGAGTCCGCGATATGGTGAACGAGCTGCCGGACGTCCCAACTGCCTTCACGATATTTCCGCCCCAGCTCCTCTTCATTCAGGGAGTCGACCGTTCCTCTTAGCCGGGTCGTGTACGTTTTGATCTGATCCATCCATTCCTGCACATCGTTTAGCGTGACCTTTTCGGGAACGTCCAATTGGCCGATCGGGAATCTGACATCCATGCTAAAACCCCTTTTCCGTATTTATTTCTAAATATTTCGCCATTAATCCTCAATATACCGAACGGGCTTGTCCGTTGCAATCTAAAAAGCATGACGCTTTCCAGCGCATGCCCGTCAGTCGATTTTCCGAAATTTCCTTTTGATGTCCAGCACCGCTCCGTCATTGTCTGACAGCCGGGTTTTCTCAGCCGCTCTCGGATCGATCCGGCATGTCCGGGCGGATCCCTGTTCTTTCAGGCGGTCCATGTGTGACTTCATCTGCTGCTGCGCCCTTTGGGAAGCCGCTTCCATGAAGGCTTTATTGATGCGGCGGTTTTTCATGTTCATTCTCCTTCCTCTAATAGAAATCCTGATTGCGAAAGGGTGATGACGTGGAGGGCGCGGTCGATATTGCTGATGAGGATGTTATGAAGTACGGAAAACAGGAAGTCGTCGCTCGTACGGAATGCATAGGAATAGCTGGTGAGGATCGTGAAGTACTCCCCGTCTTCGAACACATGGCGGTGGACAAAAGTGTTTTTCTTCGGCCAGATGTCCGCCTCCCGGTTGACGAAAACTGAATCAGCCGAGTGTCGGGCTTTGTTCACGAGGAGCTTCATGGGCTTGGAGAGCGATTCCGTCTCTGTTCCGCTGATGATTTTATAATCAAAGCTGTGCCCGTAATGCTTCAGGTACTGGTCTGCCGTCTGCTCCAGGTATCCGGACAATAGGGATTCGTACACTTCACCGATCGGCCGCATCCGGTCCGCGGGCTGGAAGCTCTCCTCCAGCAGCACCTCAAATACAAAGTCGTACACCTCTTGCCCTGAAAAGAACTTCATCAGCTTCGCGGGGTGGATTGACCCTTCCACTTGCCCCTTCAGCACTTCGATTCTCTTCTCGGGGCTTTCCGCTTCCAGCTCAAAGTTCATGACCTTCAGGCGCTGCAGATTCTTCATGCCGAGGCGGGCGACGACAAAAAACAGGATCCAAAGCAGAATCAGGCAGGCGCTGACCGAGATTTTCTGAAGCTCAGCAGAGTCCCCAATCGCCACAAGGGACAACTTAAATAAACTGAGTTTTTCCAGCTCCGCCTCTGTGAACTCCCTGACTCCGTCAAAGGCCAGCACATTACGGAAGATGACCCCCAGCAAAAACAGCAGCCCGGCAAAGTAAATCCCGTGCGGCAGGTACCGTGTCAAAAAGGGCCGCAGCCTGGCTGACCAGAAGGCATTCCACATCGCACCCCCTCCTCCGTACAGTGTATGCAACGCTTCACCCGTTCTTCTCCGCTGACGTCTGTTAAATGGCCAACAGGACTCGAAAACAACAAAAGGAGCCATACCGGCTCCCTCATCAAGATGATTACGTCCTATTAACCATGATAGTGGCTATCCCAAGAATGGGATTCCGGCTGGCCATGTTCATGACCGTGCAGCGCCCAGTACATCTGCACGAGCTGCATTTCATACTGAACGTGCATCTTGTAGAAATAAATATGCTTTTCCGGGTCACTGTGTTCGTAAAACTTCGCCAATGTGCCATACAGACTCGTCATTTGAAGAAGCTGAGCCAATCTCGGATCCACAAGATCTCTCCTTTAATAGGGAATCAAGTGCATCCTATGCGTTTGTCAGGGTCGGGACTGGGCGGATCGGTTTTCCGCCCGCTCCCCGTGGATCAGCAGCCGCTGGTAATTGTGGCGGTACGGGTGGCAGGTCAGCAAGGTGGCCAGGTCCTTCCCCTCGCGAATTTCCAGTGAATCGGTGTCGTTCGGATAGATCACTTCCTGTTCGGTAACCCGGTACTCGAGCGTTTCCCCCATCGTATGGATGTAGAAAACATCGCCGGGATACAGCTGGTCAAGATCGCGGAACATCGCCTTCGTGCTCATGCCGCGATGGCCGGCAAGGACAGTGTGCGTGCTCGTTCCGCCGAGCGGCAGCGAGGAGCCTTCGACCTGCCCGACCCCCTTGCTGAGGACCGCCTCCGATGAACCCAGGTAGATCGGGATCCACAGATCCAACTTCGGGATTTCAATGGCGCCGAACATGTTCTTGTCGTCGAAACCAAGGTCGTGATAAGTCGTCATCAGTTCCTGGTGGTCGCCCCATGGGTCCCGCAGCCCCTCCAGGTCCCTCGAAATTTCCTCATTATATTGCCGGGCACGGTCCAACAGGTTTTCCACATCGTCATCCGGCAGATCATCCAGGGCGGTACGGAACTCTTCCACCTGGCTGCGTTGGAGTTGGTTGTTGGTGAACTGGGCGATGTGCGGGTAGAGGAGGATGAGGAGGCCTGCGGCGAACAGGACAATGCTCCATTTACGCTTCATCTTGTTCAGCCTTCCTTTTCTTACGTTTACGGTATAAGACAGTCAATGTGACGCCCAACAGGGCCAATACTGCCGCTCCGAGGTAAATGGAAAGTCGGTGCTCTTCCTGCTGCTTGTTGATTTCTTCGCTCATTTTTTTATCTTCTGCTTCGTAAGGGACACGTTTTCCGGTGACAAGGAGACGGTGAGTATTGATCATATACGGGTCGCATGTCAGAAGCGTTACGAGGTCTTCGTTTTCCTCCATCCGGAGCCAATCGGTCTCATGCGGGAGAACGACGTTGATGTTGGACACCTCATAGGCCATCTTCTCCCCGAGCACCTCAATATAAAACCGGTCCCCTTGCTCCATATCCCCGAGATTCCGGAAAAGCTTTGATGACGGCAGTCCCCGATGGGCAGTCAGCACGCTATGCGTTCCCGCCCCACCCGTAGGCAGCGACGACTGCTTCAGGTGGCCAACTCCTTTTGACAGCACTTCTTCGCTTGTTCCGTGGTAGATTGGCAGTTCCTCACCGATTGTCGGGATTTCCACGCTGCCGATGGCGGGTCCGATGTTTAGTGCATCATAGTAGCTCCGGTCCTCTCCCGTCCCGCCCGCACTGCCGCCTTCTGCGAACGGATCGTCAAAATCCATCTCTACGCCGGCCAGCTCCTGATTGTGCCGGACGGCCTTTTCTCTTTCCCTTTCAATCTCCTTGGAATCCATCCTTTTAACCGTTTCCGAATACTCCTGTACGACAGACCGGTGGACCTGCGTCGAAAAAATATTGCTTATCATAGGGTAGGAAAATATGGCCAGGCCGATCAGGAACAGGATAATGAGGATTTTCTTCATAGATTCCCACCCTATCATAAGAAAATTTTGTAGACAGAAATAAAAACAGGGGGAGAGTAACCTCCCCCATTGGTTGGGTTAAGCGGTCGTTTCAGACTTGCGGCGGCGGTAGTAAAGCACCAATGCTGCACCCATGAGCGTCAGGCCCACACTGGAGAAGAGGACTGTTCCGATACCGCCGGTTGTCGGGAGGAGCCAGCCGGACTTGGAGTTTTCGACTGTATACTTCGCGTCCTTTTTGTTCTCGACGACTACTTCGATCGGCTTAGTGAGGAGGCGATATGATTTCAAGCCCTCTTCATCTTCATACGTCGGTGCTTTTGTTTCATGTAGCTGGTAGGTACCCGGTGTCAGGCCGTTAATGATGAATGTGCCGTCTTCACGAGTAACAAGGTTGTCGAGTGCGCCGTTGATTACTGTACCGTTAAGCGTCACCACCCCGCCGGTGTCTGTCGTATTGATGACATTCCCGTCCATGTCGGTGAGCTTGAATACTGCACCTTCAAGCTTTGTTCCATCAGAAGCATCCACTTTGGTAATTTCGAGACCGCCATCCGTCGGAGTGACCACCGGCGGCTCTTCTGGCACTTCTTCATCTGAGAACCAGCCACGGTCATTGTCAAATGTAAGTGTCGCGGTGTTCGGAATTCCAGTTTCAGTAGGTTCAAGCTTGGCATCCGGACGGATCTTGGCTCCAAATGTAATTTTGATTTGCTGTCCAGGCGTCAGCTTAGTAGGATCCTTGACGGACCAAGTCAGCAGTTGGCCTACTTCCGTGAATTTAATATTATCCTCGGAAGCACCATGTACTTCCCATGAACCCGCATACTGAAGGCGGCTGTCCAAATTGTCCGTTACGATGAGCGTCTTATATTTATGGATATCCTTCGGCGCGGTAATAGTGATGTTGTAGTTGAACACTTGATTGCGGTCGACGTCCAGCTGTTTTTCGCCTTCCGCGTCTTTATCGATTTCAGGGCTGATGTAGTTTGTCACGGTGCCGTTATTTGCGAACCCTTCAACGTTGGTCCACTCGACAGCAATCGTCTGGCCGTTTTCCCCTGTTTTCTTGATCTGGAACTCGATTGGCGTGTTGTTGAGCGCGATTCCCGCAGGCACCGCTGTTTCCTGGAAATAGTAGCTGCCTGAACCAAGGCTTTCAATATTGATGTTTCCATCCGAATTCGTTATTAAATTTTCTTGGATCGGTGTGCTTTCTCCCTCTTTGTAAAGGTCAAACGTGACTCCTGAGAGTGGGGCTCCGTTCTCATTTACTTTCTTCAGCGTAACATTGGAGCGAATGATCTCGTTTTTCGGATAGATATGAACGTTGTAGTTCAGGGACGAGCCATCTTGACTTGTCATCGGAATATCGACGAAGTATGTTTTCGGGTTGAGGAGAACGTGTTCAGGACCGTCCGTTTCTGTGACTGCATACCGGCCCAGTTCAAGTCCATCGTCCGATGTGAAAACGACGATACCGTTCTCACCTGTAGACTTTTTGAGTGTCGGGCCATCCAATTCCGTCCACTCATCCTCTACCGGATCATACGAATGTGTCTGCTTTAATGTGAACTCGACGCCTTGGATGGGAGTACCTTCAACCTGTTGCTCCGGTGAACCGTCACCTTCATCTCCAGTCTCTGCACCCGGTTCCTGCTCAAATTTATGAATCACCAATTCATAGTCGGCAGGACTTCCATTTTGTCCGTAAGCAAACACCATCTGTGGCAAAAACACCGACGTTACCAGAACGAACACAAACAACAGCCTGGATGATTTCTTCCGGGCAGCCCCCATTTTCATTTCCCCTCTCATTCTTCTTCATCTCTTCTTCTGAACAGCATGAATCCGGCGGTCGCCATCAGGACCGCTCCGGCTCCGTAAAACAGCGTTGTGCCTATTCCCCCGGTGTTCGGCAGTTCCCAGCCGATTCGGGTGTTGACCACTTTCTTCTCTACATTCAGCAAGTCGGCGCCGATTGTTACGTCAATTGGTTTAGTCGACAGGCGGTAGCCTTCGGGCGCTTTCGTTTCTACCAGTGTGTAGTTGCCCCATTCGAGGTCCCCGAAGATGATTTTTCCATCCGTGCCGGATGTTCCGGTACCGACTGTTTCTCCGTCTGCATCGCGCAGTTCAAACGTTGCGCCTGCAAGGGGCTGGTCGCTTTCATCGACTTTAAGTACAGTGAGCATGGCGGTCTGGGCCGTGTTCGTGACGATGAACGCTCCCTGTTCGTCTCTGCTGTAGCTGACCTCGTATTCCGCGGGAACTTGAAGTTCCTCAACCGAGTAAACGATCTCTTCTCCTGTCACCGGATGGTACCTCGGGAGGTCGGTGAATGATGCCGCCCAGCTAGTCTCCTCAGACAGGGTAAGGGTTTGCTCTGTCGCTTCCCTGTCCGCGATCAGCTGGATGGTAACGGGACCTGCTTTCGGACCCACCCACTTTTTCACGACATCCACCTGTGTGGTCGAGGTGCTCGTGTTCGTGAAGATGAATCCTGCTTCCATGGAACCGGTCTTGACTGATGAATAGCCGTCCAATTCCAATTCTTCTACGTCATAGGCAATTGGGTTTCCAGTCCGGTCATCCAGCTTGTTTACGGTGAACGATCCGGTCCAGTTGTTGGCTTCATTCAACACGACTGTCTGATCGGTGTCCGCTCCATCTTTAGTCAGCCGGACCGTAGCTGATTCCCCGGCCGGCCCGACCCACCGCTTTTCGACCTGGATGATGCGTTGTACCGGGTCATAGGTGTTGGTGACGGTCAGGCCGTTAATCGTCTTTACATAGTTCACGGGGACCTCTGCTTCATCCGCCGTAAACACATATAGCCGTCCGAACGGGTTATATTTGGGGACCTGCAGCCAGGTATGGGACCAGGCTTCCGTTTCTGTTCCGTTCACTGTCTGGGTCTCCAGGATCCTCCGCGCTTCACCATCTGCCTGCGCAATCAGTTGCAGGTCGATCGGCGGTCGCTCCGTTCCGCCTACCCAGGCTTTGTTGGCCGTTACGTCCATGGTGGGAATCGTGACGACCAGCTTATCACCGACATCATGGCCATTTCCGATGCCATCAATAAAGAACGGATAGTTTTGTTTGTCTTCAAGGAAGAGGTCCGAGGCATTGAACTTGAAAACCGTCCAGTGCGCGTCTTTGGTGTTGCCGTTCAGGCCTTCATCAGGCTTGTAATTTGTGTTGTCCACCTTAATCTGTACTCCCGCGGCATAGGTGTCCCGATCGTGCGCCAGCAGTCCATCCAACGTCATAAATTCCAGCGTATGGGTGGATTTGACCGCGGAATAGACTGTGTTGCCGGTTGCCCAAAGGAGTACCGGTATCGTGTGGGCATTCGTCGAGATGCCTTCCATCGTGGTCTTCACGACAACCCCGTTCGGATCAGGGCTATATACTCCGGAAGCCGCGGACAGACCGGCTTTAGGTGGCGGCAGTTCGGTGAGTGAATCCTCTTCTAACTGTTCATCTGTGTCGTCTGCCTCATCCGGGACCACTGAGTCATCGACAACCACAGGTGCCGATGGCGATTCCGGCTCGACAGCATCAGGCTCGGTTTCCTCCGGCCAGTCGGTCGTGTCGTCGATCACAACTGGAGCTTGCGGCTGGTCTGCGGGTGCCTCTTCTTCATCTTTTGGCGGCCAGTTGTCGTCAATAACCACTGGCGCGGATGGAGGGGCAGCAGGTTTTGGTTCCTCAACTACTTCCTCTTCCGGCTGCGCTTCAGGCTTTCCTGAAGGATCTGCAGGGGCTTCAGGCTGTTCGGCCGGAACATCCTGTTCCTCCGGTGCCCCCTCTGATGGCTCTTCTGTTGCAGGCTTATCCGGCAAGGCCGGGCTATCAGCAGGAGGGGCTTCCTCATCTGATTGTTCACCTTCCGGCTGGCCGCCTGAGTCTTCTTCTGCAGGCAGTTCCGCCGGCTCATCTGTTTCTTCCGGTGCAGCCTCCGGCTCTGGCTCAGGTATTTCCGGCTTTATGGCTTCCGCCTGATGGCTCGCCATAAAGTCCCCATCCGGATAGGAAGATGTCACGCGAATCTCACGGATTAGCAGACTCGGATCGGTGATCGCGGCCGTCAGGTCCAACCGAATGGTTCCACTGCCAGGCCCTGCTGTGACGTCATAGCCATCCGCAGTTTGGCTGACATGGGCATTTCCGCCGTCCGTCACTATTCCTGGTGTCATTCCTGCACCTAAACGAATCGCTGCCCGGATCTCTTCATGTTCCCCACCGGCTGCATTCAGAGTGATCCGCCATTTCACGGATTCCGGGGACTGATCAATCAGCTCTGCCTGTACTCTCCCCGGATCGTCCGTCTGGCCCGCCGAAGCCCCGGTCCAGTACGGCATGGCGAGTTGCAGGGCCAACAGCACGCAGAGCATGACTGAAAGCCCCCTCAATTTCCGCATACGGTTCCCTCCTTTCCATCCGAATCTATGCACAGACCTCTCTCATACCAGTCCTTAATTACTGCACAAAACTATATTTATGCGAGATAGAAAGGAAAAATGACCTAATATAGAAATTTATATTTTCTGAAATCCGAAAGGTAAATGAACCTTTATCCCTATCCGATTGGTGTATTAATTATTTATAAATGGCATAGACTGATTTCATCACAGGGCCGCGGCACCGCCCTGTCCTGCGCGCATGGGCACTTTCGACGGAAGGTGGAAAACAAAAACGCGCCGCTCCGGCCGGGGTGAGAGCCCGGTAGTGCCGCAATTACATAGGAAATAAGCCCCCGGACAGCTGGTTCCGGGGGCTTATTGTTGCGACTCTATTAAAATCGTTTTGTTGAGCTCAATCACTTATTAATAGTCTATTCATGTCTGCTTCATATTCGATTTCTATACTGGAGGCGACAAACAGACAAGGAGTGGTTGGATGAAGCGGATCGGAGCTATGTTGGCAGGAATGGGAATCGCAATGAGTGTCTTCGCAGGTACGGCGGCGGCAGAGACTGCTGATCTCAGCAGCCTCGTTCCTAAGCAGGAGCAGCAGAAAATGGTGAACGTGGCGCACCGCGGGGCATCCGGACACGCACCTGAAAACACGATGGCGGCGTTCCATAAAGGATTCGAGATGAAGGCGGATTACATCGAGATCGATGTCCAGATGACAAAAGACGGCGAGCTTGTTGCCATCCATGACACCACCGTTGACCGCACCACAAACGGCACGGGCGCAGTGGGTGAACTGACCTTTGAAGAAATCCGCCAGCTGGATGCAGGCAGCTGGTTCGGTCCGGAGTTCGCGGGCGAGAAAGTGCCTACATTCGAAGAGATCCTCGATGGCTTCCGCGGCAAGACCGGCGTGCTGATCGAGCTGAAAGCGCCGGAACTGTACCCGGGAATCGAGGAGAAAGTTGCAGAAGCGTTGATCGAACGCAACATGCACCGCCCGAACAACGCGAAAATTATCATACAGTCGTTCAATCACGAGTCGATGCAGACGTCCAAGAAGCTCCTGCCGAATATCCCTCACGGCGTATTAGCCGGTGCTAGCTGGGCGAATGTGACAGATGAGCAACTGGCGGAATTTGCTACATACGCGGATTACTTTAACCCGAACATGAACATCGTGACGCATGAGCTGGTGGCTGGTGTGCACGCTGCGGACATGAAGATCTTCCCGTACACGTCCCGCTCACAGGAACAGGCCCTCCGCCTGTTCGACCTCGGCGTCGACGGCATCATCACCGATTTCCCGGAGCATGTGTACAAGCATCCGGTATTCAACTGAATAAGAATGGAAACAGGGCTGCCTCTTGGGGCGGCCCTGTTTTGTATTTCTGCTACGGGTGGGGTTGACGTTCGGTTTCGTCATTCGCGGGCTTAGTCTCGTCATTCCGCGTTCCAATTTCGTCATTCGGGCGATTTCCGGTGGCGAATGACGAAACTTTCTGCTCCAATGACGAGATTGGAGGGGCGAATGACGAAACTGAATGGGTGAATGACGAAACCCGCGTTGCGATAGTCGTGATAAACGCCCTAACATTAACCTTCACAAAGCCTAATCTTAACGCAGACAAAAGCTCCCGGCCGCAGCCGGGAGCTTCTCTAATCCTTACTTATCTTGCCGACCATCCGCCGTCGACGCTGATGATCTGGCCTGTGATGTAGTTGGATGCGTCTGATGCAAGCAAGACGACGGGGCCGGCGAGGTCGTCCAGTTCGCCGAGGCGTCCGAGCATCGTATTCCCGATGATTTTCCTGGTGCGTTCCTTGTCTTCGAGAAACGAGGCGGTCATCGGGGTCTGGATGTAGCCGGGGGCGATGGCGTTGACGTGGATGCCGTGTTCGGCGAGTTCTTCCGCCCAGACGCGTGTCAGCTGGACGATGCCGCCTTTGCTTGCGGCGTAACTCGTCTGGTTGGGCCCGCCGACCAGACCGAAGATCGAGGAGATGTTGATGATCTTCCCACGCTTCTGGCTGATCATCTGACGGGCGGCGGCCTGTCCGGCAAGGAAGATGCCTTTCAGGTTGGTGTCGATAACCCGGTCCCAGTCTTCCTCTTCCACTTCTACAAGCGGTTTCCGGATGTTCATGCCCGCATTGTTGACGAGGATATCCAGTGAGCCGAACTGCTCCACCGTCTGCCCGACTGCCGACTCGATGCTGGCACGGTCCGTGACATCGGATTGGACGGCTTCCGCCCGGATGCCTGAGAACCCGAGCTGTTCTTTCGCCGCAGACAGGGCTTCTTCTCCACGGCCCGTAATGACGATGTTGGCACCCTGTTTGCCGAGCGCTTCGGCCATCGCGAGGCCGATCCCCTTGCTGCCGCCGGTGATCAGGGCAGTTTTTCCGGTCAGGTCGAACATGTCACTCACCTCCGCAGATTACGTCAGCTGTTTTTCTTTCACCGGCTCATATTCATAGAAGCCGCGACCGGTTTTCCTGCCGAGGTGGCCGGCGCGGACTTTCTTGCGGAGAATCTGCGGCACGCGGTATTTGGAGTCACCGGTTTCTTCAAGGAGCGTCTCGCAGACGAACAGTAGCGTATCCAAGCCGATCAGGTCAGCCAATGCGAGCGGTCCGATCGGCTGGCTCGTGCCAAGCTTCATGGCCTTGTCGATGTCTTCTTTTGATGCGAGGCCTTCCTGATAGACGAACATCGCTTCATTGACCATCGGGACGAGGATCCGGTTGACGATGAACAGCGGGGAGTCGACGGTCTGGATCGTTTCTTTCCCGATCGAACCGCAAATTTCCCGGACAGCCTTCACCGTTTCCTCGGACGTTTCCTCGCCTGTGACAACTTCAACGAGTTTCATGATTGGCGGCGGGTTAAAGAAGTGGGTGCCGACCACTTTGTCCGGACGCCCAGTTGAGGCGGCGATCTCGGTCACGCTCAGTCCCGAAGTGTTGGTGGCGAGGAGTGTTTCATCCGGACAGATGGCATCCAGCTTCCGGAACACCTCCAGCTTCACATCCATCTTTTCTGCGACCGCCTCGACGACGAGTTCCCGGTCGCGCAGCGTTTCGATATCAAGCGTGAACGAAATCCGTGCGATCGTGTCCGCCACGTCCTGTTCCGTCTTCCCCTGTTTGCCGTAGATGCGCTTCAGGCTGTTTTCCATCGTCTGTTTAGCCCTTTCCAGCGCTTCTGCGGACTGGTCACACAAAACCACTTCATGGTCATATTGCGCAAACACCTGCGCAATGCCATTCCCCATCGTGCCTGCTCCGATTACCCCTACCTTCATCTCATTACCTCCCAGTAAATTGTGGTTGCCGCTTTTCAAGAAATGCCGTGGCCCCTTCGCGCATGTCCCCCGATCCAAAGAGCGGGCTGCAGATGTCGGTTTCAAGCTGGAGCGCCTCATCCAATGGAAGTGCTGCGCCTTCGTCGATCGCCCGCTTGGCCGCGGATACTGCGAGCGGGCCGTTTTTCGTGATGGCCTCGGCGATTTCCCGGGCTTTGTCCAGGGCTTCTCCGTCTGCGATGACTTCGATGATGCCGCGTTGTTGCGCTTCTTCTGCATCCATCATGCGGCCGGTGAAGATGAGCTCCTTGGCTGTTCCCGGGCCCGCGATCCGGCTGAGCCGCTGCGTGCCGCCGTATCCCGGAACGATGCCGAGCTTTGCTTCCGGAAGGCCGACTTTCACCTTGGCTCCGGCCACCCGAATGTCGCAGGCAAGTGCCAGTTCCAGTCCGCCGCCGAGGGCATAGCCGTTGATCGCGGCGATGACCGGAATCTCCAGCTGCTCGATCCTGCGAAAGATCCCGCTGCCCTTGCCGAGCAGTGCCGGCGCGGTTTCTTCATCCAGTCCTAGAAATTCGCTGATTTCCGCCCCAGCGACAAACGCCCGGTCGCCGTCACCGGTGATAATCAATGCCCGGACCGTTTCGTCCTCCGCAATCTTGTTGATGGCTTCATCCAATTCTCGCAAAACGTCCGCGTTCAGCGTGTTCATCGGGGGATTGCTGATGGTGAGGGTGAATACCGCGCCCTCCTGCTCAATTTGTACCGTCATACGCCTGCTCCTTTCTTTTCCTTGAAGAAGTCCGGAAGCTCACCGGCACTCATCGGGAATTCTGCCGGCCGCTTTTCTTTAAATGAAGCGATGCCTTCCTTCACATCAGGGGAATCCGAAATCCAGTGGAGGAATTTCGATTCGGCAAGATGGGATTCTTCCGGATGGCTGCTTCCAAGCATCGAATAGAAGAGCTGCCTCGAAAACGCCCTGGAGATTGGAGAAGTGTTCCCGATCATTTCTTCTGCCAACTGCACAGCTCGCGCATATGGATCCGCATCGATGTACTGGAACAGCCCGCTGTTCGTTTCCTCCTCCGCCCGGAAAATCCGGCCGGTGTAGACCCATTCAAGCGCCTTCGCATGGCCGACGAGCCGCGGGAGAAAATAGCCGCTTGCTGCTTCCGGCCCGATGCCGCGCTGGCCGAAGACAAATCCGACTTTGGCGGCAGGTGCGGCAATTCGGATGTCCATCGGCAGCGTCATCGTAATGCCGATCCCGACGGCAGCGCCGTTGATTGCAGCGATGACCGGCTTGTTGAGCCGGTAAACCGCCAGGCTGACGCGGCCCCCGGTGTCCCGGAAGTCTTCGAAGGACTCGGTCGATGTGAACACGTCGTCCCCCTGCGATAGATCCATCCCCGCGCAGAAGGCACGCCCTTTGCCCGTCACGATGATCACCTGAACGTCGTCATCCTCGCCCGCTTTCGTATAGGCATCGATGAGTTCTTCCATCATTTTCTCGGAGAATGTATTCATCGCCTCCGGCCGGTCGAGGAAGATGGTCCGGATGCCGTCTTTCGTCTCTATGGAAATCGTTTCATACAAGCTGAGTCACCCCTTTAAGCGCTTCTTCGTATTCCTGCTTTAGCTGTCCGATCACGTCCGACATCGTCTGGATTTCCTTGACGGCTGTTACGCCGTGGCCGGCTGACCAGATGTCCCGCCACGCCTTGGCGTCTGTCATATGGGCGAGGTCCACCTCTTCCCTCGGTTTAAGCGAGGCCGGGTCGATGTTGTTTTTCAGCAAACTCGGAATGAGGTAGTTGGCATGGACGCCGCTGAAGGAATCGGTATAGATGATGTCCTCGGGTCCCGCCTCCACAAGCATCTCTTTGTATTCCTGAGGGGCGCTGCTTTCTGCGGTCGCAATGAACCGGGTGCCCATATAGGCGTAGTCGGCACCCATCGTCTGGGCAGCGAGGACGTCACGGCCACTCGAGATGGCACCTGCCAGAATGATCGTGCCGTCCCAGAATTCCCGGACTGCCTGTGTGAAGGCGAACGGGTTCAGCTTGCCGGCATGTCCGCCCGCTCCGGCACAGACTAGAATCAGGCCGTCCACTCCGGCTTCCGCTGATTTCCGCGCGTGTCTGATCGTCGCGACATCCGCGTATACTTTGCCGCCGTAGGACTTCACAACTTCGACGACGCGTCCCGGATGTCCGAGTGAGGCGATGACAATCGGCGGCTCGTATTCCCTGATCAGTTCCAGGTCTTCTTCAAACCGCTTGTTCGTCTTGTGGGAAATGTAGTTCACCGCCCAAAGCTCGCCGTTGATCAGTTCGGAACTGATTTCCCGGAGCCACTCTTCGCACGTTTCTTTGGTCCGCGCATTCAGCAACGGCACCGAGCCGATCAGTCCGTTCCGGGATGCCTCGATGACCATCGCCGGGGTCGAGACGAGAAACATGGGTGATACGATTACCGGCAGGTTCATGGATTTCCTCCTTTGAGTCCGAATTCAAGTGCGATCTTTAGCGTGCCGTCCGGGCCGGTCAGACTGCCGGTCCCTTCTCCGTCCGTTCCAATCTCCAGTTCCAGTTGGAGCTGATCATCCGGGTAGACGATGTCCTTGAACTTGGCGGACAGCCGCTCCGGTTTCTTGCCGAGCGCTTCCGTGATCATTGACGAACAGATACCCATCATGAGCAGTCCGTGGGCGATGCGGTCACGGTAACCATGCGCCCTTGCCGCTTTCGGGTCCATATGGATTGGATTCAGGTCACCGCTTGCATGGCCGTAATCCACGATTTGCTCTGCGGTGACGGTGACGGGAATCGCTAATTGCTGGACTGTCATTCCGCATCGCCCCCTTCCCTGCAAAAATAGGTCATATTGGCTCGGGCGACCTCCTCCGCATCCGTACGGATCGAAGTTTCTACTTTTAGAATGCGCCACTTCTTCTTCAGTTCGTCCCCCGCCACCCGGGAAGTCATGTGGAGGGTCTCTCCTGTTGCCGGCTCACGCAGCGTTTCGAACTGCTGCTCCACATGGAGAACATGCGCTTCGCCGAGCCCCAGTTCTTCAAGGAAGGTGTACAGATTCCGCTCGCCCTTGTAGAGGGCGGCCGAGTAGATCGTCGGCGGCAATCCGGGACCGCTGTATCCGACACTTTCGGAGAAGGTCCGGACAACCTCCTGCTCTAAAACAAACGGTGTGTAGTCAAATTGGAGTCCGACCGCGGTCATAGCAGCTTTCCTGCCTTTGCGTCGTGCCCCATTTCGATCAGGTTCCGGACCGCTCCGTTCAGCGTGCCGAATCGCTCGTCTTCTACCGTGCCGTCCGCCCAACGCTTGTAGATCTGCTGGAGGATGACCGCCAGCTTATAGAAGCCGAACGCCAGGTAGAAGTCGATATGGGTCATGTCGCGGCCGCTCTTTTTCGCGTATTCCTCCGTGAATCCCCTTCTGGAATAAAATCCGGGCAGGCTCGAGACGGCGTTGATGCCCATGTCCCGGTCCTCGGCGCTTCCCCAGTATGCAAGCGCCGACCCGACATCGCTGAGCGGGTCGCCGATCGTGGCGAGTTCCCAGTCGAGGACACCCGATGTTTTTGACGGATCATCCGCATCAATAACGATGTTGTTCAGCTTAAAGTCGTTATGGACGATCGTCGTTTCCGGGTTAAGGGGGACGGCCTGCTTGAGCCAGTCCTCCAGTTCGGCGATGCCGCGGATATCTTCTGTTTTGGCGGCGTCATAGCGCCGGATCCAGCCGTTGACCTGCCGCTCCATGAACCCTTCCGGCTTGCCCATCTTTTCGAGACCGGCCTTTTTATAGTCCACCTGCTGCAGTTCGATGAGCGTGCCGATCAGGTTGCGCGACAGTTTGGGTCCGACCGTTTCAGAGCTGCCCCATCGCTCCGGGAAGGTCTCGTCGACGACGACTCCCTCCTTTTTCTCCATCACATAAAAATGTTTGTCCATGATCGCTTCGTCTTCATGGAGCAGGTACGGCTTCGGCGCGTAGTGGAACAACGGGTTGATTTTCTGGAGCAGCGTGAATTCCCGCTCCATGTCGTGAGCGCGCGGCGGAAGCGGACCACCCGGCGGACGGCGCATGACGCCTTCCCAGTCCCCCACTTTCAGGAGATAAGTCATGTTCGAGTAGCCCTCGGAGAATTTCTCGTAGCGGAGCGGCTCGGGCGGAAGGTCGATCTTGTCCCGCAACAGCTGCTCCAGCGGCTCCCAGTTGATATAGAATGTTTGAACGGTCATGGAAACACCCCTTTTCGTAGTTTCACGATCCCTCTTTCTTCTTCCGAATACTTCGCAATCATCGGCACCCGGTCCTTGTGGCGGATCACGTATTCCGCTGCATCGGGAAAGCCTTTTGCCTCAAGCAGGTGGAACGTCTCGACATCCAGGAGATCCCGATGATCCGCGTTCGCCGACTCCACATACAGCCGGTGCGCAATTACGGCCGCATCCGAAAGCTCAAATTCGCCAAGTCTTAGCAGCTCATCGATCAGATGCCCTCCGCCGACCATGTCTTCAACCGATAACCGTCCGGCGTTGCCCGCAGCGACGATGACGATTGAGTCGCTTTCCGTCTGTTCGGCAATATAGGCGGCGAGCGAGCGTCCGTTCAGGAGCGATCCGATCAGCAGCTCCTTTGCCGCTTTTGCCTTCTCAAGCGCCCTCGTGCCGTTTGTCGAACAGAACACTGCCCGTTCGCCGCTTTCGGCAGGACCGATCTGCTGGGGATCCGGATAAAGGAAATCCTCAATTGGATCTCCGTCAGATTCTCCGATCATGACGGCAGGCGTATGGGCGGAAGCACTGAATGCCCGCGCCGCCGCCTCATTCTCCACCGCCGTGACCGGCCCATAATTCTTTTCCAGCAAAAACAGGATCGTGGAAGTGGCCAGGAACACGTCGTAGACCACCGCCACACAATCGGTAATTTTCTCGGGATCAATGGTTTCCTTTTGCGGAACCACATGGATTTTTCTCATGGAATGCCTCATTTCACGGCCTGATTGATGATCTGCTCTTCCTCGGACGGATTGTACTCCACGACGAAGGTCGGATCTTTCTCGATCAGGTTTTTAATGAATAGGAAAATGTTCTCGATGACAATCAGTGCAAATGCAACAGGGATTGTGAAGAACACCGGCCAAAGCTGATACAGTGTTCCGGCTGCCGGGAAGGATGTGTTCCGTTCCATGCCGTCCATCGCATACATCCAGCTGAACTGGACGACCAGAACAAGGATGAACACTTCGATCGCGATCAGGAGCAGGATCAGGATCCGCTTTACCGGCGGGGAAAACTTCGCAAACAGCAGCTCCATCTTCGGGAGGACGCCGGATGCATACACGTAGGCCAGGCCCGGGAACACGACAAGCGGCATCATGTAGTTCTGGATGATTTCAAACCCGCCCCGAATTGAGCTGGAGAACACGTTCCGCATCACGACGTCGTATGTGATGAAAAACATCATGATCAGTGCGACGACGGCACTGATTACGAGACCGATCTTCTTCAAGACCCCGAAATAGCCGTAAAGTTTATAGAAGGTCGTCATTCCGCTCACCCCTTTCCGCCGCTGATTGACGGCAGCCATGTCGCCAATTCAGGGAAGGCAATCATGAGACCGCAGACGACGATCATCGAAAAGACCGCAAACCCCATGCCAATTTTGAAAATCGAGCCCGAGCTGATGCCCGTCACGCCGGATACCGCATAAACGCTGAGTCCGACAGGCGGCGTGATCAGCCCGATCGTACAGATGACGGAGATGAACACCCCGAACCAGAGCACATCAACCTGAAGCGCCGTAATGATCGGCAGGAATACCGGGATCGTCATGAGGATGACCGCCGCCCCTTCGATGAACATGAACATGATAAAGAGGATTGCGGAAATCAGGAGCAGGACAAGTGCCGGTGTCGCCATCAGCGGTTCCAGCAGATTGATCAGTTTTCTCGGAAGCAGCGAGAGCGACACGAACCGGCCGAAAATCTGTGCGCCGATCATGATGAGCATGACCATTCCCGTCAGCTTGATCGTCTCCGTGAGGGATGCCTTGAAGAAATTCAGGTTCACCTTGCCGAGAAGAAGTGCGGTCAGCAAGCCGACAACAGATCCGATGGCGCCGGCTTCCGTCGGCGTGAAGATCCCGGAATAGATGCCGCCGAAGATCGTGGCGACGATCAGGAAGCCCATGATGACGGAGACGGCGAGCCTCGCCACAGGGATTTTCTCCTCCGCTGCTTCCGCTTCTGCCGCGGCGGCGACTTCAGCCTGAGCTTCCGCTGTGGCCGGGGACCGCCTCATTTCTCTCCGGTAGTAGAACAGCATCGCGATGATAAATGTTGTCATAACGAGCACGCCGGGGATGAACGCACCGATGAACAGCGCGCCGACCGGTGTTTCCGTCGCGACCCCGTAAAGAATCAGGATGATGCTCGGCGGGATGATGCCGGACAACGATCCCCCTGCCGATGCGATGGCACCGGCAAGCGGGCCGCTGTAGCCGTGCTTCCTCAGTTCCGGTACCGCAACCTGACCTAGCGATGCAGCCGTGGCCGTCCCGGACCCGGATACCGCCCCGAGCATCCCTCCGATGATGAGCGTGAGTGTGCCGAGAAGGCTCCGACGCCCGCGCGAGATTTTGTGAACGATGTAGAAAATGTCCTGGACCAGGCCTGAGTGCAAGATAAACTGCGCCATCAGGACAAACAGCGGAATGGTTGTGAGCGTGTAGCTCGCCACCCGGTTGAACGGTTCATTTCCGAGCAGACCCGGCAGGATCGAGAAGCCCTCGAGCAAAATCAGGCCGATGATGCCGCTTGCCAGCAGGACGGCGTGGATATACATCCCCATCAGAAGGAACACGATCATCATAAAGATGATGATTGCGACCACCAAATAGCTGTCCATGTTGTTTCACCCCCATTTAGGTTGAGAAAAAGGCGATAATGCCAGGATTATCGCCTTTTCATTTTTTCTATTACATATCTTTGACTTTCTGCGGCACTTCGCCGCCCTGTTCAATCATGAGGTCTCTCCAGAGCTTGACGAGTTCGGTGCCAGGAAGGCCGTTATCTTCGAGAAGCTTGGCATAGTCGCCCCATGTGTTTTCGATTCCTTCATTAAAGTGGTCCTGTACGTCCTGAGGAAGCGTCGCGAAGTCGACAAACTGGCCGCCCTGCTCTTCGTTCATCTTCATGACTTCATCGGAGCGGTCCATCCAGATCTGCGCGGAGTCTTCAAAGTACTCTTCCGTCGCCTGTTCCATCGCTTCCTGTACATTCTCAGGCAAGGACTCGAACTTGGTTTCATCCATGCCGATGAATGCATTGAAGTGGCCGAAGTTGATGCCGGTCACGGTGTACTTGAACAGGTCCTGGAATCCGTAGCCCGTCCAGTCCGCAATGCTGTAAAAACTGCCGTCGAAGGCGCCCCGGCTTAATGCATCGTACATTTCAACCGCAGGCATCGTGATGCTGTTGAGCTCCGTTTGCTTGGAATACATCTCATGGATCCGGGACGGTGTACGGAGCGATGTACCTTTCACATCACCGGCGGAAGCGAACTCTTTGCCGGTCGTCGAGATGGAGTACTCCTGAGTAGTAGAAATCGGGAACACCTTGAACTGGTCGAACTGGAGCTCGGTGAACGTCTTGCCGTCCTGCAGCTCGACATCGCTCTCAAGAAGCGCTTTCCATGCGTTCGATGCGATTAGCGTATCGGAGTGGTTGAGCGGGAGCATCGTCACTTCCGCCATCGGGAACTGGTCCGGCTGGTAGATCGGCAGGACCAGGGCAACGTCGACCGTGCCATTTTCCACCGCTTCGGCCTCGTCCGGAACCGCGACAAGCTCGCCGGATGTGAACGTCTCAAACTCCACCTGGCCGTCCGTCAGCTCGGTGACCCGCTCCATCCAGGGCTCCATGCCGCCTGCCCACCAGGCATGCTGCGGGCTGAGTCCCGTCGCAGCGCGGAGCGTGATCTTTTCGCCCTCTGCAGAAGCTTCGCCTTCGGCAGCTTCATCGCTGCATGCCGCGAGCATCATGGAAGCCCCAAGAAGGACCGCCCCCACCCATTTGGTCTTTTTTGTCCACTTCATCTAGTTCAACTCCTTTTCTATTGGCTATTCCATTTCCATGACGTTTTGAGGGACCTTCCCGCCTGCTTCGACCATCAGATCTCTCCAAAGCCTGATTAGTTCATTTCCTGGAAGTCCATCGTCCTCGAGAAGCTGCGCATAGTTTGACCAGGTATTCTCCATGCCTTTATTGATATGGTCCTGGACATCCTGAGGCAGGGTACTGAAGTCAACAAACTCCCCGCCTACTTCTTTATTCAAAGCGATGACTTCATCCCTGCGGTCCATCCAGATCTGGGAGGCGTCCGCGAAATACTCGTCGGTTGCCTGTTCCATTGCCTCCTGGACATTCTCCGGGAGTGAGTCAAATCGGTCTTGATCCATTCCGAGGAAGGCATTAAAGTGACCGAAGTTGACCCCTGTTACGGTGTAGCGGAACAGGTCCTGGAATCCGTACCCCGTCCAGTCCGCAATGCTGTAGAAACTGCCGTCAAATGCTCCCCGGCTCAACGCGTCATACATTTCCACACCCGGCATCGTAATGCTGTTGACTCCGATTTCCTTTGAGTACATCTCATGGATCCTCGAAGGCGTACGAAGAGAAGTTCCGATGACGTCACTGGCAGAAGTGAATTCCTTGCCAGTAGTAGAGATCGAATACTCAGCAGTTGTCGGCATCGGGAAAACCTTGAACTCGCCGAACTGAAGCTCCGTGAAGGTCTTGCCGTCCTGCAGCTCAACATCGCTCTCAAGAAGACTTCTCCAGGCATTTGATCCGATGACGGTATCGGAATGGTTAAGCGGCAGCATCGTGATCTCTGCCATCGGATACTGATCCGGTTCATAGACCGGGAGCACGATTGCGAGATCCACGGTTCCATTTAGGACAGCTTCACCTTCATCGGGAACGGCTACCAGTTCCCCCGAAGTAAACGATTCAAATTCCACTTGCCCGTCAGTGAGTTCCTCGACACGGTCCATCCACGGTACAATTCCGCCTTCCCAGAAAGCGTGCTGTGGACTGAGACCTGTTGCGACCCGGAGAACGACATTTTCATCATTTTCTCCGGCTGCTTCCCCTCCGCTGCATGCTGAGAGAAGCATGGCGGCGCCGAGCAAAGAAGCTGTCAGTGATAGCAACTTTGACTTTGGTTTCATTAATTTCTCCCCCTCCCCCTGAATCGGATGGATTAGTTGACCTTCAGCAACAACTTCCCGTACGTCTCCCGGTTCGAAAGTTTGCCGAGTGCGTCCGGCAATTGTTCGAACGGATACGCCCCGTAGACGAGCGGATCGATTTTTTCTTCCTTATATAACTCCATGAGCGCGTCGTGGTAGTTGGACACTTCTTCCGGGTGGAGCTTCCGGAAGTAGCCCCAGTGCACGCCGACGACGGAGTAGTTCTTGATGAGCACGTGGTTGGTCGGGGCATCCGCGATGCGTCCGCCCGCAAATCCGATAACGAGAATCTTGCCCTCGAAGGCGATGCACTTTCTCGACTTGTCGAAGACGTCCCCGCCGACCGGATCGAAAATCAGGTCCGCCCCGCGACCTTCCGTGATCCCTTTGACTTCCTTCACGAAGTCTTCGGAGCGGTAGTTGATCGCATAGTCCGCCCCGATCTGGCGGCAGATCTCCGTTTTTTCATCTGATCCGGCTGTCGCGATGACGGTGGCACCGGCCGCTTTTCCGAGCTGGATAGCAGCGGATCCGACACCGCCGGAACCGGCGTGGACGAGGAGCACCTGGCCTTCGCGGATCCCGCCCATTCTGTGGAGGGCAAAGTATGCCGTCTGATAGGTGATGAACATCGATGCCGCTTTTTCATGGCTCAGTTCATCAGGGATCGGGAAGACGAGCGACTCGTCGATTACCAGATCTTCCGCGAATCCGCCGTTCGGCAGGAGCGGTGTGGCGATGACCCGCTCCCCCGCCTTCATGCCAGACCCGGAAGCCGTTTCCTTGATGACGCCGCTGACTTCGGCACCCGGTGTGAACGGGAGATCGTGGGTTTCCTGGTATTTGCCCTGGCACTGGAGGATATCGAAGAAGTTCATCGCCGCCGCCCGGACGCCGATCCGGACCTGGCCGGGCTTGAGCTCGGACGGTGTCACTTTATTCAGCTCGAGCGCTTCCTGAGGATCATCCAGTTTTGTGATCTGCCATGCCCTCATCGCACGGGCTCCTTTTCCTTGGACGTCCGTTCGTTCAGTTGCTCGCGAATTTCCAGCTTGGCGATGTCACGGAGGTGGACCTGGTCCGGACCGTCGACAATGCGGAGCGTGCGGGCATTGGCCCAGTGAGCCGCAAGAACGGTGTCATCCGAGACGCCGGCACCGCCGAACAGCTGTATGGCACGGTCGATGACGTTCAGGCACATGCGAGGTGCCGCGATTTTCGTCATCGAGATTTCCTTGCGTGCTGCCTTGTTGCCTTCGGTGTCCATCTTGTGGGCTGCGGACAAAGTCAGGAGACGGGCGGAATCGATTTCGATCCGGCTTTCCGCGATCTGTTCGCGGATGACCGCTTTGTCGATGTTGCGGGAGCCGAACGTCTCGCGGCCGTCCGCACGCTCGATCATGAGTTCCAGCGCGCGTTCCGCGGCACCGATCGCCCGCATGCAGTGGTGGATACGGCCAGGGCCGAGACGTCCCTGCGCGATTTCGAACCCGCGGCCTTCGCCGAGAAGGATGTTGGAAGCCGGGACCCGGACATTGTTGTAGTGCACTTCCGCATGGCCGTGCGGGGCATGGTCATATCCGAACACCGGCAGGTATCTCTTAACCTCGACACCCGGCGCATCGAATGGCACGATGATCATCGACTGCTGACGGTACGTTTCCGCTTCCGGATCGGACTTGCCCATGACGATCGCGACTTTGCAGCGCGGATCCATCGCACCCGACGACCACCATTTCTTGCCGTTGATGACGTATTCGTCGCCGTCACGCGTGATTGATGCCTGGATGTTCGTCGCATCCGAGGAAGCGACTTCAATCTCGGTCATCGAGAAGACGGAGCGGATCTCGCCTTCAAGCAACGGCTTGAGCCACTTTTCCTTCTGCTCTTCGGTGCCATATTTCATGAACACTTCCATGTTGCCAGTATCCGGTGCGTTACAGTTAAAGACTTCCGGCGCGATCAGGGAACGCCCCATAATCTCGCACAGATGGGCGTATTCATAGTTCGTCAGTCCGTGACCGAATTCATCGTTGTCGATGAACAGGTTCCATAGGCCTTCCGCCTTGGCTTTCGCCTTGAGTTCCTCGATGACTGGCGGGACGACCCAGCGGTTTTCCGCGTCATTGAGCTGTTGTTCGTACACAGCCTCATTTTTGTAGACGTGTTCGTCCATGAATTGAATGAGCTGGTCCTTGATTTTTTGCGCTTTCGGGGATAGGTCTTTTAGCATGATGATCCTCCTTTGTTTTTCAGTGCAGTCTTCAGAATTTTGCCTGAGGCGTTCCGCGGCAGTTCATCCAGGAATACGATCGATTCGGGTACTTTGAATTTTGCGAGGCGCTCGAGGCAGAATTGGCGGATGGCTTCGATGTCCGTTTCGTTCAGCGTTGGGGAGACGATGAATGCCTTGACCCGTTCGCCGAAGACGGTATCGGGCTCGCCGACCACGGCCGCCTCATTAATCTCGGGGTGGGCTTTCAGGGCATCCTCCACCTCGATGGAGAAAATCTTCTCGCCTCCGCGGTTGATCATGTCTTTTTTGCGGTCGAGGATGTAGACGAATCCGTCTTCGTCGACCGTGCCGAGGTCGCCGGAGTGCCAGTAACCGTCGGTGAAGTTTTTCAGGTTGGCTTCTTCGTTGTCCCAGTAACCCTCCACGACCATCGGGCCCCGGATGTAAAGTTCACCTGTGTGACCGACTGGCAGTTCCTCGCCGTTTTCGTCCACGATCCTGATGTCGGCAACCGGAACCGGCCGGCCGCATGAGCGGACTTTGCTTTCGTCGTAGGCGATCGGCATGAGCGTCGCCGGAGACGTCGTCTCGGTGGATCCGTAGGCATTGTGCAGCTCGGCATTCGGGAAGGCCTGCTTCATCGTGTCGTACGTCTGCCGGTAGATCGGTGCTCCGCCGTAGGCCACTTTCCGTACAAAGCTGAAGTCGTTCTCGAGGAACTTCCGGCTGGTCGACATCATGATGAAGATAGTCGGGACATTGAACAGGAAGTTGATTTTGTGCTTCTGTACCAGGTCGATGTAGGCTTCGTTCTGATAGCGTTCCATCGAGTACACCGTTCCGCCGTTATAGAACTGGTGGAGCAGCTGCCCGACCAGGCCGGTGACATGGAACATCGGAACAGCTATGACGGTCGACAGGGTTTCATCAGAGTTCAGGATGTTTTTATAATTCAAGATGCTGTGGATGACATTGATATGGGAGATGACCGCGCCCTTTGGCCGCCCCGTTGTCCCGGATGTGTACAGGATGTAAGCGGGATCCGTTTCTTCGACGGTGGTCTCCCGGAGATTAACCAGGTTGGCCTTGGCGACTTTTCGGATGAGTTCGGTGATTTCATGATGTGATTCAAGGTGAGGTGTCTCGGTGATTTTTTCTTTGAGCGGTTCCTGGTGAAGGACCGTCCGGGCTCCCGAGTGATTGAGGATGTAGGCGATCTCTTCTTTGGACAGCTTCGTATTGACGGGAACCATGATGGCCCCGATCATCGCGCAGGCGTAGCAGACGATCGGGAATTCGAGGCTGTTGCCGATCAGGCTGGCGACCCGGTCGCCTTTCCGGATGTACAGCTCGTTCTGGAGATAGACGGCCAGGTTTTTCGTGCATCTCTCTAACTCTCTGTAGGTGAGGTCGCCCTTCTCGCTCGAGACAGCAGTTTTGTCCGGGTGTTTTTCCACCGACTGATGGATGAATTCCGCAATGGAGGATGGGCGCTCCCCGTAAACACGGATATTGTCCCGTCCGAACAGCGTCATCTTTGAAATCGTCAACGTGGTCATGGTCGTTCAGCTCCTTTAATCAGACTGATTCGATGACTAACGCAATCCCCTGGCCGCCTCCGATGCAGAGGCTCGCGACGCCGTATCGGCCGTTGCGCTTTTTAAGTTCGTAGGCGAGCGACAAGACGATCCGGGTGCCGCTGACGCCGACCGGGTGGCCGAGTGCGATGGCGCCGCCGTTCACATTCGTCCGCTCCCGCTCCAGGCCGAGTTCCTTCTCGACCGCGAGATACTGGGCTGCGAACGCTTCGTTGACTTCGACCAGGTCCATCTGGTCCAGCGTCAGGTTGGCGCGTCGGAGTGCCTCGCGGATCGCGGGTACCGGGCCGATTCCCATGATCGTCGGGTCGACTCCCGTAATGGCATAGCTGACGATACGGGCTGTCGGCTGCAGGTTGTGCTTGTTGACCGCATCTTCTCCGGCAATGACGACACTGGCCGCTCCGTCGTTGATGCCGCTCGCGTTCCCCGCGGTGACCGTCCCGTCTTTTTTGAAAGAAGGGCGGAGCCTGGCGAGAGTTTCGGTGCTCGCTTCCGGCTTGATGTGTTCGTCTTCGGTGATTGTGTTCGAACCTTTTCTCGTCTTCACTTCCACGCCGATGATCTCTTCAGCGAATCGGCCGGACTCTCGGGCGGCTGCCGCGCGTTGGTTGCTGAGTACGGCGAACTCGTCCTGCTCCTCCCGTCTGATGCCGTGGATTTCGGACAGCTTTTCCGCCGTCATCCCCATGCCGTTTCCGGTGTATTCGTCGGTCAGCGTCGACAGCAGCATGTCGTCGAACTGCATGCCGCCCATCTTCGGCTGGCTGAACCGGGCCTTAAAGCTGGCGTACGGCGACATCGACATGTTCTCCGCTCCGCCGGCAAGCACGATTCCCGCGTCACCAAGCTTGATCATCTGTGTGCCGGACACGATCGACTGCGTTCCGGAACCGCAAAGCCGGTTCACGTTCAACGCCGGCACTTCCTGCGGGATACCCGCCTTGAGTCCGATGTGCCGAGACAGGTAGGATGCGTTCGTCGACGTGTGGATGACATTCCCGTAGATGACATGGTCGATGTCTTCAGGGATGACATTCGAGCGCTTCATCGCCTCGATTGCCGTCGTCTTCCCGAGCTCATCGGCAGGCGTGTTGGCGAATGATCCTCCGAATGCCCCAAATGCCGTCCGTGCGCCGTCAATCAGATAAACTTCAGTCATTTCTCCATCTCCTCCAGGTTTCTATATGTGTTGGCCTTGTGAAGTTCCTTACTTCAGGAGCTTCATCAGGTATTCCGCGTAAAGATTTTTCAGTTCATCCAGGCCGATCAGCCCGTCCTTCCGGTACCAGGTCTGGACCCAGTTCATCGCTCCGAGAAGGATCATTCGGATGATCTTCACGTCGGAGTTCCGAAATTCGCCCGCGCCGATCCCTTCCGACACTGCCCGGTCAAACAGGCGGGCGTAGTCGTCGCGTTTCTCGACGATCGAGGGCAGCTGCCCCTTCTCAAACGCCTGCTCCGGCTGGATGATCATGTTGAACGTCTCTTTGCGGTTGACTGCGTAATCGATATGACAATGAATCATTCTGCAGAGCTTCTCCTCATAAGTCCCTTCCGCTTCGAATGCCTCGCGCTGGTCCTCGATGGCCTGATCCAACACGAGCTCGTGGCACTGGAACATCAGGTCCTGCTTGTTCCGGAAATAGTAATACAAGGACCCCTTCGTCATCTGCATCTCGGAGGCCACCTGCTCCATCGTTGTGTACTTGAATCCCTCACGGTTCATAATCGCGATCGCGGACATGATGATCTTCTCTCTCTTCTCCTGTTGCTTGCGACTCGCATTTCTCATGGCCATCACCTCGGTTAGCGCCGGCAGTCATTTTGTAAGGGCTTACATAAATGAGCCGGTATCTGGGAATCTCCCTCTTTGGAACAAGGAGTTTTTGAACTCAATTAAATTATCAGACTATTAGGAGTTGATCCCTATTATACGCCTCATGGATGTGTTGTAAAGAACTTTTTTGAACATTGTTCAAATTATTTATATGGAAAAGGCCCTTGCTCAAGAACAAGGGCCAAGAATTATTTGAACATGGTTCAAATAGTGATATTCAGCTCGAAAGACAGATTATTGTTGGTTAAACAGAATGACGGAGAATGGTTTCCTGCTGTTCTCAGAAGAAACAGAGCTATATCCATCTACAATTTCAGTTTCCTGGTCACTCCATCACTTGTTCTTGTTTAAGTGGTCAATCTCGTCATTCAGGGCTACAGTTTCGTCATTCAAACGCTCGGTTTCGTCATTCATCCTCTTCCTGGATGTGAATGGCGAAATTAACGCGTCGAATTACGAGATTAACTGATTCAACGACGAGATTGCCCGATCGAATGACGAAATCACTCCTATCACAGGATCCCTTTTCTCAGCAGCTCCGCAACCGCTTGTGTGCGGTTGCGGACGCCCAGCTTTTTCAGGGACGCCTTGATGTAGTCCTGGACGGTGAATTCACTGAGGTGGATTTTCTCCGCAATCGACTTGGTGCTTTCACCGAGCGACAGCAAATACATGATTTCCATTTCCCTTGCATTCAGCAGCTCGGAGTCGCCGCTTTTCAGATATGGACGCTCGAAAATCCTGCCGACTTCCACCCCGTACCGGGTAATGGCGGGAAGCAGAGCTTCAATCTCCTTTTCCCCTGCGGAAAATTGGGTGCTGGAAAGCACGCCGATCACCGTGTTGCGGAAGCAGATCGGGACGAACAGCAAAAACTTCGTGTTTTGGGAAAATCGGTACCTGAAGTTGTACTTGATAAATTCCTCGCCCTTCACCAGTACGGCTTTTCTTTCGCGGACCGCTTCCTTTACGGGAGGCACGGTACGGATATCATCCCGGATATCGCGGATATGGCTCAGTTCTGTCAGTCCGTTATTTTCCGGAACGATCGCCATGACACCTTCCGTGAGATAACCGATCGGGGAGTACCGGAACAGCCCCACATCCAAAATGGGAAACACCTCGAGAAACCCTTCAAGCATCTCGATAATCTGATCCTCATGACCCGGGACATGCTGCAGTCTTGAAATCATTTGGTCCATTTCCAATGTGGCCACCGATTTTCCCCCTCTTCCGCTGTCTATTGCTATGCTATGAATATCATTATAAGAGACCATAACGATTCGTCAAATGATTTTGAATGTTCCGATGAAAGTTTATGGATTGCGACAATTTCTGCGTTACTTGTAATTCCCCGCCCCGATTGTGTAGTTTCAACAGCTTAGAATCTACTTTCACCGATATAAAAAAGAAGACGCTTTGCCTGAGCAAAGCGCCTTCCAATGATTGTTATTTCGCCACTCCGGCTTCTGCTGGCTGGAGTTTTTCGAACTGTGCCTTCAATGTGCTGCACGCGTCCTCGATGGCTTCCAGGCCTTTGTCAATCGCGTCGATCGTGAAGAATCCGTGAATCATGCCCGGATACTCCTTGTAGTCCACATCGACGCCGGCCGCAATAAGCTTTTGTGCATAGAGCTTGCTGTCGTCGAGGGACGGGTCATACTGTGCCGCAATGATCGTCGCCGGTGCCACGCCGCTCACGTCTTCACGCGAGTAGACGCTGAAGTCCGGGTGCTTTCCGTCGCTCGCGTCTCTCCAGTAGTGGTTCCAGAAGTAGGAGATGACTTCGGTCGGGATGATCGGGCATGTTGAGCCGTATTTCTGGTACGACTCGGATTTGCCGCCGGTGCCGGTGGTCGGATAGACGAGCAGCTGATAGGCGACTTTCAGTTCCTCGGAATCCTTCAGGTTTGCCGACACGACTGCCGCCAGGTTTCCACCCGCACTGTCGCCGCCGACTGCCACCCGATCCGGGTCACCGCCGATTTTACCGGCATTTTTCTTGACCCATTCGAAGGCAGCCTGACAATCGATGACGGCCGCAGGGAATTTGTGCTCCGGTGCAAGCCGGTAATCGACGGATACGACGATGCACTCCGCGCGGTTCACGATCTTGCGGCAGACCGGATCATAGGATTCGACGCTGCCGACCACCCAGCCGCCCCCGTGGTAGTAGACGAGCACCGGCACACCGGATGCCGCAGCGTTTTTCGGCTTATAAATCCGGATCGGAATCTCGCATTCCGGTCCAGGTATTTTCCTGTCTTCCACGCTGCCGACTTCCTCCACCTGCTCCACAGCGTTCATGGCTGCCATGACTTCTCTCGCCTGTTCCGGCGGCAGTGTATGGACCGGCGGGCCGCCTGCCTGCTTCATCATTTCAATCATTGCGACAATCTGCGGATCGTAGTTTATCATTCAATATTCCTCCCTATTTTGGTCAGGTGGTTTCAACTTGTTGGAGCGGCTTTACGGCAAGTGTCTTGTAGTCCTTGGACTTCTCGAAGCGGTCCTGGTAGGTCTGGAAATCTCCCGTGTAGCCATAGAAGGCGCGCGGTTTGCCTTCAATGTTCGCACCGGTATACCAGCTGTCGGTCCTCGCATAGATCGACTGCTCGCCGACTTCATTGACATGAGCGGTCCAATCTTCTTCCCCTTCAGGCGTCGCTTCCACTTCGGCCAGCCCCTGCTTTTCGGCGTGCTCGATGCAGTCGATCACCCACTCTGCGATGACTTCGTTTACCGCGAGTGCATTGGCGGTAAGCGGGAAGTGCGGACCCGTAATGGTAAACATATTCGGGAACCCGACATGGCAGACCCCGAGATAAGTTTTCAGATTTCGGCCGTCATCCCATTTTTCTTTTAGCGTGATGCCTTCCCTGCCCCGGATCTTCGTTCCGGCAAGCGGTCCGATCATCGCATCGAATCCGCTCGCGAAGACGATGATATCCAGTTCATGCTCCGTCCCGTCCGCAGTGACAAGGCCGTTCTCGGTGCATTCCGCAATCGGCGTCTTTTTCAGGTTCACCAGGTCGACGTTTTCTCGGTTATACGATTCATAGTAGTTGGTCGCGACAACCGGCCGCTTGCCTCCGAGAAGGTAAGTCGGCATAAGGTTCTCCGTCTTTACCGGATCCTTCACGATTTCACGGATTTTTCCGCGGACGAACTCGGCGATCGTCGCATTCGCCTCGTCATTGATCGTAAGGTCGGTATACGCATAGAGCATCTGGAAGCCCTTTGCTTCCTGCCAGAGTGCTTCGTAATGCCTGTTCCGTTCATCCTCGGTGTCCTCAAGCGCCGAATACGGCTTCCTCACGTCAAAGCACGGCATTCCGACGATGTGTTCGCGGACCCGCTTTCGGAGCGTCGGGAATTCAGCCCTTCTCCTCTCGAGGTCATCCTCGCCCACTTTCGGATTCTCCACCGGCATGACGTATTGCGGTGTCCGCTGGAAGACGGTCAGATGTTCCGCTTCTTTGGAGATGGCGGTGATCGCCTGAACGCCGCTGGAGCCCGTCCCGATCACCGCGACCCGCTTGCCCTTGAAGTCCACAGGCTCATGAGGCCATTGGCTCGTGTGGTACGTCTGGCCCCGGAACTTGTCGAGCCCCGGAATGGCCGGCGCATGCGGAACCGAGACGTTCCCGATCGCCGGGATAAAGTACTTGGACGTCACATTCTGGCCGCCTCCGACATTGACCGTCCACGTGTGCGCCTCCGTATCGTATTTTGCATCCGTGATGCGCGTATTGAACTGGATGTCTTTCCGAAGATCCAACTTGTCGGTGACATACTTGATATACGAGAGGATCTCGTCCTGTTCCGGATAGACGGCGGACCATTTCCAGTCCCGGTGGATCTCCTCGGAAAATGTATAGCTATAAAACTCGGCAGGAACATCGCAGCGGGCTCCCGGATACTGGTTCCAGTACCACGTTCCGCCCACGTCGCCCGCAGCCTCATAAAGCTGGGCCGAATAACCCGCCTCCCTCAGCAAATGGAGCATGTACAAACCTGAAAACCCGGCACCAACCACAACCGCATCAAAATCGACTTGCTGATTCATCGGCATCTCCCTTTCCTTCCAGTGAGTTTCGCAGCCTGATCATTAAGCTTAAGTTGTATGCGCTTACAAAATTCTGCTTTATTCAGCATCAAACCGTGTTCAGGTATGTTGAAGCCCCCTTTTGAACCGTATTCCGAATAGCCGCTTAGCCTTCGTGTCTTGATGATAAGGGAGAAAGGTCCCAGAAAAACAGTCCCCGGATGCGGTGACTCATCCCCTGACTGGGGGGTGAGGGCTAATATTAACCTCTTCACATCCAGAACCTCTATTGCCCGATGCCTTTGTGTTCTTTACACTAAGATTAACAACAGTCAGACAGCGGGAGGCAGGCATCTTGGGGATTTTGGAATTTCATCAGGTGGAGAAAATGGCGGGGAATCAGGTGGTGTTTCCCCGCTTTGATTTGAGTGTGGAGTCGGGCGCCGTGACGGCTGTGCAGTGCGAGCACGAGGCCGGGCTGCAGCTGATCGGGATGGTGACGGGGATGGCCCCCGCTTCCCACGGGGAGGTGCGGTTTGCCGGAGAGTTGGTCGGCCGGCAGTTCCGGAATCTGGCCTCGCGCATCGGGGTGGTGCTGCTGGATGATGCCCTTTATGAAAGACTGACCCCATCGGAGCAGCTGCGGCTGTTCCGCAACCTGCATAATACCGGGGCGACAGTTGAAGACTTGCTCCGTCAGGTCGGTCTGGAAGAGCGCGGACGGACCCGGATTTCGAAGCTGTCGTATTCCGAAAAACGCCGCGTGCAACTGGCACGGGCGCTCGTACATAAACCGGATCTTCTGATTTTGCAGGAGCCGGAACAGAACCTGGACGTCGAGAGCCGGATCATTCTGCAGCGGGTGCTGGCGGAGTTTACGGCGGACGGCGGCGCGGTACTGCTGACGACGAGCAATCTGGAAAATGCGGTCACGATGGGAGATACCGTCTACCGGCTTAATGCAGGCGGACTGAAATTGTTTGAGGTTGCGGAGGAGGAAGAGATTTTAGAGGATTCTGTTCCTGTCGAAGAAACGGTACCGGAGACTGAAGGTGACATTCCATCACCGCAGCTCCAGTTCAACAAAATCCCCGCGAAGGTAAACGAAAAGCTGATTTTATTCGATCCGACGGAGATCGTATTCGTGGAAAGCGTGGAAGGCGTCTCGCAGCTGCATGTCCAGGGCGAGACGTTCCCATGCGCGATCAAGATGGCGGACCTCGAAACGCGGCTTCAGCCATTCGGGTTTTTCCGCTGCCACCGGTCTTATATCGTGAACCTCCAGCGTGTGCGCGAAGTCATCACGTGGACACGCAACAGCTACAGCCTGATTCTGGAGGACCCCAATAAAAGCACCGTCCCCTTATCCAAGGGCAAGTACGCAGAACTGAAGACGTTCCTCGGCATCTGACCGTTCTGTCAGCACTAATATTAGCGCTCCATTCACCTGCTATTTGCTCCATTCACCGTGCCGGAAGCTCCTTTCACCTTGATATTACTGCGTTCTTTAAAGTGGCGCGGTAAGGTGGAGTCAAGAAAACGAACGGCAGAAAAGGAGCGATCATGATGGAGCACATCATTGAGGTCAACAGCCTCGTCAAATCATTCGGAGACAAACTCGCACTGAAAGATGTGGACTTCAGGGTCCGCAAGGGAGAGACAATCGGATTCCTCGGACCGAGCGGATCAGGCAAGACGACGACGATTAAAATCCTGACCGCGCAGCTCGCGGCGACGGCTGGCGATGTTCGGGTGTTCGGAGAGCCTGTCCACTTATTGAAAGACCCGTCACGCATGAAGAAGATCGGCATCCTGACCGATAACAGCGGCCTGTACGACCGGCTGACCGTCCAGGACAATCTGGCGCTTTATGCGGATCTGTACGACGTCGGAAAAGAGCGGATCCGCGAAGTGCTGGAGATGGTGAACCTTCTCGGCGAAGAAAAGACACCTGTCAAAAAGCTTTCCAAAGGGATGAAGCAGCGCGTCACACTCGCCCGGGCCATCCTTCATAAGCCGGCCCTCCTGTTCCTTGATGAGCCGACGTCAGCGCTTGACCCGACGACGACCAAGCATATCCATGAAGGGCTCCGCGAGCTGAACCGGGAAGGCACGACGATCTTTTTGACCACACACGATATGGATGAAGCGGAAGCACTGTGCGACCGGGTCGCCTTCCTCCATGATGGGGAGATTAAGCTGTTCGATACCCCGCAGAACCTGCGGACGATGTCCGGCAGCCCGACAATTTCTCTTTTACTAAAAGACAAGACAACTGTCACCGTAGAGCCAAATGAATCCGGAGCCGCTGCAATCGCCGGCTACATGGCAAGCGGAAACCTGCTGACGATCCACTCGAATGAGCCGACACTCGGCGACCTGTTCGTACAACTGACCGGGAGGAACCTATGATGACCACATTTTCGATGAAGCGTGTCAACGCAATTTTCGTGAAAGACTGGAAAGACCTTCAGCGCAACTCGTACGTGCTGTTCACGCTGGCCCTGCCCCTCTTCTTCGCTGCCTGGCTCGGGCGTATCGGCGCGGACAGCGCAGAAATGATTTCCTTCCCGATTGTCTTCGCCCTGGTCATCGCCGGTGCCTTTGTCCAGGCCGCGATGGTTGCGGAAGAAAAGGAAAAGAATACATTGCGCGGGTTGCTGCTGTCTCCGGCAAGCGTGGCAGAAGTGTTTATCGGGAAAAGCCTGCTGAGCGGGGTCATGACACTGGTTGTCGTGGCCGGATGCATCTGGCTTGCTGAATTCAGTGTCCCTTCCCTCCCCCTGTTTGCGCTTAGCATTGTCATCGCACTCGTCATCTTCCTCGCGATCGGCACGCTGCTCGGACTGCTGTCCCGAACAGTCATGGAAACAAGCATCATTGGTATGCCCGTCATGCTGATCTTCGGAATGTCCTCGATGTTCAAGTCGATGATTACGAATGAAGCGATTTTGACCGTGATGGATTACCTCCCGAATGAATTGCTGATGAACATCTGGGTTGGATTGGAAAACGGTGCTGCCGCCAGTGAATCGTTCCTGATCCTCACTGTATGGGCTGTAGTGTCAGTCGCAGCGACTGTGATTGTGTACCGTAAACGACGGATGGACTGATAGAGTGTAAGCCCCGGCATGTGAGTGCCGGGGTTTTATTATGGGGCTCAATATCGTCATTCGGGATGAAAGTTTCGTCATTCGGGACGGCAATCTCGTCATTCACGCCTCCGATTTCGTCATTCGCAAATTTCCAGGATGCAAATGACGAGATTTAGATGCTGAATGACGAAATTAAGCGGGGAATGACGAAACCTCCCGCTCTATACTTCCAGTTGAAAGCTTCCGCCATGCCGGAAGCTTTTCACCCACTAAATATGCCGTCCTCTATTTTTCACGTAATGGTCCTGCAAACTCCACTCCCCGTACGCCACAACGAGTCGCAAACGCTTCCATTATATTCACAATTAATCAGAATAAAAATACTTTTTGCAAGTCATTGACTTCCTTACTTTATCCCAGTAAAGTTAGTTTCAATTCTTGCACTAATCGAATATGCACATCTTTTCTTATCAAGAGAGACCGAGGGACAGGCCCTAGGACGTCTCGGCAGCGGACCCCACTCAGTGGAGGCACCGTGCTAATTCCTGCAGATGCCTGGTGCATCTGGAAGATGAGAAAAAGATGGCCTACCCGGTCCTCTTTTTCTCTTTATGAGATTAAGAGGATTTTTTCATTTCTGACAACAACAGGAGGTACGCCGGATGATTGAATTTAAACAAGTCTCCAAGACATTCCGGCTTGGAAAGCGTGAAGTACACGCGGTAAAGGATGTGTCGCTGAAAGTCGAGCAGGGCGACATCTACGGAATCATCGGCTTTAGCGGAGCCGGAAAAAGTACGTTGCTGCGGCTGGTGAACCTGCTGGAGCGGCCGAGTGAGGGCTCGATCGAAATCCAGGGCGTGAATGTCACGTCCCTCTCCGCCAAAGAGCTGAGAAAGCAACGCAGGAACATCGGGATGATCTTCCAGAACTTCAACCTGTTCAATTCGCGGACGGTTGCCGGGAATATCGCGTATCCGCTGAAGCTTGCCGGCACCCCGAAGCACGAGATCAACACCCGTGTGGAAGAGCTTCTCCGCTTCGTCGGCCTTGCGGACAAAGCGAAGGATTATCCGGATCAGCTGTCGGGCGGGCAAAAGCAGCGCGTCGGAATCGCGCGGGCGCTCGCAACCAACCCGGACATCCTGATCTGTGATGAGGCGACATCCGCGCTTGACCCGGATACGACGGCAGATGTGCTGCGCCTCCTGAAACAGGTCAACCGGGAGTTCGGGATCACGATCCTCCTGATCACTCACGAAATGGAAGTGATCCAGTCGGTCTGCACGAAAGTTGCCGTCATGGAGAATGGTGAAGTGATCGAGTCGGGCGGCGTGTTCGAAGTGTTCACGGATCCGCAACACACGACGACCAAGCGGTTCATTCATTCCGTCCAGCAGGACCTCCCTTCCCCGAATGTCCTCGCCGAGTGGCGGGAAGCCGGCGGCGGCAGGCTGTACCGCCTGCAGTTCAAAGGGCCTGTCGCGAACGAGCCGGTACTTTCGACGGTTACGGCAAAACACGGGATTACGTTCAACATCGTGTACGGATCCGTCCGGGAGCTTGAGGAGCGGCTGTTCGGAAATCTGATCGTCTCGTTCCTCGGCGATCCGGCGGACGTCGAAGCCGCCATCAAGGAAATTGCAACCCTGACAGACATCGAGGAGGTGCAGGAAATTGAACGTTGATTGGACATCCTTCTGGCCGCGGATCGTCGAAGCGACCGGCCAGACGATCACTATGGTCATCGCCACACTCATTTTCGGATCGATCCTCGGCATCATCATGGGGCTCCTCCTGTTTGTAACCCGCCAGAACAATATTCTGGAGAATAAATTCCTCTTTAACCTATTGAATATCGTAATCAATATCATCCGGCCGGTGCCGTTCATCATCTTCCTCGTTGCCATCTCGCAGGTGACACGCCTCGTGGTCGGCACGACGATTGGAACGGCGGCCGCGATCTTCCCGATGACGATCGTCGCAAGCTTTACAATCGCAAGGGTCGTCGAGAACAACCTCGTCAGCATCGACCCAGGCGTCATCGAAGCCGCGCAGGCTATGGGCGCAAGCCCGCTCCGGATCATTTTCACGGTCCTGATCCCGGAAGCGCTCGGACCACTCGTTCTCGGCCTGACGTTCGTCACGGTCACGCTGATCGACTTCTCGGCCGTTGCCGGAACGGTCGGCGGCGGAGGCCTCGGCCATATCGCGATGACCTACGGCTACCAGCGCTTTGACGCCAGCGTCATGATCGTCACCGTACTGATTTTGATCGTCCTCGTGCAGCTGGCACAGTGGCTCGGGAACACGCTCTCCAGGAAAATCATGCGGCGCTGATAAAAGCCGCCCCGCACGTATAAAACAAAAAGGAGTCTCTATTATGAAAAAAATCTGGATTCTGGCAATCGCCCTGATTGCCTCCCTCACCCTTGCGGCATGCGGCGGGGCAAGCGGAGAAAATGCGGACGGCGAAACCGTCAAAGTGAAGATCGGCGTAAACGGCGCGGACGGCGCACAATGGCCGATCCTGCAGGAAAAGGCAGCAAAAGAAGGCATCGAAATCAAACTGATCGAGTTCGCCGACTACACGCTTCCGAACAACGCCCTTGCCCAAGGGGACATCCAACTGAACGCCTTCCAGCACATCGCGTTCCTCGGCCAGTATGTCACTGAAAGCGGCAACGACATCATTCCGATCGGCTCCACGATGTTCGCACCGATGGGTCTGTATTCCGAGAAAATCTCTGACGTCTCCGAGCTGAAGGAAGGCGACAAAATTGCCATCCCAGATGACCCGTCCAACCAGGCACGCGCACTTCTTCTACTTGAAAGCGCCGGACTTATTACACTTGCTGACGACTTTGGCATGTTCGGTGACCCGTCCAAGATTGCGGATAACAAACTGAACCTCGATATCTTGCCGATGACTGCCCAGCAGACGCCGCGCGTCCTGCCTGACGTCGCCGCTTCGGTCATCAACAACGGCGTGGCCGGACAGGCCGGCTTCTCCCCTAAGGAAGATGCCATCTTCGTGGAAGATGAAACCGACGAAAACGTCCACCCTTACGTCAACATCATCGCGGCACGCGGTGAGGACAAGGATAATGAAACGTACAAGCGCATCGCAGAGCTTTACCAGGAAGAAGACATTGCCGAGGCTGTTAAAGAAGACACGAATGACGGATCCATCCTCGTCGAACTCAGCCAGGAAGAGCTGGACAAGGCATTTGAAGAACTGAAAAAGTAATCTTGAGTGGAGGGATCCGGAATGACCGTTGCACAGGATGCGAGAGGGAAGATTTGGGGATCAATCGAAGAGAATCGAGAGCGCTATATCGGAGTAAGCCATGACATCCATGCCCGCCCGGAAATCGGAAATGAGGAAGTGTACGCGAGCGGCCTGCTGTCCGCGCTGCTTGAGGAAGCCGGATTCACGGTTAAGCGGAATGTCGCCGGACACGAAACGGCATTCCATGCCGTGAAGGATAGCGGGAAAGAAGGTCCGACTGTCGCTTACCTGGCGGAATACGATGCGCTTCCGGGACTCGGACACGCCTGCGGACACAACATCATCGGAACGATGAGTGTCGCAGCAGGAATAGCCCTCGGGGAACGATTAGATGAAACCGGCGGACGGGTGGTCGTATTGGGCACTCCGGCCGAAGAAGGCGGCCCGAACGGCAGCGCGAAAGGAAGCTTTGTCCGCCACGGGTTCCTGGAGGATGTCGATGTCGCCATGATGATCCACCCGGGCGGTAAGACGGCTCCTACCGGCGAGACGCTTGCTGTCGATCCGCTTGATTTCCACTTCTACGGTCGCTCCGCGCACGCCTCCGGTTCTCCGGAAAAAGGCATCAATGCGCTGGATGCTGTCATCGGCCTGTTCAACGGCATTAACGCACTCCGCCAGCAACTGCCGAAAGATGTCCGGATCCACGGCATCATTACGCACGGCGGCGATGCACCGAATATTATTCCGGACTATGCCTCCGCCCGCTTCTATATCCGTGCGGAAACCTGGTCCCGGACCGAGGAAGTCGCGGCAAAAGTGCGTGCCGTCGCTGAAGGCGCAGCCCTCGCGACCGGCGCCACGGTCAAGATCGAACGGTTCCAAAATGAAGTCCGTGACTTTGTCCTGAACCGCGTTCTCGATGAAACGATCGGCCAGGAACTGTCGGCCGTCGGCGAGCACGTCATCGATGAAAAGCGTTCCGGCAAAGGCTCCACCGACGCCGGCAACATCAGCTATGCTGTTCCGACCGCCCACCCGCATATCAAGATCGGGCCGGAAGACCTGATCGGGCACACCAATGAATTCCGCGAAGCCGCCGCCTCCCCGGTCGGCGACGAAGCCCTCATCCGCGGCGCCAAAGCGATGGCTGCGGCGGGATACCGGCTGCTTACGGAAGAGCTGCTGCTCAAGAAGATTCAGGATGAGTTTGCAAGGGCACTTGCGGCTAAAGGTGAATAATTAGGTTGATGAGATCCCCCGCTATGGCTTTGGCCGTGGCGGGGGATTTTCGATTTGGGGTGGTTTCGTCATTCGGGGCGGCGGTTTCGTCATTCGGAGCTTTAATCTCGTCATTCGAGGCCGCAGCTTCGTCATTCAACCTCTCCCGGGACGCGAATGACGAAACTTTTCAGCTGAATGACGAGATTGGACGTGCGAATGACGAAATCATCGCCGACTATCGTTTCTGAATCAATGTGTTTCTGTTCAAGTGCCTCATTGGATCGAATCTGAATGCCCGTTTATTGGTGCTGCCGAGTACGTCCAGTTCAACACTATTCAAGTGGCGGTGTCCGGTAGATATGGAAGGTATTCCGGTGAACTCGCAGAATGTCCGTGTGGAAATGACCGGGTTGATCAGCAAAAAGTAATCGAGCAGGGCTTGTTGGTATGGATTACCCGCTGGAACGCCACAGGTGGGACATTCCAGCTTTCTTCTTGTCATCCATCTCAATTGACCATCACATTTTTCACACAGGAGACCTCTTTTGAACTCGTGCGGATTGACGTCATAGTGTTGATCAATCTGTATCCGTTCGGGCCCAAGCTCTTCTGCAAGAATCCGGCTGACAATCATGTTTGCCGGTGTACCGCCGGGATCGGCTGCTGACGCAATTTCACGCCTCAGTATATAGGGCAATTCCTTTACCGATACGAAAGGTGCGTTCTCCGGCAGTCCGATCCATGTATTGCGCGCGGCGAATGCCACCACTCCGCTAATCTTTTTCGTGAAGCCTCTTTGGCGAAGCCAATCGGTGAGACCTTCCTTCTGATCTCAAGTTGAATCATCGGGCAGTCGAACGTGAGAACTGAACCGTCTTCTTCGGTGCGTTCCAGCCTACGGGGGTTCTCAAGATAGTGAAGCGTCCCCTTGATCATCTTTGCCTCGATGATGACAATCCCGTTGTCTGTCACCAGCAAGGTATCAAACTGTGCCGCATAGGCTTCATTGATCCTGAGCCGGATATCCCGAAGGACCCACCAGTTGCCTGGCAGCCTCATGCTTTTCATGTATTGATCGACTTTCTGTTCCCCGCTATATCCCGCTTCCACTCTTTTAATCCGATCGGCAATCCAATCCCGTTCCGGGTGGTTCCGGTGCAGCCTGCGAAGCATGCTTTCCAACTGCAATAATTCCAATGGATATGGCCGCTCCTCCAAAGCGTTCCCTCCTTTAGGAGACCATATCATGCCTTGAGAAAGCGTGATACACAATCTGTTGAGATTGCGAATTGAAGCAGATTCCGATGACATTATTGAAATTTGTATTAGCCCTGAGGCCTAAAATTGAATTTCCTCGAGTTAAGGAAGCCACATTTGGCCCCTATTCACAGAACGGTTTCGTCATTCACTGTTAAAATCTCGTCATTCGGGTCCTTAATCTCGTCATTCACCGCCCCAGTCTCGTCATTCCCTCCCCACATTTAAAAACCCGCCGCTTCCCATTGGGGAAGTCAGCGGGTTCCATTATCTATTTAGCTAAGCACTTTCTCTTTCTTCGCAGCGATCTCCGCGGCCACATCTACGATCATGTCTTCCTGGCCACCGACGACTTTGCGCTTTCCGAGTTCGATCAGGATGTCGCGGGAGTCGATGTTGAACTTTTTGGCGGCCCGCTTGGCATGCAAGGCGAAGCTGGAGTAGACGCCGGCGTAGCCGAGTGTCAGGCTGTCTTTCGTGATTTCCTGAGGGCTCTGGAGAATCGGCGCTACGATGTCTTCAGCCAGGTCCATCATTTTGTACAGGTCGACGCCTGTTTCGATGCCCATCCGCTCCAGAACGGCGACGAGGACTTCCGTCTGGGTGTTGCCCGCTCCGGCGCCGAGGCAGCGGACACTTCCGTCGATGCGTGTCGCGCCTTCTTCTATTGCCGCAAGCGTGTTGGCCATGGCAAGCGACAGGTTGTTATGAGCGTGGAAGCCGACGTTGACGCCGATCGACTGCTTCAGTGCGCGGATGCGTTCGCGGACCTGCTCCGGAAGCAGGTAGCCGGCGGAGTCGACGACGTAGACGGTGTCCGCTCCGTAACTTTCCATGAGCTTGGCCTGCTCGACGAGTTTTTCAACCGGTGCCATATGCGCCATCATGAGGAAGCCGACCGTTTCCATGCCGAGTTCTTTGGCATAGGCGATATGCTGCGGGGACACATCCGCTTCTGTGACATGCGTGGCAACCCGTGCCATTTTCGCACCGAGACCCGCCGCTTCCTTGAGTTCGTGAAGTGTGCCGATGCCCGGAATGAGGAGTACCGCAATCTTGGATTTGTCGGCGACCGATGCCGCTGCCTCGATCAGTTCCATTTCATTCGTCCTGGACAGGCCGTACTGGAGGGATGAGCCGGCAAGGCCGTCCCCGTGAGACACTTCGATGTATGGCACGTTCGCGTCATTCAGCGCTTTTGTCACGTCAAGAACCTGGTCGACCGTGAACTGGTGGGAAATGGCGTGGCTCCCGTCCCGCAGGGCGACTTCGGTTAAAAGAATATCTCTTTGTTTTGTCATGGTCCGTTCCCCCTCAAACCGTTTGTTTCGCCAGGACGTTCTTGGCGAATTCTTCAGCGACTTTGACACCGGCAGCCGTCATGATGTCCAGGTTGCCTGCGTATTTAGGCAAGTAGTCCCCGGCGCCTTCCACTTCGACGAAGATCGTGACCTGGTTCCCGTCGAAAATCGGTTCCGTGCGGAGACGGTAGCCCGGAACATACGACTGGACGACATCCGTCATGTCCCCGATCGACTTTCGGATGGCCTGTTCGTCCATCTTGCCTTCCTCGACGAGCGTGTAGATCGTGTCCCGCATGAGGATCGGCGGTTCCGCCGGATTCAGGATGATGATTGCCTTGCCTTTTTTGGCGCCGCCGACTTTTTCGATCGCCCGTGAAGTGGTTTCCGTAAATTCATCGATATTGGCGCGCGTTCCAGGACCTGCGCTCAGGCTCGAAATTGTCGCGACGATCTCTGCATATTCAACTGGCGCGACCCTGTTGACCGCGTGGACCATCGGAATGGTCGCCTGGCCGCCGCAAGTGATGAGGTTGATGTTGTCCTTGTCCAGGTGCTCGTCCATGTTGACGGCTGCGCACACATACGGACCAATGGCGGCCGGCGTCATATCGATCACTTTCTTGCCCGCTTCTTGCAATACCTTTGCGTTGTACAGATGTGCTTTTGCGGAAGTCGCATCGAACACGATGTCCGCGAGTTCCGATTGCTCAAGGAATCCGTCGACGCCACTGTCGATCGCCGTATATCCGAGTTCCCGCGCGCGGCGCAGGCCGTCGGAATTCGGATCAATCCCGATTACTGCAGTTAGTTCCAATACGTCAGAGCGCCCCAGCTTGATCATCAGGTCGGTCCCGATGTTCCCGGAACCGAGAATTGCCACTTTTACTTTTGACACATGAATCTCCCCCTACCCATTCGTGTTTTCAAAGATTAGACTGTCTGCGGACTGCGGTAGCCCAGTGCGGCTGATATTTCGGATGCCGCCGCCGTGATTTTCCCGACCATTTCTGCAAAGCTTTCTTCATCCGCTCTCACTTTCGGGGCGGAGCAGCTGATTGAAGCGGTTACATTCCCCTGATGGTCAAAGATCGGTGCGGCGACGCACTTGAGGCCGAGCTCAATTTCTTCATCATCGACGGCATATCCCCTATTCCGGATGATTTTCAAGTGTTCCTTGACTGCGGCTTCGTCCGTCATGGTGTGCTGCGTGTGGGCGACCAGGTCTTCGGTAGTCAGCATTTTGTCGATCTGCTCCTCACTCTGATAAGCGAGGATCGCCTTGCCCACTCCCGTACAGTGGACGGGTGCGCGCTTTCCGACATGCGAGTAAATTGTCAGTGTCCTCGGACCTTCCAGCTTTTCCACGTAGACGACTTCTTCCCTTTCCATGACGGCCAGGTGGACGGTTTCGTGGAGCTCCTCCACCAAGCTCCGAATCAGCGGTGAAGCGATTTTCCGGATGTCCATGCTGCTGCCGACGACATTTCCCAGTTCAAACAGCTTGATGCCCAGCCGGTATTTCAGGCTTTCCGGGTCCTGCTGGAGGTATCCTCGGTGTTCCAGTGTTTTGATGATGCCATGGACGGTGCTTTTCGATAAGTCCAGCTTTCCGCTGATTTCCTTGATACTGAGTTCTGGTCCCGTAGCCATGAACAGCTCCAGGATATCGATCGCACGGTCCACCGACTGAATGATTTTCCCGGTCACTATCAACCTTCCCTTCTGTTGTTCGACATTGTCGAACACCGTTCGTGATTATTGATGATGTGTTTATCGTAATCCCTAAGCAGGTTCAATGTCAATGAATATTAAGAAAACTTTTCTAACAACAAAAAGACCTGCCTTCGATGATCGAAAGCAGGCACTTGCATGTATTAAATCAATTCAAACTGTCTGAAGCCCGTCCGGTCCGGGACATAATCAAGTGTCTTCCCCTTAAAGTAATGACGTTCTCCTTCATTCAGGAGAAAGCGGAAGCCCGCCACCGGAAACTTCTGATCACCGGGCTGCGCCGACTCAACCAGGGGCAATTTAAGGCTCAGCAAACAGCTTTTCCGCATCCCGAGACGGACATATTGGAAACCCGCGGCCTCAAACCGTTTTTCCAGCTCCGCCTTTGCCGCATCAGACACCGTAAACATCAATCGAATGCCTGATCGGGGTCTTTTGAATAGTTCAGGTCCCATGTGAATCCGTACCGGTCCTCCACCTTGGCGTATCTGGCGCCCCAGAATGTGTCCTGGAGCTCCATGATGCGGCGGCCCTCATCGAGGAGTGCATCATAAAGCCTGCGGATCTCTTCTTCTGATTCGCAGTCAATCAGGAGAGAAATACCACGCCGCGGGACTTCCGGTGCCGGCTCGGTCGAATCGGCCAGCATCAGCTGGAAATTACCGCGCTTCAGGTGACAGTGGATCACATAGTCTTCTGCACCCTCTGGCGTAGGAAAGTCTGAATCTCCATATGTCTGGATGCCGAGATTCTTCATACCGAACAGATCCGCATAAAATACGGCCGCTTCCTTGGCCCGGCCGTAGAACGTAAGATAAGGTGTGATACATTCTTTCATCTGGAAACCGCCCCGCTTTCTGATTTGTCCTCATTTATCATACCCGATTTTTGTGGAAGTGAGCCTGGTTTGCAGAAGGCAGCCAGCCGGCCAACCGATAATTGAAACCGCCCGCTTCTCCATCTGGGAAAGCGGGCGGTTCTTCACATGCATATCTTCAGCGTGTACAGGCGAATTCATATGAATTGGTTAGCGTGTTATGGATCGTCAGCTCCACCGTGCCGTCATTTTCCAGGCAGCCATCGGTCAGGACGCTAATTTCTTTCTTGGTGAAGTAATGCTGGGCGGCCAGGAGAAGCGCGACCACCAGAAGCAGCGTGGCTGCGATAAGGCCGATCATATGTCTTGTTTGGATCATTTGGGGTCCCTCCTCTTCTTTCCTTTTACGGTCCGGGGACAGGATAGGTTTCAGCGGATATTCTTTCCCGACTCCACTTTCTTCGGTTTGAGAAGAACGCCGGCCAATGTGATCAGACCTGCCACGATGAGCTTTTTCATTTTTTACACCACCCTGTTTTCCGGGTCGCGTCCTGACAAAACCGCTCCGATGTCTTCTGCGTTCATCCTCATCATGGCGAGCCTTGTCTTGACGCTTGCGCTACCGATATGCGGGAGTGCCGTCACGTTCGGCAGGGTGAGGAGCTTGTGGTCGGAACCAATCGGCTCGCCTTCGAAAACGTCCAGTCCTGCAGCCCAGATCCCTCCATTTTTCAGCGCTTCATATAGGGCATCTTCATCCACGATCCCTCCGCGTGAGGCGTTGACGAGGACGGCGGTGTTTTTCATCAGGCTGAGCTCGCGTTCGCCGATCATGCCACGGGTTTCGTCGGTTAGCGGCGTGAGAACGACGACGAAGTCGGACTTCGAAAGGAGGTCGTCCAGTTCCGCGTATCTGAAGCCGAACATCGACTCGGCTTCTGTTTTGCGGGTGCGGTTGTGATAGAGCACATCCATATCAAAACCGGCGGCGCGACGGGCGACGCCTTCCCCGATGCGGCCCATGCCGACAATTCCGAGTGTGGCACCGAAAATGTCCATGCCGGTGAAGCCCATCGGCGACCAGGACGTCCATTTCCCCTCGCGCAGGAACCGCTCCGCCTGACCGGTCTGGCGCGCGGCAGCGAGCATCAGCGTAAACGCAAGGTCCGCTGTCGTTTCAGTCAGGACACCCGGCGTATTTGTGACGCTGATTCCTCTTTCCTTAGCCGCCTCGATATCGATGTTGTTGTACCCGACGGCAAGGTTTGCAATCACTTCGAGATTCTCCCCCGCCTGAATCACCTCGCGGTCGACCGTGTCGGCCACATTTGTCCAGAGCGCATTCGCAGTCTTCGCCTTTTCAACCAGCACATCTTTCGACGGGATCTCGTCCTCACTGTGCCACATGTCCACGTCAAACATTTCCCGGAGCCCGGCGACGGATTGTTCCGGCAGCTTTCGTGTGATAAAGATTTTCTTCATTCCCCGCATCCCCTTTCACTGTGAAAAACCGCCGGAAACTGCATTCCGACGGTTTTGTTTAAGCGTTATTTTGCCGTGACGGCTTCCTTTTCCTCGGAGTGATCGTCCACGTCAACTTCCACCTCAAGCACCTCGACCTCATCGATCTGGTCAAGCAGACGGAGGAGGCGGCGGCGGTTGATCGTGCGACCCGCCTTTCGCAGCTCGAGCAGGATCCAGTCCGGATCCAGAACATCTTCCTGCTCCATCAGATGGCGCATCAGGGCGATGTCCTCGCGGTCACGGTCCGACAGCTTGTTTTCCGGCCGGTTTACGTAGTTGTAGTAGCCGCTTTCCGATACATCGAGCGTCAGGCAGAGCCGGCGAACCTTGTGCTCGTCCTTCATCTCATGGATCGCATCAAAACGCTCATTCTTCTTGACGTCGATCATCGATGTGAATTTCTTCAGAATCTCGTTTTCCTCCCGCAGCCGGCGAACTTCGCGCTCCAGGTCGCGGAGCCGGCGGTTCGGGTCAATGCCCGGGGATTTTGGCTGGCGGCCGCGCTTTTTCGGGATGAGGCCCTCCTCGCCGGATTCCTCATAGGCATCTAGCCAGTTTTTCAGCGTATTCGGGTGGACGCCGAACTCACGCGCGACCGCTCCCTTTTTCCGCTTCTTTTCCAGGACTTCATTCACCGCCCGGAGTCTTTCCTCGAACGTTTTTTGTGGTTTTGCTTCTTTATCTTCCATCACATTAGCCGCCATGCGCATTTCCCCCTTGAACAAATTATCATTGACGCAATTATAACAAATTTATGATGTCCATTGTCCATAGTTAAAGGAGGAAATTGCATATTTTCTGTAGAAAAATGGTTTGATTTAAAGGGATTACAGGTCGTCGAAGCCGTTTAAGTCACTTGTCTTCGTGTATTGCCTGGAGGTCTGTTCAAAAAAGTCTGTTTTTGTATCATCAAAACTGTCAACATAAGCACGGATCCATTTCATCGGATTATCGATGTGTTCCGGATACAACTCGGACAGGCCGAGCATCCTCAGCATTTTGTTAGCCCTATATTTAATGTAGCCTTCCATCTCCACCAAATCGATGCCGTCCACACCGTCCAGCACATATCGGCTCCACAGCGTCTCTTGTTCGACCGAGTGACGGTATGCATCATAGATCCATTCGGTGAATGCCGGCGTATTCAGGTCTGGATTCTCCCCCATCGCCGCGCGGAACACATCACTCATCGCCTTCCCGTGCTCGAGCTCGTCACGGTTGATGTAACTGATCATTGTCGACGTCCCGACCATCTTCCCGTTTCGCGCAAGATTGTAGAAGAAAGCGAAGCCGGAATAAAAGAACAGGCCTTCCAGAAGCGTCGTATACACCATCGCCTTAAGTGCAGTTTCCGCAGTCGGCCGGATCGCGAACTCATTGTAGACCTCGGCGATGCGCTCGTTCCGCTTCAGAAGCACCGGGTCATGCCGTCCGGTTTCAAAAGATTTCACCTGGTTGTCGAAGGTCGTGACCGAACTCAGGACATACGCGTAGCTGTGGTTGTGCTCACTTTCCTGGTCGGCGATCGTCGCGAACAACGATTTGACGGAAGGGTCGGTCACATAATTCGCGAGCTTTGCTGCGACATCCGTCTGCGGCCCATCCAATGTCGCCAGCAGGCCGATAATCTTCAGAAACGCCTCCCGTTCTTTTGGGGAGAGGTTCGGAAACTGCTTGACGTCTTGTGTCATGTCCACCTCATTCGCGGTCCAGAACAAGGATCGGATCCGCTGGCGGAGTTTATAAAAATGAGGGTATTTCAGGTCGTTCCAGTTCAGAATACCGCTCGCCTCCCCGCCGAAGATCGCCGTCGCCCGGTTCGGATTGACCGGGTCCAGCACCTTCACGCGGGTAAGCAGTTGGGCCGATTGTGTCGTCATGGATAGTGACTCCTCTCTAATGTTAAGGTGTATCAAATCAATTATCTGGCCGAGCGAGCGCTCAATTGGCCATCCAGACACTCTGCAACGCGGGATGTCCATTCCCGCACGCTTTCCTCCTGCCCGCCGCGGGGGCTCTGTTCAACCTTGAGCGGCGGCAACAGGGAATCATAGAAACGGGCCAGTTTGACGGCGGCCCGGCAGAAAAGCGCATCACCGCCGAGTTGTGTGTCGCCGGTTCCGAAGATGAACGTATTTGGCGGTTTATAGCCCACGTCCAGGATAAAGTCCTTCACTTCCTCAGGAACACTGCCCTCTGCCCAGGTGAATGAGCCTAATATTAGCGCGTCATACGCGGAAACATCGGGGGCTGGCTCACCTCCGATCCAATGAAAACTGACGGAATGGTCCGCCTCCTCAATGAAATCGGCGATCAGCTCAGCCGCTTCCTTCGTGTTGCCGCTGTATGTGGCGTAGGCGATCAGCACGTCCATATGCGACCCTCCCTTGGTGGTGCGCCGACCATATACTTAACTCTCAGCCCGAGAATCTTAACACTCACGGACCTAATCTTAACTCTCAGAAATGTTCACGACTGGCACCATTCGCACTCCTCCACGTCACTCGCCGTGGAGCGCGTGTAGTAGGTCGTCTTCATCCCCGACTTCCATGCCTGCAAATGGAGATCCAGCAGGACACTGGCGCGGATGGTATTCGGGACATATAAATTGAATGAGATCGACTGGTCGATGTGACGCTGGCGGGCGGCGTTTTGCCGGACGCTCCAGCGCTGGTCGACGATATAGGCGGAGCGGCGGTAGACGTCGTATGTCCGGTGATCAAGGTCCGGCGCCACAACCGGGAGTTTGTAGTCTTTCTTTTCCTCGTGATAAAACGGCTTGAAGACAGGATCAATCGATGCGGTGGAGCCGGCGATAACGGATGTCGAGGAGTTCGGGGCAACAGCCATCATATAGCCGTTGCGAACGCCGTTCCTTCCGACTTCCTCTTTGAGCGACTCCCAGCGCTCTCCTTTATATCCGCGGCGCTCGAAGTAGGTGCCGGTCTGCCAATCCGACCCGAAAAAGAGCGGATACGCGCCCTTCTCCCCGGCCAGTTTCGCGGACGCCTTGATTGTGTGGTAGGCAATGTCTTCATATAGCTTGTCTGCGAACTCCACAGCTTCCTCCGACTCCCACTGGATGTTGTTCTGTGCAAGCAGGTGATGCCAGCCGAATGTGCCAAGGCCGATGCCGCGGTAGCGGCTGTTCGTCACCTGCGCCTGCAGGACGGGGATTTTATTCAGGTCAATGACGTTATCGAGCATGCGGACCTGGATGTCGATGAGTCTGCCGAGCACACCCGCCGGAACCGCTTTACCAAGGTTGATGGACGAAAGATTACACACAACAAAGTCACCTGGCGTACGGCGGCTGACAATCACTCCGTCTTCCAGCACTTCCTGTGATGCGCTCGTCGCGCTCATGTTCTGCGCGATTTCCGAGCACAGGTTGGACGAGTAGATGATGCCCTCATGCTTGTTCGGGTTCATCCGGTTCACCTCGTCCCGGTAAAACATGAACGGCACGCCTGTCTCGAGCTGGCTGCGCATGACGCGCTTCATAATATCGATCGCCGGCACCTTTACAAAATGGATATCCGGGTGCGCAACGCATTCTTCATACCGCTTGCGGAACGAACCGCTCCCCCGCTCTTCGTCGTAGAAGTCTTCAAGCGACCAGCCCATGACGGTGCGCACTTCATGCGGGTCGAACAGATACCAGTCGCCACGCGCATCGACCTGTTCCATGAACAGATCAGGCAGACAGACACCGGTGAAGATGTCATGGGCACGGAGGCGCTCGTCACCGTTGTTCAGTTTCAGGTCCAAGAACGTGAGGATGTCCTTGTGCCAAACATCAAGATAAACGGCGACCGCGCCTTGCCGTTGGCCGAGCTGATCCACGGAAACGGCTGTGTTGTTCAGCTGCTTGATCCACGGTAGGACGCCGGATGATGCGCCCTTGAAACCTCGGATTGCGGCGCCCCGGGAGCGGACTTTCCCCATGTAAACGCCGATCCCGCCGCCGTATTTGGACAGGTTTGCGATGTCCGTGTTCGAATCATAGATGCCCTGTAGCGAATCGTCGACAGTGTCAATAAAGCAGGATGACAGCTGGCCGTGCGGCTTTCCGGCATTCGCGAGCGTCGGCGTCGCGACGGTCATATAGAGATTTGATAGTGCCCAGTAGGCTTCCTCGATTTTTCCGAGCCGGTCTTCCGTTTCGTTCCTCATCAGCGTCATCGCGATAACAAGCCAGCGCTCCTGTGGCAACTCAACCGGCTTTTTATTGAAATCAGTGGCCACATAGCGGTCTGTGAGTGTCTTCAGGCCGGTGTACGTGAACAGCCGGTCGCGTGACGGATCGAGAAACGTACCGATTTCCCGGAGCTCGCGTTCAGAGTATTGCTCGGTGAGCGCGGATGAGTAGAAGCCGGCTTCAGCCTGTGTGCGGACATGGTGAGCGAAGTCGCCGTAGACTTCCTCTCTGCCTCGGCGCTCCTGCTGCTCGCGGTAAAGTTGAGCGAGCAAAATGCGTGCCGCGACATCCGTCCAATACGTTTCCGATTCATCCACCCGGCCAAGCGACTCGCGAATGAGGTGTTGCGAAAGGGACGGTCCGCTATAGCCCTCTGCCGCTCGGAGCAGCGGGGCGATTTTATCTGCTGTGAATTCCTGTTCCAGTGCGGATAGGATGTCGAGCTGATCTGTCTGTTTGGTGATGACCATGGATATTCCTCCTTAGTGGTTATGGCGATACGAAATGTTGTGTTGCCGGCGTGAAATCTGGGGTTGCGGTCGCGAATTGGCATCTTGCCGGCGTGAAATTCGGAGCTGCGGTCGCAAACTGGCGCGGTGCCGGCGCGAAACCGGTCTTCAGACGCGCAAAAGCCCCGTCCGAAGAAAGAATTCTTCGGCGGGGCTTCCGCTGTTTGCGTGTGGGTAATGGAGGATCGGGCCCGGGGATGAATGAAGAGATGAATAAAAGATATGAATGGCCGGCGCCCGTTCGCATCCACCTCTCAACCCCCGAAGAAAGTGTCGCTTGCCGATGGGTGGCAGGTCTACTGGCTCGCGCTTCTTCCTTCCGCCGGCCTTCCCGCAGCATCAGCTGCAGTGGCTTTTTCGGCGGTCGTCGGCGCTTACAGTTGCGGGGACAGCTCCGGATTTTCCGGATTCCCTTTTAAACCGCGATCGGTACCAACCCATCGTTACTACAATATATTGTGTTGTTAATGCTCATATAGCCTAACATATTGTGTTTTAAACGTGAATAGGACGAAAGGCTACGAAATTTGGCGAAGCGTGTCATCCACACACGGATTCTACTATAACAGACATATCACTCCCGGCAAGGGCGTTCGTTTATTCCACCAATTTCAGCCCTACCGCAGCCCCGAGGATCATCAAAATAAATAATACCCTCCGCCAATCTTTGGATTCTCCGTAGAGCCACATGCCGGCAAGTGCTCCGCCGGATGCGCCGATCCCTGTCCAGATGGCGTAGGCGGTGGACATAGGAAGGAACTTCATGGCGTACGCGAGCAGGATGAAACTGCCACCGAATGCACCGACCAGCAGCAGGAACGATTTGGCGTTGCGTTCCCGGTTGAGCCGGTTGATGCTCAGAACCCCGGCAGTTTCAAACAGACCGGCGGCGATCAGTGAGAGCCATGCCATTCTTTTTCCCCTCCTTCATCCGTGACGAATTTCAGGCCGATCACGCCTGAGCAAGACGGCGATCAGGATCAGTTTGGCCGGGTTGACCGGCACACTGAACAGGATGATCTCGGCGATGACAGTTCCTGCCGCGCCGAGTCCTACGAAGACGGCATACGCAGTGCCGACAGGAAGTGTACGACTAGCAACGATCATCAGATAGAAGCTCACCCAGATGGCCACTGCGGTTCCAAGCCATTCTATGGCGCTGTCCGCGTGCTTGAGTCCGATCACCCAGCCGACTTCAAAGACAGATGCGACAATGATTTTTCCCCAGTCTTTCATGTGGTTGTCCTCCTCTTTTGATTTCCTCACCCTCTCGGATCGGCACCCTGTCCAAACAAAAAAGCCCGGGAGCATGCTGATCCGACAGCATCTCCCAGGCTTTTATCCTTCCGTGGCACGGCAATTATTGCCGTGAGCCCCCTCTCGGACCAGACCGGCGAACTCGGCGCCGCGGAACCCTAGGGGACTTGTTCGTATGAGGTTGGTTTCATTATAGCAAATCGGCCGCGGGCGGCAACTCTCGGGCTTGGAGTCGCGAGAGTACAGTAAGCGCGCGTGAAAGTACACAATCGGGTGATGAAAGTACAGTATCGGCACACGAAAGTACACCATCGGCCCTTGAAAGTACACCATCGGCTCTTGAAAGTACAGCAAGCTCCCCCACCCCTCAGACGAGGCTCGCCTCCGCAACCCGTGCGTACCGGTTTTCCTTGAACGGCAGGCCGAGATGATTGCGCAGGGTCACACCTTCATAATCCTCCCGGAACAGGCCGCGCTCCCTGAGGATCGGAACGACTCCGTCCACAAAACTCTCGAGAAGACCCGGCAGGTTGGCGATCAGCATGAATCCGTCTGCCGCAGCAGTCCGGTACCACTCTTCAATCCGGTCGGCCACTTGTTCCGGTGTTCCGATAAACGGAGTTTTCGGTGCGGCTTCTCGCATGGCCGCTTCCCTTAAAGTGAGGCCGTCCAGGCGGGCGCCTCTGATGATGCGCTCGGTATCGCTCTGGAATCCGTTCTCGCCCAGTCCGCCCAAATCCGGGAACGGCGCGTCCGGATCATATTGGGTGAAATCATGATGGTCGAAGTGGCGGCCGAGGTCGGCGAGCGCTTCATCCAGCGAGACGGTGGCGGTAAGCTCTTCGCGGATGCGGAACGCTTCTTCCTCCGTCTCAGCGACGATCGGGCTGATGCCCTGGATAACGAGCAATTCGTCCTGGTTCCTGCCGGCACGTATCGTCCGCTTTTTCATATCCCCATAATATTCGCGGGCTGCGCCGATCTCCCCGTCGATTGCAAACACCACTTCCGCCGTGTCCGCCGCAAACCTGCGCCCGTCCTCCGACTTGCCTGCCTGGAAGACGACTGGCTGACCTTGCGGTGACCGGGCGATGTTGAGCGCTCCTTGGACTGAGAAAAACTCCCCGTTATGATCCGCTTCGTGCAACTTGTCCGGATCAAAGAAGTCGCCGCTCGCCTTGTCGCGCACAAACGCATCATCTTCCCAGGAATCCCACAGTTTCTGAACCACTTCGGTGAATTCGGCGGCCATCCGGTAGCGGATACTATGCTCCGGGTGCATGTCCCGGCGGTGACCGAAGTTAAGCGAGGTGCCGCCAAGGCCTGTCGTGACAGCGTTCCATCCTGCACGCCCCCCGCTCAGCATATCGAGTGAGGCCAGCTGCCGGGCTGCAGTGTAGGGCTCGCTGTACGTGGTCGAAACCGTCGCGACGAGCCCGATCCGGGAAGTAACAGCCGCTAGCGCGGACAAAATTGTGAGCGGTTCGAAGCGGTTCAGATAGTGGGGAGCCGACTGTGGGGTGATGTACATCGCGTCCGCGACAAAGACAAAATCGAAATTCCCACGTTCCGAAACAAGAGCCTGTTCCTTATAGAAATCAAGGCTGACACTGGCATCAGACGGGATTGTAGGGTGCCGCCAGTCCGTCCGGCGTTCCCCCGCTCCGTGAATCATCGTCCCCAGAATCATTCCTTTTCCCATGATGCATACCTCCCGGATGATATTGGCTTCATCATACCGCCTTTCTTTACAGGTGTAAAGACACCTTTTACTGGACAATTTCCGACTTTATTTCCCGGGAAATGTCGAAAACGCCCTTTCCACGTCGGGAAAAGGCGTCTCATTTAAAGTGCGGCCTGTATTGTTTTCCGGTAGTAGCCGATGGTGAGTACGGCGAAAACAAGATAGATCAGGGCGTAGGCAATCATCGCGATGGTGACAGGCAGTGTGATATCAGTTGACGTGAACAAGAACGATACAGATTTTATGGCGAACACCGAGTGGACAAGGCCCATCAGCAGCGGAATTCCAAAGACGAATGCCTGCTTTCGGCGGATGCCTTTCATGATTTCGCCGGTCTTGAATCCGAGCTGGCGGAGTGTTGTGTAACTGCGCTTTTCCTGTTCGGCCTCGCTCATCTGCTTGAAGTACAGGATGCTGCCGGTTGATACGAGGAACGCGAGGCCGAGGAAGCCGGTGATGAAGATCATGATGCCGTTGTATGACAATGATTCCTTATAGGTGGAATAGAAATCGAGGGTCATTTCTTCCCTGTAGTTTTTGAAGATAGCGGAGGCTTCTGCAAGGTCACCCTTGTCATCCAGATTAAAAGCGACAAGCGGACGCTGGGACTCTGCCGGAGCCGCTTCCTTGATGCGGTCGAATGTTTCACCATTCAAAGTCAGCTGAGTATAAACTCCCGCATAACCGCTTGCCACTTCCTGTGTACCGATGGAAGTGACGTTCAGTTTCTCCGTTCTTCCTTCCACAGCGACAGAAGCCCCAATCGGAAAGACTTCTTTGGTTAGAAGCCAGGAAATCCCATTATTATGGATCGTCGCTTCTCCTGTTTCCGGCTCTTCGATGTCGAGTCCTGCCGCTTTCAGCTCCCGTGTATCAAATACGAGCAGCTCGACCGTGTTCCCTTCCCAATTCAGAAGATCCGGCAGATTTTCCCCGCTTAATGCACCGGTCAGCTCCAGATAAGTGATGGGCTGTTGGGTGTATCCGATGCCTGCACTGTCCAAGTCTTCGGCGAACTGTGCGGCTGTTTCCGCAGAAGTTCCCTCTTTTCCTTCTCCTACTTCGTCAATCAGAAAGTCATGCGGAACCCTTACGCGCGTTTCCTGCTCGGTTGTGTAATACATCGAATAGGCAAATCCAGCCATGGCGAGAGTCATCGCGGACAACGTCGTGATGACGGTGAGCGACTTTGCATTGGCTTTCATCCGGTGCATGAGCGGTGCGAGGGACAAGGCGCCGGCAAGACCGATATGCCCATTCTGATTTTTCCTGACGAGAGTCATCAGCCAGCCGATCGTCACACGGAAGGCGATGTAAGTTCCGACTATGACGAGCATGAGGACAAGCAGCATATTGAAAAACAGGAACGCGGTCATCATATATTCAGAGTTGACGAACCAGTAGCCGAAGCCGATCATGCCGACGCCCAGGATTCCGAGAAGTGCCGACAGGACTGGCTTTGGCTGCTTCGGATGTTCATCCTTTTTATCATCATTGAACAGATCGATCAGCTGCGAGCGGCGGACTTTCCAGAACATACGGAACGATGTGATGACGATCAGGACAGCAAACACTGCCGCGGTCTGGAGAAACGCCGCTCCGCTGAATGACAGGTTGACGAACCCGTCATAGCCGACGAGTTTCATGAGGAGCAGTAAGAACAGCCTGGAGACGAGCATCCCCGCTCCGATGCCGACGATGAAGGCACCGGCACCGAGCAGGATATTCTCGATGATGAGGAGACGCGATACCGCGCCTTTTGTCAGGCCGACCAGCTGATAAAGCCCGATTTCCCGGCTCCGGCGCTTCAGGAACAGGTCATTCGCATAGGTCACGAAGATGATGAGGATCCCGAACAGCAGGACAGTCGCTGCCTGAAAGCCGGATGCCATCTTCGCCGACAGGTCGGTCTGTTCCACGACAGCCGAATCATGCTGGAGCGTCGAGAAGATGAAAAATAGCGTAACGCCGAAGATCAGCGCGAAAAAGTACAGATAGTAATGCTTCAGGTTTTTCCGCATGCTGCGGATCACGAGGTCAACGAGCGTCAACGCGGTCACCTCCGAGCACAGCCTGCATGTTCAGGATGTCCTGGAAAAATGCCTGGCGCGCCTTGTCACCGCGGTACAGCTCGGAGTACATCGCGCCGTCCTTCAGGAAGATGACACGGCTGCAGTAGCTGGACGCGACCGCATCGTGAGTGACCATCATGATCGTTACGCCGCGTGATTTGTTGACGTCTTCCAGCGTGCCGAGAAGTGCCGAGGCCGACTTGGAGTCGAGCGCTCCTGTCGGCTCATCTGCGAACACCATCGACGGATGGTTGACGAGCGCACGCGCCGCGGACGTCCGCTGTTTTTGCCCGCCGGAGATTTCATGCGGGTATTTGTGGCCATGCTCCTTGATGCCAAGGATGCCCGCGATGTCGTTGAACTGCTCCTCGGCCGCCTTTTTCGAAAGCCCGCCTAGGGACGCCGGAAGAAGGATGTTTTCTTTGACCGTGAGCGTATCCAGCAGGTTGTAGTCCTGGAAAATGAATCCGAGCTTGTCGCGGCGGAACGTCGACAGCTGCGCATCCTTCATCTTCGATGTTTCCTGTCCGTCGATCGTGATTGTGCCTGATGTCGGACGGTCGATCGTCGCGAGCACATTCAGAAGTGTCGTCTTCCCCGCTCCCGACGGTCCCATGATTCCGACAAACTCCCCTTCACGTACTTGGAGATTAATCCCTTTTAGCACTTCGGTAGAATTCAGTTTAGAACCGAACGATTTGCGGATCTGATGCGCCTGCAGTACCGTGCGGCCTTGTATATGGTTGGTGTTTGTCACCATGATGATTCCTCCCGGCGGCGGGATTCATAGCCCCGCCCAATTTGTTGAGTTTATCATAACGCGCACAGACGACTGCGGTCGTTCGATATTGGTTACAATCAAGGTGGCGCAAGTGACGATTCTGTAAGGTTGAGCGTGCAAGGCGGAATGAAACGGGACATTCGCGCCGGGCATCGGGATATTCATGATATAATTTGGTGAATTATATAGACTCAAAAGGAATGGCCGGAAGCCATGCGACCGCATTTTCACGTTATGCCTTCAACAGTGTTGCACGAATAGCGCTCATAAAAGGAGAGATTCAAACATAACCAACATTACCCCGTTCCTCATGTTCCAGGAAGCCAACGCAGAGGAAGCAATGAACTTCTACACATCGCTCTTCAAAAACTCCGAGATCACCAACATCGTCCGTTATGGCCCGGATGTTCCTGGCGGCGAAGAAGGCACTGTTATGCTTGCGACATTCACATTGAACGGCCGTGAATTCAAGTGCATTGACAGCAGCATCCGCCACCAGTTCGACTTCACCCCGTCATTCTCGATTTTCGTGGACGTCGACACCGAAGAGGAAATCGACCATCTGTACAGCAAGCTAGCAGAAGGCGGTATGGAACTCATGGCACTCGGCAACCACGGATTCAGCCGGAAATTCGGCTGGGTAAATGATAAGTACGGTGTGTCCTGGCAGATCAATTTGCCATGAGCGTTCGACAGGGATAATTCGTCACTTTCAGGGGTGGATTCGTCACTTTCGGAGGCCGGTTCGTCACTTTCAGGAACTGTTTCGTCACTTTCAGCTACGCATTCATCACTTTCGCATAAAAACTGTACGATCTATCGGCTTTTCCCCATCAAAAAAGGGACGCATCGCGCGTCCCTTTTGTCATGCTTCGATATAGAAAAGATATTCCTGGCCGGACTTCTCTGGTTCTTTGGCGAGTTTATAGCCGGCGGTGACGACTTCTTCCGGAACGTTGCGGAATGAGCCGGGGCAGTCGGTGACGACGTGGAGGACCTGGCCCTTCTGCATTTCTTCGAGAGCGTCAAGTGTGTAGATGACCGGGTACGGACAGGATTCGCCGCGCAGGTCGAGTGTGAAGTCAGCTGACAATTCGTTTCTCCCCTTTCGGTAGGATCAGTGTGCCGCGTTTGTGTTTCGAGTAGAGGTCGACGAACAGATAGCACGCGGTTAGCATCGTGAGCGTGGCGGTGATCGCCCATACCGGGCCCATCGCCGGGATGAGGTTCAACTTCTCGCCGCCTGCAACAAGCAGGTTGTAGACGCCGAGGTGATCCCAGGCAAAGGCGAGCGCCGTGACGCCGATGAGGTTTCCGGCGAAGACGAACAGGTACAGCACCTGGCCTTCCATGAGGCGGTACATCATTCCGGTCTCGCAGCTGCTGGCAAGGACGATGCCCAGCCCGAACAGGAAGCCGCCGACGAATGTGCCGATGGAGGTGACCTGGGTGATCGGCGTCATGCCGGTATTCGCGATGATGATGATTGTCAGCACCGAGCTGATCGCCATGGCGATTACAATCGCCTTTGCCATAAGCGTGCGGCCGGTGATCCACAGGTCTCGGAATGCTGACGTAAAGCAGATCTGGCCGCGTTCGATCAGGATGCCGAAGAAGGCGCCAAAGATCGCTGCGGTGCCGAGAAGCGGACGGCCGGTCATGAAGAACCAGACGATCAGAGCTGCGTAAAGCAACGCGATCAGGCCGCCGACATACGGCTGGATGACCCGCTTTTCCTTTGCGGTTACCGGTGCCGGGCCGCCTTTCATGAGCTTCGGCTTCCCTTTCCACCATTTGGTCTTGGCGACCTTCACGCCCAGGAACGTTCCGAATCCCGTCGCGACGATGAAGATCCACGAGTGGAACGAGAACTGCGGGACGCCGGTAAAGAACGCAGCAAGGTTGCAGCCCATCGCAAGGCGTGCGCCAAACCCGGCGATCGTTCCGCCGATCAGGCCCTGTACGTAGCGTCGCTTCTGCTTCGGCTTGCGGATCTTGAAGTTATTGGCGAGAAGGACGGTGATCAATGCTCCGATCAGCATGCCCCAGACGATCCAGCCGTCGGAGCGGGCGAACGTCGAGCCTTCCAGATGAACCAGGTCAAAATAGGCCCAGGTCGATGTATCCACGCCGAAGAACTCAACGACATGCCCGCCGAGCCGCGTGAACTCGCCGGTCACCGCCCACACCGTGCCGGTGAGCCCGAAGTAGGCCGCACTGAAGATGCCGGCCGCCACCAGCGCCATAACCGGGTTCCAATACTGGCCGAACGCCCGATTGTAGAGGATTTTCATGATAAGGACTCCTTCTATTCTACTGAAAAAAAGACGGATGCAAGATCCGCCGGTCAGTCATTTTCCTTTAAAAGTATAGTCCTCACTCCGGGGTTCGTCAAACTGACTCCGGGAACAGTGCGGAGCTGTTTTACTTCCCTTGCCCCGTCTGTCCCGGGTCCCGCCCCTCTTTCCTCTTCGCGATCATCCCCCGTACCACGTCCGGAGCCGGACCGCCGGTGATTCGTCGGCGTTCGACGAAGGCGACGGGGTCGGCGATGGCTTTCCAGTCTTCGGCGGTGAGTGCCACGTCATCGAGCCAGCCGTTGACCGTCTCGAGCGGGATCTCGTACAGTTCCTTTTCCTGGCGGTCGGCTTCGCGGGCGATGAGGCTCGCCTTGTGATGGGCCCGGCGGAATGAGACGCCGTAGTCCCTGGCGAGCACATCCGCGAGCTCGGTGATTGTGATCATGTTCTCCCTCGCCTGGCGGAGGGCGCGGTCTTTGTTGAAGGTGAGCGTGGTCACCACGGCATGCATCAGCCGGAGCACACGGGTCGCCTTTTCAAAGCCGGTATACAGATGCGGCTGGAGGTCATCTTCGGTGTCATTGATGTCTCCGTATGGCGTGTTGTGGATCATGTGGATGACCGCAAGGCCTTCCGCCGCGGCACTTGAAGCAAGTGCACGGGAGTGCTCCATCGAGACCGGATTCCGCTTTTGCGGCATGATGCTCGAAATCTGCACGTAAGCATCGGATACCCGCAGCAGGCCGACTTCTTTGGACGCCATCCGGAGGAATTCCTGGATCCAGCGGCCCATGTTCGTCATGAGACTCACCAGGCTCTGGGCGGCTTCGATCAGGTAATCCCCGGTCCCGATCGCGTCATACGAGTTCTCGATCATCCCCTCGAACCCGAGCAGTTCAACCATCCGCTCCCGGCTGATCGGGAAACCGGTCGTTGTGATCGCGGCTGCGCCCATCGGCGACTGGTTCACGGTATGGCGGGCCCGCTTCAGCCGCTCGATGTCCCGGATCAGGTTGTCGTAGATGGCGACCAGGTAATGCCCGAACGTCGTCGGCTGGGCAGGCTGGGTATGGGTGTGCGCCGGCATGACGGACTCCACATGCTCCTCCGCCTGGGCGAGCAGGGCTTCCGCCAACGCTTCTGCCTGTTCGACCGTCTCGGCCAAATACTGCCTGAGGACAATCCGGTACATCGCCTCGCCCATGTCATTCCGGCTTTTCGCGATATGCATCTTCCCCGCCAGTTCCTCGCCGATCAGTTCGCCGATCTTCGATTCCACGAGGAAAAACAGGTCTTCATGCTCCGCGGAGTACTTGAGTTCCGCCCGGTCCATCTTCCAGACTTCCCGGATGGCGTTCAGAATCTTGCCCGCCTCCGCTTCGGCCAGGATCTTCTGCTCGGCGAGCATCTGGGTATGGGCGGCGTGTACCTCGAACATTGCATCAAAGAGGTAGTCACGCTGGTCGTCAAACACAGGGCGCAGAAGAACGTCCACATACGTTTTTCCCGGGAAGACATCCCCGTCGGCCACAACAAATTCTTTTTTCCATGCACTCATAATGCTGACACCTCAAATTCTTTTTGATTAACCCAATGACTTTTCTGCCTTGACCCCGAGGAACCTGCTGGATATGAACATGACCACTGCAATCAGAGCCACCTGGATCATGCCGTATGCTGCAGCTTGCCCGATGTTGAACATCCGGAGCTGGTTCATGATTTCAATCGAAATCGGACGGTTGCCGATCGTGTAGAGAAGGACGGATGTCGGGAATTCCCCGACCGCCTGAACAAACGCGAGCAGTGTACCGCTCAGGACACCCGGAAGGATGATCGGAATGACGACTTTCCGGAATGTATAGAACCATTTGGCCCCCAGATTCTGCGCGGCTTCCTCGATGGAGTCGTCCAGTTGCTCGAGAACAGCATTCGTTGATCGCACAACAAGCGGCAAGAAACGGATAAAGTAGGCGAGCGGCAGGATCCAGAAGGTCCCCACAAGGATCTGTCCGAACGAAAACGGGTTCGGCGAGTTAAACGCCAGAATCAGGTTCATCCCGACAACGGTCGCCGGAAGAGCCCAAGGAATCATCACGAGAATATCCAGGAGGTTCTTCCCGACGAACTTCCGTTTGACAAGCGCATAGGAAGTGAAAATCCCGAAAACAAATACACCAAGACAGGCGATAAACGCCATGATCAGGCTGTTGCGGACCGGTTCCCAGATATATGGCGTATCAAACAGCATCGCATAGTTTTCCAAGTTGAATGCGGTCGGGTAGGTCTGCCATGTCCAGGTCCCTTCCGGCACGAGTGACAGGATAAGCAACGTTGCATGGGGCAGCAGAAGGACGATCATTGCGATGACCCCGAGTGTGACCATCGTCCACTTCAGCAGCGGATTGCTCACTTCACTCCGGTGCGCGCCGATTCCCTTGGACGCCATCCGGTAATCCTTCCGGCCCTGATACCAGCGCATAAACAGAAGGAACGTGATCGAGACAATCGACAGGATGACCGACTGTGTTGCGGCCATTTCAAGATCGCCATTGATTTTAGAGAAGTAAATCTGCAAACTCAGCACCCGGAACCCGCCGGCCAGAAGGAACGGTGCACTAAAGCTGGCCATCGACACCATAAAGACCAGGAGCGATGCGGCCACAAGTCCCGGTGTCAGCAGTGGGAATGTAACCTGCCAGAACACCTTGAAGCGATTCGCACCCAGGTTGGAGGCCGCTTCCTCGAGTGATGGATCTAGGTTCGACAAGGCAGATGCCGTCGTCATATAGAAATATGGATACATCGTATAGGCGTGGACAATCAGGATGCCTGATATCCCGCCGATTTTGAACGGTACTTCTGATAGGTTCAGCAAGTCTTTGATCGCATTGGGAATGAGGCCGGCTTCACCGTAGAGGAACATAAACGCCATGACGCCGACGAGCGACGGCAGCACGATCGGCATGATGGCAATATTGGAGAAGAATCGGCGGCCGGGAAACTCATACCGATTGAAGATGTATGCAAGCGGCACACCGATCAGTGCGCTGAACAGGACCGACAGCAGGGAAATCCAGACCGAATTCCAAAGCGCCTGCAGGTTCGCCTTTGCCTTTGACCCGAAGAAGTCCTCATAGTTCTGAAGGGACGGGACCCCGTTGTGGAAAAAGCTCTCATAAGCTGTCCTCAAAGTCGGGTAGAGCACATAGCCGATCAGGACGAGAATGACTGGAATGAGGAGCAGCAGGGTTTTCCTTTTTTCAGCGTTCAGCATGTCGGCGTCCTCCTTCCGCAAGGGCGTGCAGGATTCCAATTTCTCATGGATTACACCCCCGCTTTCGGCACAATCCGGATCTGGTCTTCTGGAAGACGCACATATACTTCAGCGCCTTCTTGCAGATAGGTGCTCGGCCCCTGGTTCAGGGCAGTTCCAACTAGTGTCAGCTGGTCATTCATCTCTACATAGGTATGTACGGCCGCCCCGGTGAACTGGACCATTTTCACCTTACCGGGAAAAACATTTGCCCCGGTGATCGGCTGGTCCGAAACTTCTACCGCTTCCGGTCGGACCGACATCCTCAGTTCATCACTCTCGGTATACTCGGCAACATTCAGGGTAGTATTGTTCACAGTCACGTCACTGCCCAGCATTTCTACATGGTATGAGCGGTGGCTCTCTCCCGAGCCGGCCTCCACGACAGGCAGCAAGTTGGTCTCTCCAATGAATTCCGCGACAAAGTCGTTGACCGGTTCATTGTAGATCTCCGTCGGTGTACCGACCTGCTGGCATTTGCCGAAGTTGAATACGGCGATCCGGTCGCTCATCGTCAGGGCCTCGACCTGGTCATGGGTCACATAAATGGTCGTGATCTGATATTCCTTCTGCAGACGTAGAATTTCCGCCCGCATCTCATCCCGCAGGCGGGCATCCAGGTTACTGAGCGGCTCATCCAGCAACAGGATGTCCGGCTCGATGACGAGCGCACGAGCTAAAGCCACACGCTGCTGCTGACCTCCGGAAAGCTGGCTTACCTGGCGTTCTGCATACTGGTCGAGCCGGACTTTACGCAACACATCTTCTACCCGTTTTTTCGTCTCTGCCTTATTTAACTTTCGTACTTTCAGGCCGAACGCGACATTCTCGAAAACCGTCATATGCGGGAACAGCGCATAGTTCTGGAACACCATGCCGGTATTTCGTTTTTCCGGCGGAACGGTCGTCATGTCACGGTCGTTGAACTTCACGACTCCTTTTGTCGGATAATAAAACCCGGCAACCATCCTGAGTGTCGTCGTCTTCCCGCAGCCGCTCGGTCCGAGAAACGTGAAGAATTCCCCTTCCTTAATCAGGAGCTCAAGATCCTCCACTGCCGTGACTTTTCCAAACTGCTTGGTAATTGCCGATAAATGAACGGTTGACACAGCAACCACTCCCTTCCCTGTAAAAACACTGGACTACCGCAGGCATTGCTGCCCGCGATAGTCCAACGTCAAAAGTAAACGCTATACGGAGCCCATGCAGCCTGCAGGTTACTCGCCTGTTTCTTTTTCTGCGTTTTTAATCTGGTTATCCCAGTGATCCATCCACTCATCGGATTTTTCCTGGAACAGTCCCCAGTCGATTTCCATCGGCTTAATATCTTCTTCGGCTTCAGTGATCCATTCCGGAAGATCGGTCACGTCTTCACGTGTCGGAATACGGTAGTATTTTTCCGCGAGCAGTTTTGCAGCTTCCGGTGTGTTGACGAACTCATAAAACGCTTCTGCCGCTTTCGGATGAGGCGCATCCTTGACGATTGCAATACCTTCCGTAAGGACCGGCGTTCCGCTTTCCGGCAGGACATAACCGAACGGATAGCCCTTTTCTTCCGCGAGCATGACGGCATCCGGCATGTTCCAGACCGTCAGGGAGCCGACGCCTTTGGCGAGCTGGTTGTACATCAGCTCAGGGTTGGCCGAGTATTCTTTCGTGTTGTTGTCCAGCTTCTCAAGCCATGCGTAGCCTTCCTGCGGATCTTCCGTATCCTTGTAGGTCCGGTAGATCATTGCCGAATAGATGGTACGCATCGTACCGGATGCAAGCGGATAGCGGATGATCAGCTCATCCTGCCACTTCGGATCAATCAGGTCGTCCCAGTCTTTCGGTGCTTCTTCTTCGGAGATTTCCTTGTTGTTGTACATGATGACTTCCGGCGTCATCGAAGTACCGCTCCACATCCAGTCTTCGTCGTGATACATTTCATCAAGCGCATCCGCGTAGGACGGCTTGTATTCTGCAAGCAGCCCTTCATCTTTGGCCTGGTCGAAGTTTACTTGAGGAGCCCCCCACCAGACGTCAGCCTGTGTATTGTTTTTCTCGGAGCGGACCCGGTCCAGAATTTCCTGCGAGCCCATGTCCAGGAACTCCATCGTGATGCCGTACTCTTCTTCAAAGCGCTGCTTGAAGTCCCCCAAAATGTCACTGCCATGCGGAGAATAAACGACGACTTTCTCCTCCAGTTCCTCTGAAGCGGAAGTTTCACCGCCCGCATCTCCGGATGTTCCGGAAGAATCCTCTTCCTCTCCTCCGCCGGAATCGGCCATACACCCTGCCAAAGCAAGCGCAAACAGTGCCGTCAAAACAAGCAACCAGCTTTTCTTAATCCATTTTCCCATCCAAACTGCCCCCTTCTGATTTAAATGTTGTACAACCCCTCATGTTCTTTCAGCAACAATGCAACAGCGCCGATCACGCCGGCTTCCTTTCCGAACGCCGTCCTGACGATCTCACATTCTTTCGGTGCGTACCGCTTCACGTTGTCTGAGACAATCGGCTGGATCACATCGAATGACTGTGACAGACCACCCCCTAAAATGATCAACTCCGGATTCAGAAGCGACACGTAATTCGCAACTGCAATCCCGAGATGTTCCAGTGCGTTCCCGAGCGCTTCGGCTGAAACCTTGTCACCGGACCGGTACAATTCGAACGCCTCGGCAGCCGTCACTTCCCTGCCAAGATGCTCAGACAGCGCCGTGCCGACAGACGTTCCTCCCGAGACACTTTCAAGGAATCCATAACCTTCAAAGGATGGCCGGTACGTTTTGGCAAGTTTCCGATCCGTCACCATATAACCGAGCTCACCCGCACTGTATTGGCTTCCCCTGAACAGTTGACCGTTCAGGATAATTCCGCTGCCGATACCCGTTCCGATGGCAATATAGATCAGGTTCTGCTTGCCCTTGCCGCGTCCCGTCCAATGCTCCCCCAGTACGCCAATGTTGACGTCATTGTCTACGTATACCGGATACGGAAACACTTCCTCCAACTTTTCACGGACAGGATAATCCCTCCATTTCAAGGCCGGTGCTTCTTCGACAATACCGGTCTTTACGTTGGTCACCCCAGGAACGCCGGCGCCGACACCCAGGATTTCTTCCTGCTCCAGGGATAGCTCTGCCATCATTTCATCGGCCATCTTCCGGATTGTCGGGAAGAAATCGTGATCCAAGTATTCCTGCGTGGGAAATGTCCGGTAACTCTCAAGCTCCCCTTTAAGATCGGTGATTCCGACCGCCACCTTTGTTCCCCCTATGTCAATTCCGATACAATGTGCCTTTTTCGGATTGAATTTCAGGTTCACGGGTTTTCGTCCGCCGCTTGCCGAGGCCTCGCCGCTGCCCGTCTCGGTTACCCACCCTTCATCAATAAGCCGGGAGATGGCCGCTGAGACAGTCGGCTTGCTGAGGGACAGCTTCTTGGCAATTGCCGTCCGGGTCGTAGGTTCTGTTTCCAGCACACATCTGAGCACTTGCCGTGCGTTGCGGTTAATATTTGATTCGTCATTCACATATTGCATGGCAATGCCCCTAAAAGGTTAGTTTGTTAACTTAACTTACTAACTTATTTGAAAACATTGTAATCAATGAAATTTAAAATGTAAACCGCTTTCACGAACTTTTTTTACTTTTCTTTCTAAAAAAATCATAGACTGCAAGTCTCTGCAGTCTATGATTGAGTACCCCGTTTTATTGATCGGCTCCGTAGCTGATCAGGTTTGCAAAAATCCGGTAACCGCCCGGAACCTGGGCACCGATCTGCCTGTAGAATACGAGGTTCGTATACAGATAGGTCCCTTCTCCGTATTCTGCCATGAGGATTCCGCTTGTGAACGGATCTTCCCCCGGGTCTGCCATCGACACGAATGTCTCGAAGCGCTCATCCCAATCCATCGGGAAATACAGGCCGCGCTCCTGTACCCAGTTGTCCCAGTCACTGTCTGTAATGTTGTTCGGATAGTTGAGCAGCGGATGGTCCGGCTGGGTCACCGTCACCTCCGCATTTTCATCCGTTACGCGCCAGCGGATGGACGGGGTTCCGATTTTCAGGCGATAAGGGGCCGTCAGCTCTGCATCCCATGGATCGGAGGCCGTGACATACTGCATGACGAAATGCCCGCCGTTCCTCACGTACTCCTTGATCCGGTCATTGTTTGCAAGCAGGTCCTCCCTGCCGAGAGTCGCCCGGATGCCTGACACGATCGTGTCGTACTGAGACAGATCAGCCGATGCAAGATCTTCCGGAGTCAGCTTGGTGATGTCAAAGCCGGCATTGATGAACGAATCAGCGATCGTATCAAAACCGCTGTCGATGTATCCGACCTTCAGGTTCTCCGGCTTAAGAAGTTCAAATGCAACGCCGTTGATGGAGGATGGGTACAGGTAATAAGAGTCATTGATATGTTCGTATTTGATTTCTTGGACGGTAGTGTTATGCATCTTGCCATTTGCCTCGGCAATGGCCTCAATTGTGAACTCGCCTTCCTCCACATCGGAGGGCGGGATCAGATCAAAAGAAACGCTTTTTTCTTCAAAACGCTCTTCCAGATTCACCTCTGCCGATTCCGGCTCACTGCTCCAACCTTCAGGCAGTTTTAGTGAAACCTCAGCTTTCTGAGTAGCGTCATCGTAGTTCTTCACTTTCACGCTGACCGGAATCTTTTCCTGCACATCAGCCGTGTTAACGGTAATATTGATCGGATCAGGCGTTACGCCCAGTTCAGGCAGGACACTGACCGTGTTATCGAGGTCACTGACAAATGCAGTGTCCACGCCATTCTCTTTGAATGAAAGCTGTGCTTGGATAGCAGCTTCGGCATAAGGCTCAAAGTATTCCGCATCTTCCGGAACAGTTACGTTGAAGCTGGCAGCCTTGGATTCACCAGGTTTCAAATGCTTGAGCTTAACGGCTTTTTCATGCTCCCAGTCCTCAGGAGTCAGCAATTCCGCTTCAACGTGATGAAGTTTTCGGTTCCCTTCATTAGTGACTGTCACTTCCACTTTCGCCTGCTCACCCTGGGTCAGCACATAAGAATCAATTGTAATGTCTACCGTCAGCTCGGAAGCCACCCGGCTTACTTCAACGAGTTGTTCCTCTTTCAGATTCAGTTTATGGAGAAGATCATTTTTGGTAGCCTGATCCAGCTTTGAGGAGGCCACCTTTCCGGACAATTTCCTTACATCCCTCAGTGCCTTCTGGGATTCTGGAAGGATGGCTCCGCGATTTGGGTAAAGTTCAACGATCCGGTCCAGGTTCTGCTGAAGGGAACGGAGAGATTCGCTGAGCCCTTGGTTTGAAATTTCATCTGCCCATGCATTGAAGTCATAAGGAATACCGTCGAACAGATCGTCCGAATTCTCCTGTACCGCAGATTCTGCAAGCTTCAGATGAACCTGGCGCGGCTCAACGGGAATATCCCGGCCCATTCCCTGGCTCTTATGAAGATAGCGAGACGCTTCACCAAGCTGCGGGTAGCTCATCCCGTAAATCGGATCGTAGTCACCGATCTCGATGGACACAGTCGCTTCATCTTGGGAAACCGGCAGGTAGAGCTTTTTGATCTGCCAAGGCTCCAGTCCGTTCTCGATCTGTTCAGGAAAGACCGTCGGATCGGCCGCATCCTCGAATGCTTTTACCGACAGGACATTGATCGCCCGGTGGTGACCATGTTGGCTATCCACATCCAGGAAGGACGGCATCACCACATCCGGCTGATACGTACGGATAAATTCGATGAGGCGGGAATAGGTCACTTCCTCTCCCCATTTCTCCAGAGTTTCTTCCGGAGATTTCGAGAAGCCGAAATCATAGATGGCGTCCGAGGTCGTGTCGCTAAGGTGATATGCTTTTACGCCATTGACTTTTGCCGCTTCAATCATCTCGTTGGAGCGGATGATGCCGAGACCGTTACCCAGTTCATTCCCGATTGCATTCTGCCCGCCCTCTCCGCGGTTGGCAATCATGCTGGCTGTCTTCACACCCAGCCCCCTCGACAAATAAGCGAGGAAGTCACTGCGCTCATCATCCGGATGGGCACCCGTATTCAGGAACGTGACCGTCGTATCCAATGGCTTCACAGCGTTCCACAGATCCACGTCAGGTTGCTCCCGGCTGTCTCCTAACACAGCCTGCGGCAGAATGGACAGCACCAGCAAGATGGAAAGCACACCGTACCATAACCTCTTCAAACTTCTAACCCCTTTCATGATTCGAATTTAAAAGAAAGCGCATACATACATTAGTTAGTAAAACTTACTAACTAACAATGCCTCACAAACTTCCTTTTATTAACTGCAAGTATACATATAGTCAGAATATTTTAAATCTAACTTTTCGCCTATTTCATTAACGTATACCGTGTATAACGACTGGGGCAAAAAGTAGGAATTAAAAAAGCGATGCACAAGCACCGCTTTTACTTTGTTGTCATTGAAGGTTTATAGGTGTCCACCGAGTCATGCCTGCCAAACACCAGCCTCAGCATGACCGGCACGATAAACAGGATAAACAGCACTCGGAACAGCTGGTACGCTGCGACCAGAGAGACGTCCGCATCGATTTCCTGCGCGGTCACGCCCATTTCCGGCAGGCCGCCAGGCGCAACACAGAGGAATGCTGTTGCCAAAGACATCGGGTGGATCTGGTGCATCATCCAGGCCAGAAACAGGGCGAAGCCGACCATGAGCAACCCGGTCAGCAAGGAAAACGGCAACAGCGTTTTCCAGCTTTTCAGCATGCCCGGCCGGATGCTGAGCCCCAGATAAACTCCAAGGAACAGCTGCGCGATGATTGTCAGGATAGGCGGAAGGTGCGGCGGCGCAAAGCCGCTCACCGTCAGGATGGCAGCCGCGATCAGAGGGCCGAGTATCCAGGGTGTGGGAAACCGGAATCTTAAGGCGCACAGCGTGACGATGGTGACGATGACTATGGTTGCCGCGATATGAAGCAAGCCCGGGGCACCTGCCTGCACGGCTGCTCCGGATGACTGAAGGCCCGTTGCGGATACCGTTCCATCCGAAAACGCGTATGTGGACAGCATGGGTACCATAAAGGTGACCGTGAGCATCCGGACGGTCTGCATGAAGGTGACTACGGCCGGGTCTGCTCCCCGGATCTCTTCGCTCAGCATCGTCATTTGAGAAAGGCCGCCTGGCGTTGTTCCCATCACTGCGGTCGGAGTATTCATGCCGGCAAGCTTTGAAGCGATGATGGCGATGCCGAGACCGCCCGCGATCATCAGAATGGTAGAAATGGTCATTGTCGGCAACTGGCCGGCAATCTGCTTTGCACTTTCCGCCGTAAATGCCAGACCCATGCCGTAGCCGAGCAGCATCTGTCCTCCATTTTTAAAGCTTTTCGGCCAGTATAATTCCCTTTTGACGAACAGATTCCAGATAATTACGGCCGTCAGCGGTCCGAGCATCCAGGCAAGCGGCAGGCCGATCCAGGCAAACACGGCTCCGCCTGCGAGGCCACACAGCAACGCTTGTATAAATGGAAAGACTTTCTTTTTCTCTGGTGACTTCATCATCCTGCACTTCTTTCTGATGCTTTTCTATGATCCATTGTAGCATGAAGGCCGGATCTGCTTGTCCGGCCTTCCAAATAGAGGGTTTGCCTCTCCTCCGTCGAAACAGGAAAGCATCACGGAAAGGAGGCCTGCCGATGTTTCCTTTTGTCAGAAGAAAAACGGTCGAAACATGCGACCCCAAGTTTTCATACTGCTACGCCACCGGATCTCCAGATGACGGCGTGCTGCGCGATATCACAAAGGAGCTTGCCGGGATGTACCAATCGCATCCGGGCGATATCGTATTTCTATGTATCGGTTCTGACCGCTCGACCGGAGACTCTTACGGGCCATTTGTCGGGGCGCTGCTGAAGGAACACGGATGCCCCTATCCTGTCTATGGAACTATTGAGAAGCCCGTTCACGCTCTGAATATAAGTGAGACACTCAGCGAGATACGAAGCCGGACAACGGAACCGCTCATTGTCAGCGTCGATGCCTGCCTGGGCAGTGCCGACCGGATCGGCTCCATCCTCTTTAATGAGGGGCCCCTTATTCCCGGCTTCGCCATCCGAAATCCGCTTCCGGGCGTGGGCGTTTGTCATTTCAAGGGCGTTGTGAACCATCTCGATCCGCATTTCCCTGCCGATTCGCTGAACAGCACCCGATTGGACACGGTTCTCCGGCTTGCCAGAATTACTTCAGGGGTCATCCTGGACTCGGTCCGGCTGGCCGTCTCTGAAAAAACATAAGGAATCCTAGCCTCCCATGATCCGGTCGAATTCATTGTCCTTCGGGAAAGTCAGCGTCAGAACGGTGCCCTGCCCTTGTTTGGAATCGGCGGAAAGGCGGATGCCGAGCCTCGCCGCAACTGTGTCGGCAAGATAAAGGCCGAGTCCGGTCGCGGCATTATGGATCCGGCCTGTGCCGCCGGTGAAGCCCTTTTCGAAAATCCGCGGCAGGTCCTGGGACGGGATGCCAGGGCCTTCGTCGTTGATCTGCACCCGGACATTCCCATCGGGAGAACAGTCGGCGGTAATGGTGATCGCAGCGCCGGCCGGGCTGTATTTCACGGCATTCGTCAGTACCTGACGGATGATGAAGCGGGCCCATTTTACATCGGTCCGGACGGAGAGGCCGGCTCCTTCCAACTCAACCGCCACGTCCTTTTCCATGCACCAGGCGGCGAGTTCACGGATTTCGGGCGCGATGAGCGAGCGCACGCTCGCCGACTCCGGCAGGAAATCAGCTGCGAGCGTCGGCATTCTTGAGATGTACAGTTGCCTGTCGATCAGGAGATGGAGGCGCAGCCACTCAGTCTGAAGCCGCCGAATCACGGGGTCCGCCCGATGCTCGTCCAGGATCAGCTTCATCGCCGTCAGCGGCGCCTTCGCCTCATGCACCCAGGCCGCCAGATAATCTGCTTCCAGATATTGCGCATCGGCAAGCTTTGCCAGCTCCTCCCGGTGCGCCCGGGAGGCCGCGGTGAGAAGTCCTGCCGTCGTTTGTTCAAGCGCCGACGACCGCTCCGGCAACAGCTCCTCCCACTCCCGGAGCGGTTCGTCCGACAGACGGGAAGCTTCCCGCAGAAACACCGTCTCGCGCCGCCAGCGCCAGGTGATAAACAGGACGAATGCTGCAATAAGCAGGAGATTCATGTAAAGGACGGACGCCGCCTCGATTTCGATTCCGTCGTCGAGGGCAATGATGAGATCCGCGAGGAGAAGTGATGCGAGGAAAAACAGGATCCATGGGAGACGGGATTTCAGGTAGGGAATGAACATGCCGGGCTTGCCTCCTTTTATCGATAATACAGATTTGGCTCACCAATCTTCTTTAATTTCGTCATTCGTCCATTCAATTTCGTCATTGGAGCGAAAAGTTTCGTCATTCGTTTAACAGAAGGTGATGAATGACGAAACCGGGGCGACGAATGATGAAACCGAAGCCGTGAATGACGAAACCGATTCGACTGCGTCCGCTGTCCGCACACCCTATTCCTCCACCGCCATATATCCCATGCCCTTCTTTGTCACAATCTTATCCCCGATTCCGATTTCTTCGAGCTTGTTCCGCAACCGGTTGATGTTCACCGTAAGGGTGTTGTCGTTAACGAACCGCTCGTCGTCCCAGAGCTTGCGGATCAGCTCGTCGCGTGTCACGATTTCGTTGCGCGACTCGACAAGGACGGCGAGGATGAAGAATTCGTTTTTCGTCAGCTCTACGTCTGTGCCCCCCGATCGGATCACCCCTCGCTTCAGATCTAGCACCGCTCCGTTCCACTCAACAATATCCGGTTTTTCGTCGGTATAGGCATACGTGCGCCGCAGGATCGCCTGGAGTTTCGCCAGCAGAACATCGGAATTGAACGGCTTCTGGATAAAGTCGTCTGCCCCCATCGACATCGCCATCACCTGGTCCATCGGGTGGTCGCGCGATGACAAAAAGACGATAGGCACGTTCGACTCTGCACGGATTTCGCGGCACCAGTGGTATCCGTCATATGCCGGCAGCCCGATATCGAGAATCACCAGATGGGGACCGGCAGCCCGGAAGGCCTCCATCACCTCATGAAAATCTTCCGGCCCCGTGACTTTAAGTCCCCACTGCCCCAGCTTTTCGGACAGTGACCGGAGAATCGCTTCATCATCCTCCACCAAAAACACCGTAAACTCCATCACGCAGACCCCCTTTCCCACCAGTTTACCGGAAAACTCCAATTTTTTTCAGCAAAACATGAATAACTCTCTGTGAGCCGGGTACCATATGAGCAACCCCACTTCTCTATTTCCCCCTTTTAGAGAATGCAGGTCCTGGCCCGCCGGCGATGTCGGCGGGCATTTTTTTGTGTTTTTGTACGAGGAGGAATTATTTCCACTTATCTTTCTTTTCGTCAGGTTCCTGTCAAATCTCGAATTTAAGATTATACTTCATTACATAGTTATATTAAGTAACTTAGAAACAAAAGGAGAGTTGTTTAAATATGAACAAGAACGATATCGCGAAAGTCATTTTGAGGGTCATCCTCGGTTTTGCTTTCTTCATTCACGGGCTGGACAAGTTCCAGGGAGGCATTGCCAATACCGCAGGATACTTTGACAGCCTCGGCATCCCGGGATTCATGGCATATGCCGTTGCTTCCATTGAGCTTATCGGCGGATTGGCCATGATTCTCGGCATCGGGACAAAGATTGTCAGCATTCTTTTCGCCATCATCATGATCGGTGCCATCTTTACCGCAAAGCTTTCGCTCGGCTTCCTTGGCAATGGACAGATGGCGGGCTACGAACTGGATCTGATCCTGCTTGCGGCTTCCCTGTACTTTGTACTCGCCGATCGCTCGGTACTGTCTGTTGACCATAAACTTGCCCACAAAGGATAAATGATTACTTTCCCTATTAATCGGGTAACCTATTGCCAACCCCACTTCTCTATTTCCCCCTTTTAGAGAATGCAGGTCCTGGCCCGCCGGCGATGTCGGCGGGCATTTTTTTGTGGGAAGACGTGCGGAACCTGTTCTCTCCCTGGCGGAACGAAAAAATGAAGATTTTTCTTTCTTAAGGATTAAAATCCGATGGACCGGGTAACCTATGACCAGCCCCACTTCTCTATTTCCCCCTTTTAGAGAATGCAGGTCTTTGATCCGCCAAGTTGTCTGGCGGATCCTTTTTTTATTGCGCGCCAAAAGACCGCTGGCCAATTCGGCAGCGGTCTTTTATGCATGATTAGTCTTCGTCTTTTTCAAAGTTGATGACGTTGCCGTTTTCTGCGTCAATGTCCACTTCATACTCGTGGCGGTCATCCCGCAGTTCCAGCTCGTAGTGCCAGCGGCCATCGTCTTCGTCGAGTTCCGCTTCAATGACTTCGGCTGCCGATCCGGCTTTGCCTTTCGCGATCTGGATCGCTTCTTCCTGGGAAATCAGGTTGTCCGGTGCCGCCTGGCGGTCGTCATCACGGTCATCCCGGTCGTCGCGGTCATCATCCTGGTCGTCACGCTCGGTCTTGAGCACATCACCGGATTTTGCATCGACCTTGACATCCACTTCACCGGATTCGCCCCGGATTTCGAATTCGTACTCACGGTCGTCACGGTCCAGTTCCATTTCCCGGACTTCTCCGCCGCCTGCCGCTTCAAGTGCAATCGTTGTGGCTTTATCCGCCGAAATCCATCCGGATGTCACCTGCTTCACTTTCGCTTCCGCCGTTTCGATCGGTGCGAGCTTCCCTGTGTCTTCTGCAAAAGCTGCCATGCCTCCGAATGCCAATACCCCTGCTGCGACCGGTGCAATAAACCAACGTTTTTTCATGTTGTGTTCCTCCTTGTTTGTTGTTGTCTTCATCTTATCCGGGGAGGATTAAGGGACGCTGAGGGGAAGATTAGAGATTGATGAGAATGAATTAATCCATTGCCTGGCGGATCTTTCCGGGAATCATCACGACTTCAGTTTTCAGGTCAACCGGCCGGAAATCCGGGTCGATGCACGCATCCCAGTACTCAAGATGCTTTTTGTCGATCCAGTGGTCCGATTCTTCAACTTCTTGGCCGCCCTCGCCTTGAATGGAATACCAATATAAATATTCCTCCCCGTCCAGCACTTCGCGAAAAATGGTCTCCACATGCATTTTCTCACCCTCGAGTGTGACAAGCACATCTTCCATATGTTCTTTCAGAAACGCCAACCATTCATCCACCTTTTCGGACATGCCTGGCTTTACCCGGAAACGTGTCAGCTCCACATTCATGTTCGCTTCCCCCTTTTTATGTAAGAAGGGCCGGGAATCACCCCGGCCCTGAATGGTTCATTTATTAATCGTCCCAAGCTACGGTCAGAATCTTGCCGGTGATGGCATGGATCTGGATGTCAGCTTCCCGGTCATCCGCGGTTTCGACCTGGACGATGTAATAGCCGCCGTCCTGGGTTTCTTCAAAATCAATGTCATCGTCCAGTTCGCCCGCAACCTCCTTGAGGGCGATATTCGCCGCTTCGCCCGGGGTGAGCCGGACGGATGGTTTCGGTGCTTCCTGTGCCGGCGGTGTCTCTTCCTTTTCCGGTGGTGCGGCAGGCTCTTTTTCTGTCACAGATTCTTTGATCTGCTCCCCTGTGACGGCGTCGTACTCTGCTTCGGTCGTGCGGGTTTCTTCTTCGACCATTGCGCTGTAGACGTTATCCTTCAGCGCGATCGCCGACGGCTCTGCGCCGTATTGTTCAGCGATCTTCGCTTTCATGTCGTCTTCCGGAATCGGATCGACGCTTCCCGTCTTTTCCATCGAGATGATGGCGCCGCCGTCGCTGTCGACGACCGCCTCAAAGACCCCGTCGATACGTTCCAGCGTGACGCGGTAGAGGTCGCCGTCCTGCACGATCTCCTGCACCTCGCCGCCGTACATATTCAGAAGCTTCTGCTCGACATCATCTGCCGCCATCGCCTCGCCGCCGCGGAGCGCCATGACAGACACCACGACCATAATCAAAGCTGCCGCTCCGATTGCCGCGAGCCATAGCCATTTTCGGTTATCCATGCTGAACGACCCCCTCCTTTCTTCCCATTATAGAGGGTGAAAATTAAAAAACGCTGAGAATGCTCCACTTATTCTTGGCGCTCTTTCGGCAAGCCCACCCTGAATACCGTTCCGATACCGACGACGCTCTCCACACTGATATCCGCCCCAAGGCCGTCTGAGATTTCCTTGGCCAGCGCGAGGCCGAGACCGGTGCCACCGGTTTTGCGGTTCCGGTCGCTGTTGACGCGGTAAAAGCGGTCGAAGAGATGCGGAAGATCCGTTTCCGGAATGCCCGGCCCGTGGTCGGCAACGGCGAGTTCGACGCGGCCGCCGCTTTCTTCCAATATAAGCCGGACTGCTCCGTCGCTATACTTTCGTGCGTTATCCAAGAGGATGAACAGCAGCTGACGGAGCTTGTCCGGGTCGGTAACGGCAAGGAGTTCTTCAGGCCCTTCGATCGAAAATTCCCGGCCGTATGCCTGGCGCATCGGCTGGACTGTTTCTTCTGCAATCTTCCGGATGTCTGCCTGTTTAAAGGAGTAGGCTGCAGCCCGGTCGGATCGTGCGAGGTCCAGGAGCTGTGCCGTCAGGTCTTTCATGCGGACCGCCTGCGACAAAATGGCCCCGACGGCTTCATCCGCGACATTCCGGTCATCGAACCCGCGACGCTTCAGCAAACGTGCGTAGCTTTCGATGACGGTGATCGGCGTCTTCAGTTCGTGCGAGGCATCAGACACGAATCGTTCCTGCTTTTCGTAGTTCCGGCCCAGCTGGTCCATCATGTCGTTGTAGGCAAGGGTCATTTCGTGCAGTTCGTCCTTGCCGCGGCTTTCATCGATCTTTTCATAAGTCCCCTTTTCACGGTTGTCCCTCATCGTACCGGTCAGTTCATTGATCGGCCGGGTGACGATGCGTCCGAGCGCAACACTCGATGCAATGACCGGGATCATCGCAGCGGCGGTGAGGCCGATGAGGATCAGTCTGAGTGTGGAAAGTTCGTTCGCAATGTCGTCGGCGAGCTGTGTGATGCGGAGCTCGGCCACTTCTCCACCTGTACTGATGAACGGCATGGCCACTGTTACGGCAGGCACACCTTTTACATCGGTGATCGTATACGGGCCGCTTCCATCGGGTTCAGCCGGGAAGCCGCGCAGCCGCCTGTCGCTTTCCACTTCATCAATCACCTGCCCGTTTGAACCCACGATCAGCAGCGAGCCGTCCGGCGGCATGTAGGCCCTGATGACCATGTTTTTATCTTCTGCTGCGGTCTCCTGCAGCGCCGCGGTCAGCTCCTCGCCCCTCGCCATCAGCTGGTCCGCCTGACGTTCGTACGTCATCTTCTCGAACAGGAAGTAGATGCCGATGCTTAAGCCCGCGAGAATCAGGAACATGAGGAGTGTCGTGAACACGTGGATCCTCGTCCTCAGCTTCATTTCGGTGATTCCTTCAGCACGTAGCCGACCCCGCGAACCGTATGGATGAGCCCGTCACCGATCTTCTTGCGAACGTAACGGACATACACATCCACAACATTCGTATCGCCGTAGTAGTCAAACCCCCATACCGCATCCAGCAGCTGGTCACGTTCGAATACCCGGTTAGGGTTTTTGAGGAGATACAGCAGCAGGTCATACTCCCTCGGGGTCAGGTCGATGGAACGCTCGTCACGGGTTACATCGCGCGTTTCTTCATTGATCGTGAGTCCCGCGAACGAATGAATATGCTCCGGCGCTTCTTCTTTGGGTCCGGCGAGTGCCTGCGCCACGCGCAGCGTCGCACGGATGCGCGCCAGAAGCTCCTCGATCTCGAACGGCTTCGTGACGTAATCGTTCGCTCCGAGATCCAGCCCCGCCACTTTGTCTTCCACATCACTCTTCGCCGTCAGGAGAATGACCGGAACAGCCGTATCACTCGCCCGGATGCGGCGCAGCACATCCAGCCCGGACAGCCCCGGAAGCATCAGATCGAGCAGCACGAGATCCCATCCGCCATCGCGGAACTTGATCAGCCCCTCGTCACCCGCATGCGCCACCCCGGCCTCGTAGCCCTCAAACTCAAGCTCCAGCTGCAGCACCCGCGCGATATTCTCCTCGTCCTCCACAATCAGGATCCGTTCTGCCATGACGCCTGCCTCCTTCTCTTTCTACCTATAACTATGATTGGGATGGATTTCGGCGTCAAGGGCGGAAGGGCATGGACAGGTGGCTTGGGTAGGCGAATGACGAGATTGGACGGCTGAATGACGAGACTGGGGGCGGGAATGACGAGATTCATCGGCCGAATGACGAAATCGGAGGCACGAATGACGAGATTCAGGGGTTTCTCCGCTCGTCCAACCGGCCTGCCCTGCGGGTATGACGCACGGCTTTTCTCCCCAAAAGGGTTCACCGCATGCTCCGGTGGTACACTGAGGGTAACGAGTTTTCAGAGGAGGGATTTGGATGAAGGTGATTCCTGTCGGGATCTGGGGTGGTTATCCGAAGGCGGAGTCGGCGACGTCATCGTTTCTGATCGAGCATGAAGGGTTCCGGGTGCTGTTCGACTGCGGGAGCGGGGTGCTGGCGCAGGTGCAGCGGTACATCAGGCTTGATGAGATTGATGCAGTTGTGATCAGCCATTATCATGCGGATCATGTGGCGGATATCGGGAGCCTGCAGTATCATCATCTGATTGCGTACTACACGGGGCGGCCGCTCCGGAAGCTGACGTTTTACGCACATGACCGGGATGCGGACGGCTTCGGGAAGCTGACGTATAAGGAAGTTGCCGAGGGGCATGCGGTAGCGCCTGATGAGACCTACGAAATCGGCCCGTTTTCGGTGACATTCGCCGAGACGGTGCACCCGGTGTACTGCCTGGCGGCACGGTTTGAGGTCGATGGCAAGGCGGTCGTTTTCACCGCAGACACGGAGTTCCATGAACCGCTCGCGGAGTTCGCGTCGGGCGCCGACCTGCTTGTGAGCGAGGCGAATCTGTATGAGGAATATAAGGGCAAGTCGCCGGGGCATATGGCGGGCAGCGAGGCCGGTGAGCTGGCGCGGCTCGCCGGTGCGAAGCGGCTGCTTTTGACCCACCTGCCGCAGGAAGGCGACGTGCAGCTGATCTTGTCGGCCGCGCAGGAAGCGTTCGGCGGGAGTGCGAGGCTGGCGGAAGCTGGAGAAGTTATAGAGGTATGAATGAGAACAGGGTTCCGTCGGGGATGGCGGAACCCTGTTCTTTGTGGTGCTAATTTGCCATTTCTGGCTAATCATATAGAATGTTGTAGTTGATGCTGCAGACTTTTATCTGAAGGAGGATAAACGATCATGGCTGTTTTGCCGAATTGCCCCAAATGCCAATCGGAGTATACTTACGAGGACCGCAATGTATTCGTATGTCCTGAATGTGGAAACGAGTGGACACATGAAGATGGTGAAAAAAGTGAGGAAAACGTTGTAAAAGACGTCCACGGCAATGTTTTGAAAGATGGAGATACGGTGACCGTCATCAAAGATTTAAAAGTGAAGGGCAGTTCCTCAGTCCTCAAAATCGGTACGAAAGTAAAAGGGATTCGCATCGTTGATGGTGACCACAATATTGATTGCAAGATCGATGGATTTGGTGCCATGCAACTGAAATCTGAATTCGTGAAAAAGGCCTAATCATGGTCTCGTATTCCGCTGCGGAATACGGGACCATTTTTCGTACACCACAGGTGATGAAGGAAGGCCCTAATCTTCAAACTCGGACGCCTATTCTTCAAACTCAGACCGTTTTATTTCAAACTCACTCGAAATAGAAAGGGGGTTCGCCGCGGCGAACCCCTTTCCTCATTCCTGCCGGCGCGTCAGGGGCGTGGTATAGTCCCAGGCATAACAGGTCGACCGCCCGTCGCCGTCTTTGTTCAGTGGATAGAACTGAAGCAGACGGGAGGCGGCTCCCGGGCTTTTCATGCCGAACAGCTCCCGGACCTGTCTGTTCACAATCGTCCCGCTCCTTAGGGTGAACCAGTCTTGCAATGTGCGGGTGAAGGGGTCGGCAGTTTTCCATTTGCAGGCCGGGCACAACCAGACCCGTTCACTTTTTCGTCCGAGCCGGCTATTACAAGTTTCACAGAGCGGCCCCCACTCAACCTCTTCGGCAGAAATGCCAAACCGTCCGATCAGCGGGAAGGCGATATAGGGCCTGTTATGGCGGCGGATGTAGTCGGCAAGTTGACGGAGTTCCTGGACGGTCATTCCCGTCTTCTTCTCTTTTTCGGCAAGGTGTCTACGGATTTCACGGAGGCTGAAGATGCGTCCATTGGCTGGAGGTTTCTCGATGATCGCACTTCCCGTCATGATGACAGCGCCATCTGCCCCGAACGGTATACCGTGCAGATGAAACCAGACCTGCAGGTTGGCGATTTCGTCCTGCAACTGCAGCATGGGGCAGTCGTAGCGGTCAGTGATGCTTCCATGTTCATCTACCTTGTCCAGCCTCTTGGGGTGTTCCTCAAACCGGAGCCTTCCGGCCATATTCTTGGCTTCATAAATAACCGCTCCCGAGGGCAGGAGGATCAGGACATCGATCTGAACGTATTGCCCGGGCGTGACTTCCAAATTGACATCCCAAAGAATGGGCCACGGGACTTTCAGTCGCCGGATGTAGTTCAGGACCTTTTCTTCTCCCGCTATTCCCGCCTTGATGGAATTCATTTTCCCCTGAATATCTGTGTAAGATCGGTGACGGCTGCCAACACGGACAAGCAGCCGTTCATGCGCATTCCCTTTAAGGACCGACATCGATTCGTTCCCCAACGGATCCTCCCCTTCCTTTTTCCGAACCATACCATATCGGGGAACAAGCCGGAAGACAACTTGGCATCTTTGGATTTTGAAGCATTATTGCATGTCAAAATTGAAAAATGCCCCGGCTGGCGGGGCATTCATACGAGCGTTATTAGACGGGTTTGAAGATTAGTGTCCTGAGTTTGAAGATTACCCGCCTGAGTTTGAAGATTCATGTCCCGAGTTTGAAGATTACCGCTCCGGTTTTGAAGATTAGCACGCATTCAGGATCAATGATTATTTTGGGTTGCGGCCTGTTCATTGCGTTCAATAAACATCTTCCTGATCAGCGTCTCCAGCATGATCGGCAGCCTGCGGAAGGCGCTGTCGATGTGGACGCGTTCAGTGCGCTGGTGGGCGTCGCGGCCCAGTGGCCCAACGTTCAATACGGGCGCGGTGAGTTTCCGCATGCCTTCAAACGGGATGGTGTACGTGTCGCTCCAGACCGGGGTGTTGCGCTCGTAGGCGGTCCACCCCTCGCTGTCGTCCTTGTAATTCACATAGCTCAAGTCGCAGATGCCGTTAAAATAGTGAATCTGCTCGAGTTTGGTGCCGAGCTTGCGGGCGGTGTCCTGCATGAGGGCAACCGCGTCCCGGACGAGCGCGTCTTCCGTGGAGTTCACTGCCGGGTAGTAAGGCGGCGCGTACAGGAGGACGATTGCCGGAGACAGTTCCTGGCATTCGATCATCAGCTGGTCGGCGACGGCAAAGCTTTGCGCCCGCTCGTCCGCTCCGGCTCTGGCGATGGCTTTTTCCTTGAGTTTGCGGACCGCCTCGGCGCCCAGCTTGTCTTCAGCGTGTGCCACGATCTGCTCGTAGCGGTACACCTTTACCTCGCCGACCCCGTTCACGCCATGTCGGCTGCACAACTCGCGGTAGGCCGAGTTGCAGGCGGATGCCGCGTCTCTCGCGACCTGCTCGAACGTTTCCATGACGTCCGCCGCGGTGCGTTTGAAGAGAAAGACGTTGTAGAGCGCGGCAGCGCGGTACGGGGTCTGGGTGGAGTATTGATCCTTCAGATCCCGTTGGTAAAGCGATACCGGCAGCGGCGTCTTCTCTCCGAAGGCGGTTTCTTCAAAGAGGTCGCTGAACTCCATCCGCTGTGTCAGATAGGAAGCGATATAGTTGGCGGTCAGGCCCTGGAGCGGCTCTCCGACATGGGTTTCCTTCCCGTAAAACAGAGCGGCCGGCATGATCTTGCCGATCGTCCCGGAGTAGATGTACTCCTTCGCGTCTCCCGGTTGCTGCGTGAAGGAAGGCTCCCCGTTCAAAAACAGGCTGTACGTGAGGCCTTCTCGTTCGGCGATATCGAGCAGGACATCGACCGCAACACGCATCCCGGCTGAGTTCACTTCCTCATCCGGTACGGTCAGGAGAAGAAGGTTCACCGGCCAGTCTTCGTCAATCGCCTGCTCGAGCAATGAAAGATGGGCGGTGAGCCCTGCCTTCATGTCCATCGTGCCGCGGCCGAACAGGTACTCTCCCGACTCCAGGTCGGTACGTGCTTCGGCGTGAAGCGTATCTTTGACCCCGTGGAGCTTGGCGGTCAGCTCTTCAGGTAGCGTGGAAAGCGCCTGAAGGGCACCGTATTCCTCGGTCTGAACTGTGTCAAAGTGACTGATCAGCACAATCGTGTCTGCCGCATCCGGATGTTTATAGAGTGCGGTCACAGTCTGGCGGCCGAGGCCGGCATCATGGAGCCCAATCCTTTCCGGATGCTGCTGGAAATGCGTCATCTCCCGCAGTTTCGTTTCAAGCCGCTGCGCAAACAGCCGCTCCCCCTCCGTCAGCGTCCGGCTGTCCCAGCTGACCAATTCACTCATCAGCGCCCTCCGCGCTTCCGGCGTGTCCCATCTTCTTCCCATCCGGATCCCCTCCATCTATCTTTCTGAACAATATGTCCAATATATTCAACTCACACTGCGCGGTCAATGCAATTCCGCGGATGCACACAAAAAACCCCGCCAGGGAGGGAACGGGCTAATCTTCAAATTCGGGGACGTAATCTTCAAACTCACGGCATTAATCTTCAAACTCAGGCGGCTAATCTTCAAACCCGTCTCACCCCACACAAAAACCCCCTCGCCGAAGCGAAGGGGTTCCCTATGATCAGTTTCCGTTGTAGTAGATCGGTGCATCCGGTCCGAGCGGGAGGCCGAGAAGCATCCAGATGATGAGGACAGCCGACCAGACTAACAGGAACGCCATGGAGTAAGGGAACATCGTGGAGACGAGTGTCCCGATCCCCATTTTCTTGTCATACTTCTGTGCGAACGCGATGATGATCGCGAAGTACGTCATGAGCGGCGAGATGATGTTCGTTGAGGAGTCCGCAATGCGGTACGCCATCTGCGTGAGCTCAGGCGAGTAGCCGAGCTGCATCATGATCGGCACGAATATCGGTGCCATCATGGCCCACTTCGCGGAAGCGGAACCGATGAACAGGTTAATGAACGCGGCGATCAGAATGAAGAGCAGGACGAGCGGAATGCCTGTGAGGTTAATGCTCTGCAGGAATTCTGCACCGTACACGCCGAGGACAAGGCCCATGTTCGATTCGGAGAAGTAGGCGACGAACTGGGCAGCGGTGAAGCTGAGGACAATGAACATCCCCATCGATGCCATCGTCTTGCCCATCATTTCGGCGACGTCTTTGTCATTGCGGATCGCTTTTGTGACCATTCCGTAGACAAGGCCTGGGATAAAGAACAGGATCGCGATGATCGGCACGAGCGAGCTCATGAACGGCGAGCGGATAATCGGCATGTCCGCCTCATCGCCGCGGAGCGGAGCGCCCGGGATCAGGACAAGCAATGCCATAAGAGCCGATGCGACAACGACGGAAACCGTTGCCCAGACGAGGCCCTTTTTCTCAACAGCCGTGAGCTTGTCCATGCTTTCACGGAACTCGCCCTTGTATTCGCCGAGACGCGGCTCGACGATTTTCTCCGTGATCCATGCACCGACGAATGTCAGAACAAATACGGAGATGATGATGAAGTAGTAGTTCATGGCGATGTTCATGCCATCAGCATATGCCGGGTCGATGATCGCAGCGCCAAGAATCGTCAGCTCACCGAGGAGCGCGTCCGTTCCCGACAAAAGCAGGTTCGCGCTGAATCCGCCGGATACGCCGGCGAAAGCGGCAGCGAGACCCGCTAGCGGGTGCCGGCCGAGCGCGGCGAAGATGACCGCACCGAGCGGAGGCAGGACGACATAGCCCGCATCGGATGCGACGGACGACATAACCCCTGCGAATACGAGGCCGAGCGTGATGAGGCGCTTTGGCACCGACATGACGAAGCCGCGCAGAAGCGCAGAGATGAGGCCGGAATGTTCCGCGACCCCGATGCCGAGCATTGTGAGGAGCACGACGCCAAGCGGCGCAAAGCCGATGAAGTTATCGGTCATGCTCGTGAATATGTAATGGATTCCCTCTTTATTGAGGAGGTTCTTGACCTCGATGATTTCCCCTTCTTTACCCGGGTGTTCTACCGAGATGCCGAAGGACGAGACGATTGCGGAAAGGACGAGCACGAGAAGCGCCAGCCCGGCAAATAGTGTGACCGGATGGGGCAGCTTGTTCCCGACCGTTTCGATCGTATCTAGGAATTTCTGGACGAACCCTTTTTTCTTGGTCGTTTCCATGTTATCTCCTTTCTTAGATGACAAATAATATTCGGTCAATTTAGCGTTCAGAAAATTACGCTTTGCACAGTATATCGTGGACTGGCGAAGAATTGAAGGTGTTTTCAATATGTTCTAATTGGTGAAATAGGGCGAACCTTTACAATCGGTGGACGATATAAAAAGCCTCGGCCGAAGCGGCCGGGGCTAAAGGTTTATTCATCTTCAGATTGACGGTTCCTCTGTTCCGCGAGCGTATCCCAGAACGAGGTATCCTTTGTCTCGATCGAGCCGTCCGCAATTGCGCGGACAGTTGAATCAAGTGTGGTGATCGTCTGCTTGATTAGGTAGCCATTGCTTTTCTGGCCGAGGACATACGGTTCGTATTCATGGTCGGACATGCCGCGCATTTCAAAGAGAAGCGTGGAAATGCCGTATTCAACCGCAATGCCGTTGCGGGAAATCGTCTCGGCCGTGCCGCCGACATACTTGCCGAGGTGGCCCCAGCCTGTGGAGTCAACGGCATCAAAGACGACCGCTCCCAGCTTTTTCGAGCCCTCGAGCACTTCCGGATCAACATTCGGTGTTGTCGGGTAGAGAATCGAGCCGGATACAAGTTCTCCGTCACGTTCGCTGCGCGTGCCCTGATGATGCAGATCAATCATATAATCAATGTCATACTTCTGCATGACATTGCTGTGCAGCGCCTGTGTTTCCGGCTGGATCTTCGTGACGTGGTCGCGGTTCAGGTCGACGCCGAGCGCGTTGTAGCGCGTCAGGTGGCGGTCCCCGGAAGCGACATAGTCATCCAGCGAGAAGTCGACATCCCCCATTGCCCCGTCCGGATTCAGCATCGGCACGATGAGGATGTTGACGTTGTCCGTCACGCCCTTCATCTTGCCCGTGCCAAGATGCTTGATGAACTCAAGCGCGCCTTCCGTCGTCAGCTGCTCATTGCCGTGCTGCTGCGTCAGGAAAAGGATCGTCGGGTTTTCCGGGTTCTTCATATACTTCACGAGGTACAGGTCGCGGCCCTTGACCGACTGGCCGATCACCTCAAGCTCCATGTCTTGCTGCTTGGCCTCCTGCTTCTGCAGGTAAGACGCCAGCTCGCTGTACGTATGGAGGATCGACGTGTTGATCGTTTCATTTCCCCCGTAGTTCGGTCCGTTCCCCACCGCATCCGCCTGCAATGGCGCCGCGCTCAACAGGAGCGCCCCCGCTGCAGCCAGCGTGATCATCTGTTTCTTCATGTTCCCACTCCCCTTTGTTTAATCGGTTCCGCAATCATTTCCCCCGTCCGTTCCGTCCCGCAACGGACCGGGTCCTGTCCGTAACATCTCCAGGCATGGACCCGTCCGCAGGAGCCTTTATTCCGCCGGGCGGTAAGACGTCAGCGGGATGTCTTCGTAATCTTCCGGATTAAGGTCATGTACAGAGTCGTCCGCGACGGCATTCACGATGCCGAGAAGTCCGGTCTCCACCGCTTTCACGAGACGGCCTCTTTCTTTCTGGCCATACGACTGGGTCTGGCCCTTCACTTCAAACAGGACGGTGCCGCTGCCGTTCAGGGCGTACGAGCCGAGTGCCGTTCCCGGCAGATCGAGTCCCTGAGAATAAAGCGAGATGTTGCTGAAGCCCGAGTTGCCCTTGGCCTGCAGCGCGTCGTAGGCGGCAACGTTCAGCTGGCGCGAGAAGTCATAGTTGTACTTGTCCGCGTACTCGGCGTACTCTGCGCCTTCAGGGCTTGACGGGTCCGGGACGAACTGCGCCGATAGCGACAGCGTCACTTCGTCTGGAGTGCCATCCACGTAGTAGATCCCTTGGTGATGTAGGTCGATAAAGACATCGACCTTGCCGAACTCAGCAACAAGCGATTTGTAAACGTCACGGGATGTCTGCGATTCCGGCGTGATGAACCAGCCCGGATCGCTCGAGCTACCCGGGAAGTCCTCCGGCTGCGGCACGTAATTAAGATCCGGGTTAAAGTCACGGTTCACGTCAAAGCCCGGGTTTTGGCTGTAATCATAATTCTGCTGGATCCGGTCGTCCAGGTAGTTCCAGGAAGGCTGTGCACCACTAAGCTGCGGGAAGTCCTCAACCACTTCCGACCATGTCATCGTGTTGCGGCGCTTGTCCCCAACGGATGCATCCGGGTTCATCATCGGCATGAAGACGAACGTGATCTCTTCGCGCAGCTGCTGCGCATAAGGTGAACTGCCCGATACCGTCTTCAGGAGATTCAGGATTGCGTCAGTCCCGGTCTTTTCGTTGCCGTGGATCTCGCTCTGGATCAGAATGACTTTTTCACCCGAGCCCACGCGCACCGTATAAATGTCACGCCCTTGATTCGATTGGCCCGCCACGTCAACGGACACGAGCCCCTTGCTCGTCTTCTCAATCTGCTGAAGCTTCTTCGTCAGCTCCGCATAATCAGTAAAGCCCTTGATTGAAAACTCATGGTGCGACTCTTCCTTCGCCAGCGCCTCCCCCGGTGCTGCCGGCAGGGCGATCCCTGCGGCCATGGCGATTGCCGCCGTCACGCCAACCCACTTCTTCATCTATCTCCACTCCCCTTCGGTATGTTCAACGCAAGCATAGCAAGGTTCATGGAGTTGCTCAATAACTGTTCTAATATTCAGTCATATAGATCCAGTGCGCTGTCGAATCATTGGGAAAAGGGATGCCAAACGGAGTGGATGCCGTGTGATTCAATGGGGTGAAATGTTGAAGTCTTTCGTAGGTCGAAGTAGATTGCTCTATCACGCCATATAGGTCCAACCACTCATTTTACATAGGCAAAATTAAAACTTGGCTACCTGATCAGGCGCAAGATTGAAAAACGGCCAAATCCGCGGTGTAATGCGGTTTCCAGGCCTCTTTCCGATCAGGATGTTCAGTGGTATGGTGGATGAAAAGGAGCGGGGATGGTGGGGGAAATCTCTCTAAAAGGGTCTGCTTACTGGAATGTTTATGCTCATGAGCGATTGATGGCGGTGCTTCCGAAATGGGAACCAAAGCGGGACGAGCTGGAACAACAGCAGAGGAACCGTCGTGCCGGAATGGCCGGCGAAGAGCGGGTAATCGAGGTGCTTCAGTCTGCAGGGTTGCCTCCAGACACCCCGATTTTCTGGGACGTCGGCCTGCCATTGTCCCCTTCCGTGTTTATCCAGATGGATATTGTAATGGTACTCAGGCATGGTGTGCTGATTTTTGAGTCCAAGCAGATCGCGGGAAGGCTGCGGTTTGTCCAGAATCCGGCTGCCCTTCAAAAAGTCGAAAACGGCGAAGTCACACTTGTGATGGATTGTCCGGCCGCTCAATTTGAAGATCAGCGGGATAGCTTTACCCTTTGGCTGGCAACGAGGGGGTTCCGGGCCCCCGTTGACGGGTCTGTCGTGTTCACGACCAATCCGGTGATCGAAGGTCCACCTAATCTCCCAATCATCAGCCTGCGGGAACTTCGCGGTTTTATCCGGTCTGCTGTTCAGGCCGAGCCTGTTCTTAGCTCAAAGGACGTCCGGCTTCTCGTCAATACGATCGAAAAAAGCCGCTCCCGCTTTATCCCTTACCCACTCTGTGGGCGTTATGGGATTGATCCTGCGACGATACAGTGGGGGCCGCGCTGCGGATGCGGGTCTCGGCTGGTTAAATCGACGGAGCGGCGATGGAGCTGTGAGAACTGCAAATTTCAGGGGACGCCCTCCTACGGACATGCATTGTTGGATTGGTTTCTGCTGCGGAGTGAAACCATTACTGTCCAGCAATGCTCCGCGCTGTTCGGCATTCACAGACAGAGTGCATGGAGGCTGCTGGGCCGGATGCGGCTGACCAAGGTCGAGGGGAAAGGTGGAAAACATACCCTTTACCGGATTGATTACACTGACTTTGAAGCGCTCAACCAACTGCTGAAACCGTGAGTGTTACGGAACGGGAGCTGAGTGTTACACAACCGCCCGTGAGTGTTACACAAGCCCACCTGAGTGTTACACAACCGCCCGTGAGTGTTACACACGCCCGTCTGAGTGTTACGCCCACACAAAAAACCCCGCCGCAGCGGGGTTATTACATTACATCCACACGATCCACGCCAGAACCGCGGCGATGACGATGCGGTAGATGGCGAATGGGGTGAGTTTGATGCGGTCGATGAGTTTCAGGAAGAATTTGATCGACAGGAGCGAGAACAGGAACGCGCTCACGAAGCCGACCACATAAAACGACAGGTAGTCCATCGACATCATGTCCATGTTCTTGACGACGGAGACGAGGCTCGCACCGGCCATGATCGGGACGGCCATGATGAAGGTGAAGTCGGCGGCAGTCTTGTGGTTCAGGCCGAACAGGACGCCGCCCGAGATGGTCGCGCCGGAGCGCGAGAAGCCCGGCCAGAGCGAAAGGCACTGGACGAGGCCGATCGAGAAGGCCTGCTTGTACGTCAGCTGGTCAAGCGACGTGACGCTCGGCGTCTTCGGGCCGAACTTGTCGGCCGCGATCATGAGGATCGCCCCGGCGACCAGCGCCCAGATGACAGTTTCGACGCCGAACAGGTAGTCATCGATCAGGTCCTTGAACGCAAATCCGAGCACGACCGCCGGAAGCATGCCGATGATGACGTGCATCAGGTTGAACCGGGTGCTGCCGCCTTCGCGCGTCTCCACCTGGTACAGCCCGATCAGGCTGAACAGCCGCTTCCAGAACACAATGACAACGGCCAGGATCGATCCAAGCTGGATGACGATTTTGAATGTATTCGCCGGATACTTGCCGAGGAATTCTTCGGTCTTCAGCCACATATCGTCGACGATGATCAGGTGGCCCGTCGAGGAGACCGGAGCAAACTCCGTCATCCCTTCGACGAACCCCAGAATAATGGCTTTTAACAGGTCAAACCAATCCATACTTTATTAAGCCCGCTTTCTTCTGAAGTTAATGTACCAGATGATTGCTGCAATCCCCAGCACCGCTATGACGGCATATGCAATGTTGGAATAGATATCCATATAATGGACGATGCTTTCCCAGTTATCACCGACAGCCGCTCCGAGCGATACGAGAACGGTGTTCCAGATCAGGCTGCCGAGCGTTGTGAGGAGAAGGAACAACAGGAAGTTCATGTTCGACATCCCTGCCGGAAGCGAGATCAGACTCCGGATCAGCGGCACGAGCCGGCAGAAAAACACCGTCCACGGTCCGTACTTATCGAACCAGGCATCTGCTTTGTGGATGTCTTCCCTCGTCAGCCGGAGCACTCTGCCCCAGCGGTCGACGATCTTCTCAAGCCGCTCCACATCAAGCAGCAGGCCGATCCCATATAGAATGACCGCGCCACCGACAGACCCTGCGGTCGCTGCCGCAATAACGCCGACCTTTGTCAGTGAGCTCGCTGTTGTCATGAATCCGCCGAAAGTCAGAATCACTTCGGACGGAATGGGCGGGAACACGTTTTCCACCATGATCAGGACGAATACACCGAGGTAACCGAACTGTTCCATGATGTCGGTAATCCAGTTTTCCATCAGTTCCCTCCGAATTTTTTCCTTTAGCCAGTTTACTAAAGAATGTACGTTTTGGGAAGACGTGCCGTGCGTCGCACGTGCCGTACGGCCTGCAGGACGCACGGGATGTTCTCCCGAGATTCATAGAGACGCAGCCGGCCCGGGAAGGTTCCCGGTTATTCCTCTTCGTCGGCGATGGTGACCGACCGGTCGATCCGGAGCGTGAAGCGGACGATTTCTTCAGAGTTTGCCGGCACCGTGACGGGAATCAGGACATCTCCGAACTCCCGCTCCGCCGGGTGGTCGGACTCGGCAATGTCCCAGTGTCGTTCGTGGACCGGATGGCGGATGATGACCGTCACGGGCACGTCCTTCGCGTTGCGGATCGCATACATATAGGACTCGAGATCGTAGCGCCCCTCTTTCCCGGACGATGTGAGGCCTGAATCCACGGTGATGTCGAATGCATTGCCGAGACGGAGACGGACCCTCTCCCCCGTGGCGGTGTGATCCATCCGGTCTTCACCGATAAACTCTGCCGTACCGTCGGAAGAATTGTTCCGGTAGAACTTTACCGTCCCCTGCGGGAGCGGGAAGCCGAGGCCGTTTGCTTCGGTGTTGTCGAACTCAAAATAGATTGCCGGGTTGCGGTCATACGGACCTGCTTCATAAATGGTGCGGCCCTTCGCTCCCTCCGCGCCGATCAGGAGGATCTGTTTTTGCTGACGATCCTTGATGGTGACGGTGCCCGGAATCGTATATAGGTGATAGTCGGCGAAGGATTCCTGTTCCGGCATGCCGCGCTCCGGGATGGCGCTGTAGAGGACATACGGATCCGCGTCTTCCGCACGGTGGACCTCCCCCGCTAGTACTCGGAGGACTGCATCCTCATACGTCATCCCCGACTCGTTCCGGAGCGTCATCCAGCCGGTCAGGCTGAATGTCTCCTCGCCGGATGACTCGGCGGGCAGCGAGATGACATAGTCCATCTCCCATGTCATCCCCTGTGTCAGGTAGCTCACGCGCACCTCGTCCGATCCGGGCGGTGCCGCATGCCAGACAAGTGCCGGCGTCAAAATCAGGCCCCCCGGGAGTTCCGGCAGACGGACTTGCCCTTCCGGATCAAGGACAATCTCGCCCGTCTCCAGATCTTCGACGACTATGCCGTTCGCGACACTGAGCAGGCGGTAGCGCATCCGCTTCCCGGACTCCGGGTCGACAATCGTAATCTCGCGCCCGATATACTTCTCCAGCAATTTATTCTTGTCCACGAGGTCGTATTCGTAGTTCATCTCACGGATATTGAGCCCCTCTACGAGGATGGACTCCGTCTCGATCCGCTGTGCGACGTCCAGGTACCGCAGCACCCCGTCCACAGGAAACTCCGGCAACTTCCTCGTTTCCTTGACCAGCGCAAACCCGTCATTATAGACCGTCAATGCACGAGACACCGCGTCTTTACCCGAAATATCAGCCGGCATGACAACTCCTCCTTTTCTATGACTGGATCATCCGTCTGTCCCATCCGCCCTTATGTAACTGCAGCGCCCGAAGCTTGCTTTACTTCAATTTACTCGCCGGATGCTTCAGGCATGATATCACCTTCCAAAAATGAAAAAATCGGGCCGAAGCCCGATTCCTCATGCATGAATCTCTGTCGTTTTATCCTCTGCCGCCGTGTCCCCAAGAAAGTCGAGGACCGCGCCGATGAAGGTTTTGCCGATGTACTGGATCGAACGTTCATCGACATTGAATTTCGGATGGTGGTGCGGGAAGTCTGCCCCGATCTCCGGGTTGCCTCCGCCGACGATGAAATAAGAAGCTTTCACGTGCTCGGTGTAGTAGGCGAAGTCTTCGCTGCCGGACATCGGTTCAACGTAACGGACATTTTTAGCGCCGAAGATGGAAGCCGCCACCTTGGCAATGCGCTTTGTCTCCTCTGCGTCATTGTTGATGGATGGGCAGTCGCGGACATAGTTGAATTCATGGCCCGCGCCGTTTCCTTCGCAGGTAGTGCGGGTCAGGCGTTCCATCGCTTCTTCAATCAGATCGCGCACCTCCGGATCATAGGTGCGGACAGTGCCCTTGAGAACCGCCTTGTCGGGGATGACATTTGTCGCGTCCCCGCTCTGGAACGAGCCGACCGTGATGACGCCCGAGCGCATCGGGTTCACGCGGCGGCTGAGGATCTGCTGGAAGTTGACGACGAGCTGGCTGCCGGTCACGAGCGGGTCGATCGTTGTGTGCGGCGCCGCTCCGTGGCCGCCCTTGCCTAAAATCGTGATCTCAAAATCGTCCTGTGCAGAAGAGGCATAGCCTTCCATCACCCCGACGCTTCCCAGGGGCTCATCGGCCATAACATGAGCGCCGTAGATCACATCCACCCCGTCCAGGCAGCCGTCCTGGATCATGAAGTCCGCTCCGCCCGGCGTCGTTTCCTCAGCGTGCTGATGAAGGAAGACGACCTTGCCTGAAAGTTCATCGCGGACTTCAGAAAGCACCTTGGCCACGCCCAGCAGCGTGGCTGTATGAAGATCGTGGCCGCAGGCGTGCATGACGCCCGGCACAGTCGACTTGTACGGAACCTCTTTTTCGTCCTGGATCGGCAGCGCGTCAAAGTCCGCTCGCAGGGCGACGGTTTTCCCGGGCTTGCCGCCTTTCAGCGTCCCGACAACCCCGCGGCCGCCGACAGCGGTGCGGACCTCGATGCCGAGATTGCGGAGATACTCGGCAATAAACGCCGGTGTCCGCTCCTCGGTGTGCCCGACTTCCGGATGCATATGAAGATCTCGGCGGATGGCGACAAGCTCCTCCTGCAGCTGGCTGAACCGTTCATATAATGGTTGATTCATATTCTTTACTCCTCCATTTTAAAGGGACGGCAACCGCCGCCCCGAATGTGCCAATTATGCCGGCCAGATAAACAGGTGGGCGATCGTGACAATGATGATCGCCATGATGAACTGGATGGCGAACAGCGGTGCCATCCACTTGAACCATTTCGTAAGGGAAATACCGGCCATGGCGAGTGCCGCGAACAGCAACCCGTTTGTCGGTGAGAAGATGTTCGTGATGCCGTCCCCCATCTGGAACGCGAGGACCACTGTTTGGCGGCTGACGCCGAGCAGATCGCCGAGTGGCGTCATAAGCGGCATCGTCAGTGCGGCCTGGCCGCTGCCGGAAGCAACGATGAGGTTCATGAACGCCTGAACGACAAACATGGCACCCGCGGCCATCACGGTCGGCAGCTCCGATACAAGGCCCGAGATGCCATAGAGGATGGTGTCGATCGTGTTGCTGTTTTCAAGCAACGTGACCGCACCATAAGCGAATCCGACGACAAGGGCGCCGACGATCAGCTCCTCGCATCCCCGGACGAACGCCATCGTCGTCCCGTTGATCCCCATGCGGTTTACGATTCCGATTACAATCGCCATGATGACAAACAGCGCGGAGATTTCCTGGATATACCATCCGTACTTGATGACACCGTAAGCAAGGGCGATGAATGTGGCCAGCAGAATCAGAAGCGTTACACCCTGCCTGCGGGACAGCTTCATATCCAGCGCGGCCGCCTTGTCCACATTGCGTTTTTTGTCTTCTTCAAACGTCACGCTCAGCTCCGGATTCTTTTTCACCTTTGCCGCATAGCGCATGACGAAGAGAATCGATACCGTCACGTAGGCAAACCAGAAGAAGATCCGCGGCACCATTCCGGAGAAGGTTGGAAGTTCGGCGATCCCCTGTGCAACGCCGACCGTGAACGGGTTCATGAACGCAGCGGTGAATCCGGTGGCGACTCCGACCATGACCACTGCGGCACCGGTCATCGAGTCAAAGCCCATCATCATCGCAAGCGGCACCAGGATCAGAATAAACGGCAGTGCCTCTTCGAACATGCCGATGGTCGCGCCCCCGATGGCGAAGAACATCATGAACACCGGGATCATCAGCATCTCCCGGCCCTCCAGCCTCCCCGAAACGGAGCCGAATGCGCCTTCGATCGCTTTGGTCTCCTTGAAGACGTTAAACGCCCCGCCGACGATGAAAATAAAGAAGACGATGCCGGCACTGGTTGTGAGGCCCGCATGGATCGCCTTGAAGATATCCATGAATCCGGCAGGGTTGGACTCAATCTGCTGATAGGAGCCTTCCACGACCAGGGTCTGTCCCTCTTCGTTTGTCGTCCGCTCATATTCGCCAGCCGGAATCAGATAAGTACTGAGCGCCGTCAGCAAGATCACTGCGAACAATATGGCAAATGGATGCGGGACTTCGAATTTAAACCGCTTTTTGCGGATGGGTTCTGAGATGTTGGCCATGATGTCACTCCTAGAGGTCGAAGACCGTCGAAATTTGAATATGTATAAATATAAGTGAATAGGAGTAGGCGGTCAATACGAAATCTACAGAAAATAAAGCGCAATCCCCTCCTCTGATTGCATTTTCAAGAAATGGAAAAACCGGGCATCGCCCGGTTCTTATCGCATCTTTATGAAAGGTTAGACCGTCTGCCCCATCTGCTCCCGCAGCTTCGCTTTGAGAAATTTGCCGACGGAGGTTTTTGGGATTTCATCCAGGAAGACGACATCGTCCGGGACCCACCACTTGGCGAACTGTCCTTCCAGATAGCCGAGGAGTTCCTGCTTTTTTTCCTCGTTCCGCTCGATGCCGTCTTTCAGGACGACGCAGGCAAGCGGGCGCTCGAGCCACTTTTCGTGCGGAACCGCGATAACAGCGGCTTCGAAGACGTCTTGGTGCGTCATAAGGGCGTTCTCGAGGTCGACCGAGGAGATCCACTCGCCTCCGGACTTGATCAGGTCTTTGGTCCGGTCGGTGATCTTGATGTAGCCTTCCGGCGTCATGACGGCGATGTCGCCGGTGTAGAGCCAGCCGTCGCGGAAGGCGTCTTTCGTGCGCTCATCCCGATAATACTCGCTGGCGATCCACGGGCCTCGGACGGTCAGCTCGCCCATTGTCTTGCCGTCCCACGGCACTTCACCCTGCTCGTTGACGACGCGGGTGTCGATGCCCGGAATCGTCATGCCCTGCGAGGCGCGGAGGTCGAGCTTCTCTTCGGCAGTCTTTTCTTCCACCGAAGAGGTGTAGTTCGACAAGCTGACAAGCGGCGACGTTTCGGTCATGCCGTAGCCGACGATGAACGGAACGCCGTACTTTTCCTCGAACGCCTTGATCAGGCCCTTCGGCGAGGCGGATCCTCCGCAGACGATGGCGCGCAGCGAGCTGATGTCACGCGGCTTCTGCTCTAGGGTCTTCAGTACGCCGAGCCAGATCGTCGGCACGCCCGCGGTAAGCGTGACCTTTTCCTGTTCGATCAGATCGAGCAGGACGTCCGAATTGAATCCGCCCGGCCCAGGCAGCACCTGCGTGATGCCGAAAAAGACACCGGCAAACGGCAGGCCCCAGGCGTTCGCATGAAACATCGGAACGACCGATAGGGTGATGTCGCGCTCCGACAGCCCCATGCCGTCGGCAAGCCCAAGCGCGTAGCTATGGAGGACGAGCCCGCGGTGCGAATAGACGACGCCCTTCGGATTGCCGGTCGTGGCGCTTGTGTAGCACATGCCGGCAGGGGTGTTTTCGTCGAGGTCATCCGGGAATACAAAGTCGTCTGCCGCTTCCGCCAATAGCGCCTCGTAGGAGTGGACGTTTTCCAGGGCCGTTTCCGGCAGCTTGTCCGAGTCCGACATAACGACGATGTGCTTGACCGTCTTCAGTTGCGGCGCGAGCTTCTCGATTAGCGGGAACAGGTCATCATCGACTAGCAGGATTTCATCCTCTGCGTGGTTGATGACGTATACAATGTGCTCCGGTGACAGCCGGATGTTGATCATATGCAGGATCGCGCCGGCGCACGGGACGCCGAAGTAAGCCTCAAGGTGTCGGTGCGTGTTCCATGCGAACGAACCGACCTTCGTCCCCCGCTCCATGCCGAGTGCGGTCAGGAGAGAAGCGAGCTTCCGGGTGCGCTTCGCGAATTCGCGGTATGGAATGCGGTGCGTCTGTGTGGCGGTTTTCGAGATGATCTCCTTGTCGGGGAAATAGCGCTCCGCGCGGTCAACGAACGTCTTCAAGAGCAGCGGCGTCTTCATCATTTGAATCCATCTCCTTTTGTATGGTGGATTGGCGATGGTGAAGGTCTGGTTGCGTGGGGTGCTGCATGGCATGGCTGGCGGCTATCCCGTGTGAGTTTGAAGATTAGGTGCTTGAGTTTGAAGATTACACGCTTGAGTTTGAAGATTAGGCCCCCGAGTTTGAAGATTACGCCCTGCTCAGTCCTTCTTCCAGTGCGGATGATCATCGAGCTCACCCGGACGCAGAACCGGGGTCAGGCAGAAGTCCGTCCGGAGCGAGACATCAAGCCAGTGGCTGAGCGGTTCCGACCCGAAGTAGCGGGCTACTTCTTCGTGGATGTCGTCGCGTTTTTTCCACTCCGGATGGCCCGCGAAGTCGCAGAAGGCGTACCAGAACTTGTCCTCAAGCGCACCGAGCGCGACGTACCGGCCGTCTGCGGTCGGGTAGATGGCGTATCGGGCGCGGGAGCCGTCAAGATCCGGCACTCCGCGGTCGGACAGGCCGGCTTCTTCGAACGCTTTGTGGACACTTTGCCAATGCGTAAGGCCATCGGTAATCGAAACATCGAGTCGGGCGCCCTCCCCGGTTTTCATCTTCCTGACAAGCGCCGCAAGCACAGCTTCCGCGACAAAGTGCCCGCCGGCAAAGTCGGCCAGCGTGTTTTTCGGCTGGACCGGCCGGCCGTTTTCATCGGTAAGTTGCGAAAGCACACCGGACAGCGCCAGATAATTGAGGTCATGGCTGCCGGCCCTGGCGAACTCACCCTCCAGGCCGTAGCCGGTCATCGAGCAGTAGATGAGTCCGGGGTTGAGCTCAAACAGCTCGTCCTCTCCGAAGCCGAGCCGCTCCAGCGTACCGGGGCGGAACGATTCGATCAGGACATCGGTGCCGCGAATGAATTCCTTCATCTTCTCACGGCCTTCATCTGACTTCAGGTCGAGCTCGACGATCGTCTTGCCGGCGTTTTTCTTTTCATGGATCAGCCCTCCGGCCAGGCGGCGGGCGGGTTCCCCGCCGGGCGGCTCGACTTTTGTAACGTCGGCGCCCATTTCAGCGAGCCGGTAACTCGAATACGGTCCCGGGAGATAATATGTCACGTCGAGCACTTTTATGCCTTCCAGGAATCCCCCGCCTGGAGGGCGGACGGCATTTCGCTTACGGGTTTCTTTCATGCTGGTCATGCCTTCCTTCCTCCCGACAGTCCCATGTTTTTCGCGATAATCGTTTTCATGATCTCATTCGTGCCGGCGTAGATCGACATGACCGGAATATCGCGGTACCAGCGGGCGATCTTGTATTCTTCCATATAGCCATAGCCGCCGTGAAGCTGCATGCACTCGGCAGCCGCCTTCCGCGCGGTCTCGGTGATCCAGTACTTCGCCATCGACACCTTCGTCACGATGTCCTTGCCATCTAGATGATCGGCGATCAGCGACTCGAGGAATGCCTTGCCGAGCTCCGCTTCTGTCGCGAGTTCCGCCAGCTTGAACTGGGTGTTCTGGAACGCGGCGACCGGGCGGCCGAACGCCTCGCGGGATTTGACGTAGTCAATCGTGATCTCGAGCATGTCCTCCATCGCGGTCTGGGCGCCGATCGCCACGGTGAGCCGTTCCTGCTGCAGCTTTTCCATCATATAGTGGAAGCCCTTGCCCTCTTCGCCGATCAGGTTCACGGCCGGGACTCGGCAATCTTCGAAATAAAGCTCCGCCGTATCCTGCGAGTCCATGCCGACCTTGTCGAGTTTGCGGCCCTTTGTAAATCCTGGTGTTCCCTCTTCAATCAAAAGCAGACTCACCCCGCGGTGTTTCGGCTCCGCCTTAGGATCGCTCTTTACCGCAACCAGTGCCAGGTTCGTATTGATTCCGTTTGTGATGAACGTCTTCTGGCCGTTCACGACATAATGATCGCCGTCCTTGATCGCGGTCGTCTTGATGTTGGCAAGGTCCGATCCGGTTCCGGGCTCGGTCATCGCAATGGCGGTGATGACATCCCCTGTCACACAGCCCGGCAGGAAACGTTTTTTCTGCTCATCGGTCCCGTACGATTCGATATACGGTACGACAATGTCGTTATGAAGGCCGACGCCGGTGAGCCCGGCACCTACCCGCTCCATCTCCTCTTCGATCACAACGCCGAAGCTGAAATCCAGGCCAAGCCCGCCGTATTGTTCATCAACTTGCGGGCAGAGGAACCCCATCTCCCCGAGCTTTTTCCAGAACGATTTTGGAATGAGGCGGTCCTGTTCCCATTGTTCATAATGCGGCACGGCTTCTTTTTCGAGAAACTTCCGGAGCGACTCCCGGAACAGATCATGTTCTTCGGTTTCCCATCGGTATCGCGGCATGGCGATCACTCCCTTCTTTATATACGGGTTGGTTGGGGCGGGTGGATTGGATTCGCGGCGGCAACTGTCGGTTTCGCGGCGGCAACTTGCAAATTCACGCCGACAACCCGCAAATCCGCGACTGCAACACCCAATTCCGCGTCCGCTCCCTCCAACCCAACTCCCCCTTACTTCGGCTGCATCCGGATGGCGCCGTCCAAGCGGATGACGGTGCCGTTCAGCATGCGGTTTGTCACGATCGATTCGACGAGCTGGGCGTATTCTTCCGGCTGGCCGAGGCGTTTCGGGAACGGCACGGTCTGTTCAAGCGCAGTGCGGGCGCTGTCCGGCAGGCCGTCGAACATCGGCGTGTTGATTAGGCCCGGGGCGATCGTCATGACACGGATGCCGTATGCCGCGAGTTCGCGGGCGATCGGGAGCGTCATTCCGGCGACGCCGCCTTTGGACGCGCTGTAGGCGACTTGGCCGATCTGGCCTTCGAAGGCGGCGACGGAAGCGGTGTTGATGATGACGCCGCGTTCGCCGTCCTCGCCCGGCTCATTGTCCGTCATCGCGTCCGCAGCGAGGCGGATCACGTTGAAGGTGCCGGTCAGATTGACGCGGATCACTTGCTCGAACTGCTCAAGCGGATGGACGCCCTTCCTGCCGATCAGCTTGCCCGGCGTGCCGATGCCGGCGCAGTTAACGACGGTGTTGAGTCCGTCCATCGCTTCTTTTGCCGCCGCCACGTTCGCCTCGACGGCTTTCCCGTCTGCAACGTCCGTCTGATAAAAGAAGGCGTTGCCCTCTCCAAGCTCAGCCGCGTACCCTGTGCCCTTTTCTTCATTCAGATCAAAGATGGCGACCCTGCCGCCGGCTTCGACGATCCGCTTCGCGGTCGCACCGCCAAGACCTGACGCCCCGCCGGTGATGATCGCCTTCACATTGTTCATGTCCAACTCAAATCCCCCTAACCTGACTGAATGCTCATTCGGTATAATTAATGATTATTAATCAATTCGTTCAATGACTGTGGCATTGGCCATGCCCATGCCTTCGCAGATCGCAAGCAGTCCGTATCGCCCGCCGGTCCGTTCCAGGCGGTTCATGAGTGTGACAAGCAGTTTTGTTCCTGTTGCGCCGAGCGGATGGCCGAGTGCGATGGCGCCGCCGTCGACGTTCAGCTTTTCCGGATCCCCACCGGTTTCTTTAAGCCAGGCAAGCGGGACAGGCGCGAAGGCTTCGTTGACTTCATAGGTGTCCATATCCCCGATCGCGAGGCCGGCTTTCTTCAATACTTTCTCCGTTGCAGCAATCGGTCCCGTCAGCATCAGTGTCGGATCGGATCCGACAACTGAACGCGCGACGATTCTGGCCTTCGGCTTGAGTCCGAGTTCGTCAGCCTTCTCACGGGACATGAGGAGTACCGCGGATGCGCCGTCGCTCATCTGGCTGGCATTACCCGCCGTGATCACTCCGTCTTCCTTGAACACCGTTTTAAGGCCGCCGAGCACGTCCGGTGTCGAGCCTTCCCGCGGGCCTTCGTCCGTATCGAACACGTTGCCGTCCGCCGTTTCCACGAGTACAATCTCATCTTTGAACCGGCCTTCCCCGATTGCCGCAAATGCGCGCTCGTGGCTTCTCGCGCTGTATTCATCCAGCTCGGTGCGGCTCATGCCCCACTTTTCTGCGATGCGCTCAGCAGACAGGCCCTGGTTGATGATCTCGTACTGGGAGGTCAGCTTTTCGCTCGGCCTGGCGTCTCCGACATTCGAAAACATCGGCTCGCGCGTCATGCTTTCGACGCCGCCTGCAATAACGATGTCCATATCGCCCGCGGCAATCGCCTGTGCACCGAAGTGGACGGCCTGCTGGCTGGATCCGCACTGGCGGTCGATCGTGACGCCCGGCACCTCGATCGGGAATCCCGCGATCAGAGCGGAGGTCCTGGCGATGTTGCCGCCCTGTTCCCCGGATTGAGTCACGCAGCCAAGGATTACATCTTCCACCCTGTCCTTCCCGACCCCCGCACGCTTCACCAGTTCATCCAGTACGACCGCCGCCAGCTCGTCAGGACGTGTTTCCGACAGCGCCCCCTTGCGCCGCCCGACTGCCGTACGCACGCCTTCGACAATCACGACTTCTCTCATTCTCTCTCCCCCTTTATCACAATAGAAAGACTATTCTTGAAAGAATCGTATCATGAAAACGTTCTCATCGTCCATATCATTCGGCGTCCGGATCGACTTGCCGGTCCGAGTGAAAATCAGCCTCCGGACCTAGACGGAAATCAACATGCAGCCCGTTCGGAAAACCTGAGTTCCTGCCTACAATAATGTTAACAACGAAAGGAGGCGGAAACCTTGAAGAAATTTCTTCTCATTACTATCGGAATCGTCGCAGGGATCACCGTCCTTGCCAACCTCGGCGCGATCATCGGTCTCGCCATCTCAGCCGCCATCATGTATGCCGGCTACCACTACTACAAGCGGAGCACTTCCGGCTTCGCACGCTTTTGCTGGGCAGCGGTCGGCATCATCGGCCTTCTGACAGCCATCGGCAACATCCCGGCATTCATCGGCCTGCTCGCCATCGCGGCACTCTGGTACGTGTACCAGAAGTGGAATGCCCGTGAAGCCGTCCTGTTCGAAAAAGATAGCGACCCGTTCGCTAATTTCGAACGGGAATGGAAAAATATCACGAAATAAGTTCCCAATAAGGAGGAAAACGATATGAACTCACTGTTCAACCGCATCAAATACTCTGTCCAGGCCGACCTTCATGAGCTGCTCGACAAAAAGGAAGAAAAAAACCCCGTCTCCCTTTTGAATGAATATCTCCGCCAGGCGGAAAAGCAGACCGAAGCAACTGGCCGGTTGCTTGACCGTCAGGCAAAACTAAAGGAAGAGCTTGAGAAAGAGCGGAAAGAAGCGGCAACCATGCTTGAGAAGCGCCGCAACCAGCTTGGAATTGCCGAGAAAGCGGGCATTGAAGACCTGGTCGCCTTCGCCCAGGACGAAATCCGTGCCTATGGCAACCGCGTCGACGAACTCGACCGCACGCTTGCCGAAACGGATGCCGAACTGATCGGCCTTGAGCGCAAGTATGAAGAGATGAAGCACAAGATCAAGGACATGAAAGTGCGCCAGCTCCAGCTGATGGGCAAGGAAAACGTGACGCGTGCCCACCGCCGCATGGACCAGGTGATCCAGGATGAAAGCAGCGGGATGGCTCCTTACTCCGAGATGAAGGCGTACGTCGAGCAGATCGGCGATAAGATCGAGAAAGAACATAGCCATGACACGATGGAGCGCCGGCTGGACGCGCTTGCGATCATCGAACAGGCAGAAAACACAGGAAAAGCCGACAAAGAAACCGTCTGACGGGGACATCGGCTCCAGGATTTTGTAAGATAGGAAGGGGGTCTCCCCCTTCTTTTGTGCATCATGCGGATCTACATGTCCGCTTTTACTGAAACCACCCGAAAGGAGGAACCCGCCATGCATCCATCGGCCGACCAGCTCCGGTTTATCGTGATCAGCTTCGTGCTGCTCGTGTTCATTGAAGCCGCCTTTTTCAGGGACGGCAACATCATCTTTGTCATCCTCGGCGGCGGGCTGGCGTATTATGGCTTCCGCCACCGCAATAAATGGATCCTCTGGACGGGTTTGTTCTTCCTCGGGATTGCGATTCTCTCCCTCTGGAGCCTCCGTCTGCTAATCCTCGCCGTGCTGGCCTACATTTTCATCAGCCTTTGGAAAGGCGTGCCGGCAGAGGAGATCACCCGGCCGCTCCGGGATGCCAGAAAGGAAACACCGAACGGCATCCTGAAAAACCGGCTGTTTTCCGTGCAATCGACGCCATTCAGCTCCTATGAGTGGGAAGATGTCCACATCCAGGGGGTCTTCGGCGACATTCATGTTGATGTGACGGAGACCGTACTTCCAAAAGGGACGTCATTCATTTCGATCCGGCAGGGCATCGGCAAGGTCAGGATCGACGTGCCGTATGAAATTCCCGTGCGCGTCCACTACACGTCACTTCTCGGCGACTCCCGGCTGTTCGGCCGCCACCAGAACCGCATCTTCAATGAACAGCTGCATATGAAAGACGGCTACGGGACAGAAGAGCGCCCGGCTGCCGAGCTGATCATCACTGTCTCCTCCTGGCTCGGGGACCTGGAGGTGTCGCGCAAATGAAGCACCTGATCGCACGCGCTTTCACCCTGTCCACCCTGTTCCTCACCGTCTCGGCTGCGATTGTGTTCTTGCTGCTCGGCATGCCGGATGACGATTGGTGGTTCCTGATCGAAGAGGAGCAATACGGCCTCCCGGCTGCGGTCTGGATCGTCGCGGGCTCCATTGCGGCCGGATGGATGCTCGCCTTCTGGGCGTCCGGGATCATCCGCACGAACATCCGCGCCGTCGAACAGCGGCTGTATGGCCTGCTCGAGACGGCACCCGGCAAAAAGCAGCGCAAACTCCCGGGTCCCACCGAGCGGGCAGTCGGTGAAGTGGAGGAACTTCTCACAACACAACGCGAACGCCTGAAGGAGATTTCCGACAAGCGGGCGGAAAACCAGGAGCAGATGGTCCAGGAACGGCTCGTACAGGAGCGTCAGCGGCTTGCCCGCGAGCTGCACGATTCCGTCTCCCAGCAGCTTTTCGCCGCCTCGATGCTCCTGTCCGCGATGGCGGAACGGGAACGCGCAGAGACCGGCGCCCCCTCGCGCACGCTCGAACAGGTCGAAAAAACCGTTCAGCAGGCACAGCTCGAGATGCGGGCGCTGCTCCTCCATCTGCGCCCCGCTCCGCTCAACAACAAGACACTTTCGGAAGGGCTCCGCGGACTTCTTCACGAATTGGATGAAAAGGTCCACTTTACGATCCGCGGGCGCATCGAGGACGTTCCGCTGTCCAAGGGAGCCGAAGACCATCTGTTCCGGATCGCCCAGGAAACACTGTCGAACACGCTGCGCCACGCAAAGGCGACCGAGCTCGATGTGCTGTTCGTCGAGCGGGACGGACTAGCGATTTTCCGCGTCCAGGATAACGGCATCGGGTTCCGGGACGGCGACGGCAAAAGCGGCTCCTACGGCCTGCGCAATGTGCGCGAACGCGCCATTGAAATCGGAGGCACATGCAAGATCGTCTCAGTGCCCTCGCAGGGAACGATTGTCGAAGTGAAGCTTCCGGTGACCCGCCCCGAAGAAGACGGCCAGCCGGAAAAAGAAGCGGACACCGCTCCGATTCCACTAAAGGAAATCGAGCCGGAGACCGCAACACCATCTGAAGAAACGGAGGAATCGAGATGATCCGGGTATTGCTCGCGGATGACCATGAAATGGTGCGAATCGGCGTATCTGCCTACCTTCAGGTCCAGCCTGACATGGAAGTGGTCGGCGAGGCCTCGAACGGGCGCGAGGCGGTCGACCTCGCGCTCCAGTTGCGGCCGGATATCATTCTGATGGACATGGTCATGCCGGAGATGAACGGCGCGGAGGCGACGGCCGCCATCATGAAGGAGTGGCCGGAGGCGAAGATCATGGTGGTCACGAGCTTTCTCGACGACGACAAGGTCTACCCGGCACTTGAGGCCGGCGCGTCCAGCTACATCCTGAAGACGTCGAAGGCGTCGCGTATTGCTGACGCCATCCGAGACACACTCGGCGGCCGGACGGTGCTCGAGCCCGAGGTGACGACAAAGATGATGCAGCGCATGCGCGGTACGGAGCGCGCGCCGCATGACGAGCTGACCGCGCGGGAGATGGAGATTCTCCTGCTGATTGCGAAGGGCAGGACAAACCAGGACATCTCCGACGAACTCTTTATCGCCCTCAAGACCGTCAAGACGCATGTCTCGAACATCCTCTCAAAGCTCGGCGTCGACGACCGCACACAGGCCGCGGTCTACGCCTACCAGAACGGACTCGCAGAATAAGAAAATCCGCGGTTTGCCGCGGAAAAGCAGGTGCATGTGATTGAACAACAACCAGAATTCCGCATTCATCCCGGTGGCGGTCATCTTGCTGATCGCCGCCATCCTGTTTCTCAATATCGTCCTCCCCGCCCTTCCGTTCCGTTGGATGATGGTCATCATCATCGCCATGATCGGCATCGCCGGCGCGCTCGTGATTTTGTGGATGCGGCGGAGAGGCGGCGGCCGCGGAGAGTGAGTGTCGGGATTCGCAGTTTGAGTGTCGCGATTGTCACGCTGAGTGTCGCGATTCGCTGCACGAATGTCTCGAAACTCTTCATGAATGTCTCGGTACCCTCCACGTATGTCCCGAAACTCTCCCCCCGCTGCATAACAAAAGCCGCTCCCCTGCCGGAAGCGGCTTTTTTTCGTATTCAATTATGCTTTCGACAAATGTACCATGGCGTTCAGGATGCCGCCGTGTACGCCTTCGTGCCAGACGGAAAACTGCAGGAGTTTTTCCCCTGTGTCCATATTGTGTCCGGCAATCTCAAGCGGGTGGCCGAGCTGGCCCTCAAGCTGGCCGTCAAGCGCTGCTGCGATGCGGTCTGTCTGTCCCTTTAGCGCGCTCAGAATCTCTTCGTTAGACGGGACGCCTTCGCCCCATCCTTCCGGGCTGGTCCCTGTGTTGAACAGGCCGACCCATTCCGGATGGACGATCTCAAAGTCCGGATTGATCATCTTCGTGAAGTTCTCGAGTGAGACGAAGATGTGGCCCGCGTTCCAGCGGACGTTGTTGCTGAAGCCCGGGTGAAGCTTGTCCCAGTCCGCCCCTTCCAGCTGTGACAGCTGTCCTAGCGTATAACCGCGCGCGAATTTCATCTGTTTTATTGTTGCCATTGGAATTCCTCCTTCAAGGTACTGTCTCCATTGTGGACGAATCGCCGGATTTTTTGAACTAAAACACACAAAACCGCTGACCGTGACGGGTCAGCGGTTTTGATTTATTCTTTTCCCGGATACCGTTCATTCGGCGCGGTGTCGTTGTAGCCTTTATCGAGGCCTTCGTCACCCTCGAATGCGGATGGCTCTCCTTTGCCGACGTCTTCATTTTCGTTTTCACGGAAGACGTCAGTCGAGTTGGATTCGGAAGGGTCGGCCAGCGGCAGTTCGCCTTCGTTGCGATCCCCGCGCTGCGGATCATAGTCGCGCGCGTTCGGATAGTTTTCATGTCTAGTCATGGTTTCCGCTCCTTTCACGGCTGACCCGGCTGCAAGCCGTCAGTCCATGGATGATTAGGCGGACCGATGTCCGCCCTTACCGGCGACACGCCGGATGCCCCGGCCGGGCCCGGAAATTGACGGGCGGCGAGCCGGAGCGTTCCCAGTCTCCCCTGTCTGCAGCAATCACCTGACTTGTTATTATCCTTTTCGTGCTTTCCATTTAAATTCCTGCCTAAAACTTCAAATTTACGGAAACTCAACAAACCGGCCTCAGGGAGACGGGGAATCGTGTTAGACTATTCCTTTTCCACACAACCCTTTAAACCTGCAGCCCCGGAAATGAACAAAAGGACCCTGATGACATGAGACACATCAGTCAATAACCCCGTTCACTTTCCCGTCGAGCGAAGCAATGCTTTCCTGGTTGCCGGCGACGATCAGCTTGTCCCCCGTCCTGAACTCCTCATCGGGGTCAGGGTTGCTGAGGACGCCTTCTTCCCGTCCGATGGCGAGCAGCGTGATGCCGAACTCCCGGCGCAGATTCGATGATTCCACTGACTTTCCGGTAAGCGGACACTTTTCTCCCAAAACGACCTCGCCTACGACGAACTCCTTTTTTTCTGCCATCATGAGGTCATTGATAAAATCAATGCCGGACGGGCTCACGACGGACAGCGCAAGCTCACGGCCGCCGATGCTTGACGGGTTGATGACACGGGTGGCCCCCGCACGCTTCAGCACTTCCTCGGAACCTTCTTTCTCGGCGCGGGCCGCGACCTCGATATCCTCGCTCATCCCTTTTGCCGTCAGCGTGATAAAGACATTATCCGCGTCGCTGTCGAGAGCAGCGATCAGCCCGCGGGCCTTGTCCGTGCGCGCCTTTTCAAGAATGTCCCGGTCCGTCGGATCACCGATCAGACGGAGCGTTCCCTGGTCCACCACCTCGAGAAGCTCGTCTTCGTTGTCATGTATGTACAAAACCTTAAGTTCCTCTTCCATATTACGCAGTTCACGGTATACCTGCTGGGCGACGCGGCCGAACCCGCACACGATGATGTGGTCTTCCAGCTTATCAATTTCATGATCCATCTGCTTATCCCACACTTTCTCAGACAGCTGTTTTTCGATCAGATATGATGCCGCGGTACCGAGCCCGTACGTGACAACTCCTGCGCCGAACGGCACAACCAGCAACGCAAAACGCCGGCCTTCATCGGTCACGGGATACATGTCCCCATAGCCGATCGTCATGACAGAAATAATCGTCATCCATAGTGAATCGAAAAATGACAGGCTCTCGTAATGCATGAACCCGACAATCCCGACCCCGACCAAGAGGACGACCAACAAACTGAGAAATAGCAGCCGCCGGTAGCCGGTCGGAATGTCGAGCCATTTTTTCCTGAACATAATCATCCTTCTTTCCGGGGTCTGGTCTTTTTCTCTTACCCCGGGAGACGTGCCGATAACCGCAACCCTCGGGCGGACCGTCCGTCCTATTATTGGAAAACACAGACTTGGGAGGGATAGCTGATGAAAAAACTCGTGCCGGCCGCTTTAGCTGCCATGATGTTAATGCTTTCCGGCTGCGGCGCGCCGAAAACGGCAGCGGACCACGGCAGCGGTCTATCAGTGGAAATGCAGACCGGTGGCCAGTACCGTCACGTTCAGCTGATCCGCTATGAAAACGGCGAGAAGGTGCCGGGTGAAAATGTGGTCAACGCAGACGGCAGCCAGTTTAAGGATGGTGAAGTCATCTGGTTCGATGTCCAGCCCGGGGAATGGAAAGAAACGACTGCATTCGCACTGTCAGTCAGCACGGACGGGACCGGGGTCGGCGCCAGGCAGACGAAGCCTGTGGAACTGGAAGAGGGCAAGGATTGGGCACACGCGGTGTTCAGTGACGACGGCCTGATCATCGAGGAAGCGGATTGACGGACGCAGGCGGGCTGTTCCGCAGAAAAATCATCGCCGCTTCCCTGGCAGGCGCTGTGTTCGCCGTCCTCCTCGGCCTCCTCACACCAGATCCGTTCGGGGAATTCCCGGCAACACCCGGCGGCTTCCTGAATGCCTTCACGCTGACCGTCCCTATCTACCTGATGTACAGCTTCCCGGTCATTCTTTTGGTCGGCGTGCCGGCATCACTGCTTGCAGACTTTCTTGCGGCGCGCCTTTCGCGCGGATTCCGGAAGCCTTGGGCTGAGCCGGTGATTTCCGGCGTACTGCATGCCGCATTCGGATTGGTAGCTCTCGGCTACGGCGTGGCGGCGGCCCTTCTCGGGTTCATAGCGGACCGGCTGCTCAGGAAAAAACCGAAACCCGGATGGCCCGCTGCCCTTAAGAGCCTTGCGGTTCCTGCACTTGTCTGGCTCTTCTTCATGTTCATCGTCTACATGAAGGAACTGCCGGGTGATTTTCCTGCCCTGCTGCAGGCCATCCTATAAGAAAAAGAGCTTCCGGCCCGATGCCGAAAGCTCCTTTTATAAGGGCGAGAGTTTGCCCATCCATCTTTCATCCCTGCAGATGATGAGCGTGTTCTTTCCTGACCGTACATCCTTCAATCAAATCTTTGTATTTAAAGAAAAACACGGCTTGCCCAAGAAAACATGCTGATATGCGCTCTGAGGAATAGGCAGTCACCTCATTCACTCAAATGAATATCTTATTTGGAATGCTTTATTAGGGGGAATCGGTGTGGGCTACTATGTCACTGTTGAACCGGGTGTGAAATTATATGTAGAAGATATAAATCCTGAGGGCAGTAAGACGATCGTCTTCCTGCATGGTTGGCCTTTAAGCCATAAACAGTTTGAATATCAATTTAACGTTCTTCCCCATAAGGGTTATCGCTGTATCGGAATTGACTGGAGAGGATTCGGAAAGTCAGATCAACCAATAAGCGGATACAGTTTTGACCGGCTGGCGGATGATATCCGTGCAGTGGTGGATGCACTTCAATTGGATCAGTTCACTCTTGCGGGTCACTCCACAGGCGGAGCCATTGCGATTCGGTATATGTCCCGCCATCATGGTTACGGTGTATCCAACCTTGTCCTGATTGATGCTGCCGCTCCTACAGGGTTTTCCACTGAGACTGCAGCCAGGTTCCTGACTCAGGCGCTAAATGACCGTCCCAAGATGATGCGGGAAGTGACAGAGAACTTTTTCTTCCAATACATTACCCCTCCATTTTCTGAGTGGTTTCTCCAATTGGGCTTTCAGGCCGCAGGCTGGTCAACGGCAGCGATCATCACTACATTGCGAGATGAAAAGCTTGATTCCGATTTGCCAAAGATCCACGTTCCAACCTTGATTGTTCATGGTGTTCACGACAAGGTGATCCCTTTTGCACAAGCCCAGCACCTTAATCAGCAAATAAAGAATTCACAGCTTGTTCCGTTTCACTACAGCGGTCATGGTCTGTTCTTTGAAGAACATGACAAGTTTAACAAGCTGCTCAGAAGGTTTATTAGAAGCACCGAGAAATAGGAAAAGCGCTCCTGCAGAGCCACCTGCAGGAGCGCTTTTCCTTGTCGTGCGTCTTCTGAATCCACTATCCGCCGCTTGATTTCGTCATTCACGGCGCTAATCTCGTCATTCGGCTGCGCAATCTCGTCATTCAGCGTTTCAATCTCGTCATTCGCAGCGTCGATTTCGTCATTCATCCCTCACGCTCTCGGAACGGCAACCGTCACTTTGAACAGGTCCCCGTCCATCTCGATCGTCATCCGGCCTTCATGCAGGTCGACAATCGACTGCGCGATGGCGAGGCCGAGACCCGAACCCTCGGTATGGCGGGAGGCGTCGCCGCGCTTGAAGCGCTCGAACAGTTCATCCGCATTGTCGCCAAGTTCGTACCGGGAAACGTTCTTAATCGTAAATCGGACTTCCGGGGTCACTTCTTCCGCCTCGTCCAGCGTGACATACACCCGTGTGCCCGGCATCGCATACTTGAGCGCGTTCTGGATCAGGTTGTCGATGACACGCCACCATTTCTGGCCATCGACCGAAGCCGGCAGCGGGCCTTCCGCGATGTTGATCCGGAAGTCGAGCGGGGACGCGGCGATTTCCTCGCCGTGCTCGGCGATTGCCTGCCGGACGAGTTCCACGAGGTCGACCCGTTGGCGGTTCAGCTCCACATTGCCGCTCGCCATCTTGGAGACATCGAACAGGTCGTCAATGAGCGTCTTCAGCCGCTGGGATTTGCGGTCGAGGACATCCACATACTCCGCGCGTTCCTCGGCCGTCAGATCCGGCTTCTTCAACAGATCGGTGTAGGTGATGATCGACGTCAGCGGCGTGCGCAGGTCGTGGCTGACATTCGTGATCAGCTCTGTTTTGAGCCGCTCGCTTCTTGCCTGTTCGGACATGGAGAGCCGGACGCCTTGCCGGAGCCGGTTCAGGTCCGAAGCGTGCTTTGCGAACAGACTTGTTCCTTTTACCGGAACCTCTTCGGCCAGGCGGCCAGCCGCCATCCGGCCGGTCGCATCAATGATCCGGTTCAGATAACCGGTCCGCCGGATCATGAACAACAGCACCGGCAGGGCAACCGTAAAGAAAAGGAACAGCCAGATAGCCCCAAGCACCACACTCTCTACGCCATCTCTGAACCCAAAGAGAACTACACCCCCGAATCCAAGGCCTGCAAGGAAAATCACAACGAGCATGAACATCACCTGCGTGCCGAGTTTTCTGTTCAGGAAGAACGCCCGCAGATCATCCGCGGCTTTCCTGATGTAGGCACGCTCCAGATCCTGCCCGATCCGTTCGCTGTCCGAAAACCGCCGGACAACATGAAGGATCAGAAAAACTGCCACACCAAGCGCCAGCACGAAGAACATCGCGTTGGCGGCCAGTTCCGAGTATAGGAAACTGCCTGTATGATGAACAAAATTCATGAAGGTTTCTTTCATATATTCAGCGAATGCGAGCGCGATCAGCGATGCAACTGCTGCTGCCGCCGTCACGACATCAATCGGGAAACGTTCCAACTTCTGCGACAGCGCGTTCCCTTTCCAGACTGAAGGCTGGAGCCGGAACACGGTAAACAGGAGCGCAAGAGCTAGAAGGCCCGCCAGCCAGACCCCCACATACGCACGCTGTTCCGCTTTGAACACGGTATACCCCCAGGCAAGCTGGTCATCATTCAGATAAACCTCATCCCTGGTCCCCCGGTGCGCCGCTTCGTTCAGCACAGACTGCGGGACAATCACCGTTCCCTCGAAGGTTTTCACTTCATTCGGAATCAGGCTGCTTGCCTCACCCGTGTAGTCCAGATCCCTCGTAATCTGTGATGCCCGCAGATAGCCGTCTTTCTCGTTGAAGGTTCGCTTGTAAGCCGCTTCCTCACGGATATTACCGCTCGTATAAGTTTCGCCGGTTGCCGTATCGGTCAGCTCGTAGTAGACATGGCGTACATGGTTCTCGAACGACGGCCGGTTCTCCCGGAGCGTCTTCATATACTCATCGATGACCCGGCCTTTTTCGGCACGGACCTTTTCCGCGACATGTTTGTCATCCAGGAAGTTCTGCCGGATGTCCTCAAGCTTTTCGTCCCGCTCCGCGGCAAGCGCCTCTTTTTCGTCCGCACTCTCCGCCGCACCGATCCTGCCTTCATACTGATCTCTGATCGATGCCAGCTGATCTTCGAGGTTTCCGAAACGGTACCGGTGTTCATCCATCTCCTCTTCCGTGACCCCGATGCTTTTCTTGGCCTCTTCCGGCTCGACCGGATTCAGGACGTACGGCCCGATCTGGTTGTAGAAGAAGTCCATGCTGCTACGGAAGCCGTCTGTTTCGGTGTACGACTTCCCGATGATCCGCGGCCCCGCCTCGATCAGCACCATCACGGAAAAAAGGGCGAATGCGGCAAGCGCCAGCCAGACGGCCTGTGTCCACTTACCCTTGGGCATCAGAGTACACTTCCTTTCAGAACATTACGGAGCCGGGCGATCGTCTCCGCCGCGTCCACGCCACGGCTGTCGAAAAAGTCCGCGATAAATCCCGAGCAGTAGATGAGGCTTGCAGCCGCAAGCACCAAAGCAATGACGGATAGCCAGATGTCACTTTTCGATTTTATAGCCAATGCCCCACACCACCTTCAGGTATCTCGGATTTTTCGGGTCTGCCTCGATCTTCTCGCGGATTTTCCGGATATGGACGGCGACGATATTGTCGGCGTTGTACGCCTGTTCGTTCCACACCCGCTCATAGATGTCATTGATTGAAAACACCCGTCCGGCATTTTGCATAAGCAATTCGGTAATCCGATATTCGATCGGTGTCAGCTTTGCCGGTTCGCCGTCCACCAGTAATTCCTTGGACTCCGGATTCAGCGTCAGCCCGCCGACACGGGTTTCGCCGCCCGTGTCTGTATACGTGCCCAGACGGACATAACGCCTGAGCTGCGACTTCACGCGCGCCATCAGTTCCATCGGGTGGAACGGCTTGGTCACATAGTCGTCCGCCCCGACCGAAAGCCCATGGATCTTGTCCGTCTCTTCGGACTTTGCACTCAGCATGATGATCGGGATGTTCCTCGAGTCCCTGATGCGGAACGTCGCCTGGATGCCGTCCATTTCAGGCATCATGATATCGAGGATGATCAGATGCACTTCATTTTCCTCCAGAAGCCGGAGCGCTTCCGATCCATCGCCAGCCTTGAGCACATCGTAGCCTTCGTTTTTCAGATAAATTTCGATGCCGTCCCGGATCTCCTTGTCATCGTCGACGACCAGCACCTTAAACCGTTCCATAAAGAGCCGCCCCTTTCATGTTGATTTTATTGTACCGCGGAAAACTGAAGAAAAATAAAGGGGAAAAATGAAGATTTTCTTAAGGAAGAAAAGCGGAGCAGGTCCTCACCCGGTTGCACCGATGAATGAAACATTCCCTTCCCGGGCATTCTGGAAGTGGAGGTGCAACATGAGCAAAAATAAGAAAGAGCATAATAAGCCCGGCAGCACGAAAAACCGTGAGGAATACGGTTACGGCTATGACATCAGCATCGATGACCTGGGTGTCATCGGGCAAAATGAAGCCGCGAAAAAACAGAAGCCCCGCAACACTAAAAAAGAAGAAAGTTGAAAAGGGCGGCCGTCCGGGACGGCTGCCCTTTTTACAAGAACTATTCCTTTTCTTTGCTAATCTGCTTGCGGAAATACGGTGTTTGCTCCTCATCCGGACCGCGCTTGCCGAATGTAAGGACGATCAGCCCCGCAAGCAGCAGGCCGACACCCATCCATGCAAAGAAGTTCAGTTCTTCGCCGACTATCGCGACGCCAAGGATCGCTGCGGTAAGCGGTTCGGCAAGTGCAAGGGTGACGGCGGTTGCGGCCGGCAGCTCCTTTAAACCTGAGGAATAGAGAAGATAGGCGACCGCAGTCGCGGCAACCGCAATGTAAATAATGACTGAGATTCCTTCCTGGGAGCGAAGGCCATCCAGCGGATAAATGAAGAGGAATGGTGACAGCAGCATTGCGCTGATCGTGAAGACGACACCGACGGCCGCGGCGGGATTCGCAAATTCCAGTACGATCTTGCTGGTCATGGAATAGACGGCAAATGTCAGCCCGGCACCCAATGCCAGCAGGACACCTGACGGATTGACGGAAACGTCATCGCCTGTCAAAAGCAGAAGTGCACATCCTGCAACCGCAAGCACAGTGGCCATCGCCCATCTTCTGGACGGCCGGCGCCTCAGGATGATCCATTCAATCAGTCCCGCAAACACCGGCGCGCTGCCGATACCTGTCACTGTGCCGACCGCGACACCCGTCAGACGGACTGAACCGAAGAAAAAGGGCTGGAAAAGCGCCATCGCGACAGCTGCGACCAGCGTCGCCCGCCATGGCCACTCCCCGAAGTTCACCCGGCGCATCGCGATTGCGAAAAATAGGAGGATCAGGCCGCCGCCGGCAAGCCGGAGCGCTCCAACAGTCAGCGGATGGACGCTTTCGGGAAGATAGGACTGAGCCGTGCCTGTTGTCCCCCACAAAATCGCGCCAATCAGCACACTGATAAACGGCAGCAAATTCAAGTCGACCCCTCCTTTATCCCATTATTCTGATATGACTATATCACAACCGAACGGCCGTACGAACCAGCCTTTTTGCCTGTTGCCCATTTGCAATCGGTTTCTTATTTTGTTAGGGTGGGTAACTGTGTTCATAATAAATCGTTTTGATAAGGGGGAACCATGAAAAAAGTCACGAAAGTTTTTTATATCACTCTCGCTTTGATTGCCATGGCGGTCCTGTTCGGCGTTGTGATGCCGGAACAGTATGAAACGGCCACAGGCAACATCCAGGCCTTTATACTTACCAATTTCGGCTGGTATTATCTGCTTCTCATGGCCGCATTGGTACTCGTCTCGCTGTTTTTCGCGCTGAGTCCGTACGGACGGATCCGGCTCGGGAAAGACACCGACCGTCCTGATTTCTCAACACCGACCTGGCTGGCCATGCTATTTTCCGCCGGCATGGGAATCGGGCTCGTCTTCTACGGGGCAGCCGAACCGCTGACTCATTTCGCTGTAAATCCGCCTACAGAAGAACCCGGCACGGAAGCCGCCCTTAAGGACAGCCTGGTGTCGACCTATCTGCATTGGGGTATTCTTCCTTGGGCCATGTATGGCCTTACTGCTCTCGCGCTTGCCTTTTTCCAGTTCCGCAAAAATGAACCCGGTTTAATTTCTGCAACAATGAAGCCGATTTTCGGCGACAAGATGAATGGCCCTTGGGGAATCGCTGTCGACGTGCTCGCCGTTTTCGCTACCGCATTCGGGGTCGCTTCGTCACTCGGCTTCGGTGCTGTACAAATTAACGGGGGCTTGAATCATCTATTCGGCGTAGAAGTCGGCTTTCCTGCGCAGTTCGCGATCATCTCGGTCGTGACCGTCCTGTTCATGATCTCCGCCTGGTCAGGCCTCAGCAAAGGGATCAAGTACCTGTCCAACACGAATATGGTGCTCGCCGTGCTTCTGCTGATTTTCGTAGTCATTGTTGGCCCGACACTGATGATCCTGAACCTGTTCACGGAAACACTCGGTACCCATTTCCAGAACCTGATCCAGCTGAGTTTCCGCTCCGCTCCTCTATCAGGGGACAACCGGGACTTTGTTGAAGGCTGGACGATCTTCTATTGGGCATGGTGGATCTCCTGGTCACCGTTTGTCGGCATGTTCATCGCCCGTGTCTCGAGGGGCCGGACGATCCGGGAATTTCTGCTGGCCATCATCTTTGTCCCGACACTGTTTTCGATTTTCTGGTTTGCCTCCTTCGGAACAACGGCAGCCAGCGTCCACAATTCGGGAACCGATCTGAGCGGGCTCGCAACAGAACTTGTACTATTTAATGTCTTCGACCAGCTCCCGATGTCGATCATCTTGTCCCTCATCGCCATCTTGCTGATTTCATCGTTCTTTATCACGTCCGCGGATTCGGCGACCTTCGTCCTCGGCATCCAGTCAACGAACGGATCCCTGACCCCGCCAAACCAGGTCAAGCTGATGTGGGGCGTGGCGCAGTCCGGAATTGCCGCCCTTCTTTTATATGTCGGCGGACTTCAGGCCATCCAGAACACGATCATCATTGCAGCCCTGCCGTTTTCGGTCATCCTGATTCTGATGGTGTACAGTACCTACAAGGCACTTAAACAGGAACGACGCCGTATGGAAGACCTTGCAAAAGGAAAGCAGATCCGTAATAAATGACGGCAAAAACATGCCCGCTTTCCGACAAAAAGGGGAAGCGGGCAGCTTTTCTGAGGTGTACGAATAAAAAAATTTCAGATAAATCGTTTTGCCTTTGTTTCGAAAGTCTGGTATGGTGGTAAGCTGATTGTCAGGCCATATTATTCATAGGGGGAATCATGAAGAAAGTCTCAAATGTATTTTATATAACTGTCGCCATTATCGCACTGACTGTTGTCTTCGGCGTCATCGCGCCCAAAACGTATGAACAGGTTACAACCAACATCCAGTCCTTTGTCTCCACGGCATTTGGCTGGTATTATCTGTTGCTGTTTGCCGCGTTCCTTATTCTCGCAATTATTGTCGCAGTAAGCCCTTACGGCAGAATCCGGCTCGGAAAGGACACCGACCGTCCTGACTTTTCAACAGCCACATGGGTGGCCATGCTGTTTTCTGCCGGAATGGGCATCGGACTCGTCTTCTACGGCGCGTCCGAACCGATCTCCCATTATGTGGTCAATCCCCCGACGGAAGAGCCGGGTACAGGCGCGGCCCTGAAGGAAGGCCTGACCTATTCGTACCTGCATTGGGGCGCGCCGATCTGGGCCATGTACGGCATTACCGCACTGGCACTCGCCTTCTTCCAGTTCCGTAAAGACGAACCCGGGTTAATTTCGTCAACATTGAAGCCGATTTTCGGTGATAAGATGAACGGCCCATGGGGAGTTGTCGTCGATGTGCTCGCTGTTTTTGCAACTGCATTCGGTGTTGCGACTTCCCTCGGCTTCGGTGCTGTCCAAATTAACGCAGGGCTGAATCACCTATTCGGGATCGAGATCGGATTCACTTCCCAATTCGCCATCATCGTGGCCGTGACCATTCTATTCATCATTTCCGCCTGGTCGGGACTCAGCAAGGGGATCAAGTACCTGTCGAACACGAACATGGTGCTGGCAGTTATTCTGCTGATCATCGTTGTTGTGGTCGGTCCTACACTTATGATTTTCAACATCTTCACGGAAACATTCGGACTTTATCTTGTGAATATGCTGGAAATGAGCTTCCGGACCGCACCGCTTGCCGAAGATAACCGCAGCTTCGTCGATGGCTGGACCATCTTCTACTGGGCATGGTGGGTTTCCTGGGCTCCATTCGTCGGCATGTTCATCGCACGCATATCCCGCGGACGGACTATCCGGGAATTTCTGCTTGGCGTCATTATCATCCCGACGTTATTTGTTTCATTCTGGTTTGCAGCTTTCGGCTCGACGGCGGCCTCTGTCCATGACTCTGGCACAGACTTGAGCGCGTTGTCGTCGGAACTGGTCCTGTTCAACATGTTTGACCAGCTTCCACTGTCCATCGTGTTGTCGGTCATTGCGATTCTTCTTATCGCTTCGTTCTTCATCACCTCGGCAGACTCGGCCACCTTCGTCCTCGGGATGCAGTCGACCAAAGGCTCACTGACACCGCCAAATCAGGTGAAGTTCGTCTGGGGAATTGCCCAGTCGGCCATTGCGATCCTCTTGCTGTATGTCGGCGGCCTTCAGGCGATCCAGAACACCATCATCATCGCCGCCCTTCCTTTCTCCTTCGTCATGATCCTCATGACCATCGGGATCTTGAAGGCCCTGAAGGAAGAACGCAGAAGGATGGAAAAGCTCGCAAAAGGAAAATAAATTCAGCACCACACAGCCTGCAATCAAAGAAGAAAAAACGGAACGCCCGCTCCCCGGATTGATATGCTCCCCTCAAAGCAGACAGAGTAAAAAACAAAACTCTGTTTACTTTGGGGGGAGCTTTTCCTATGGCTTACAAAGGATATTCATTTGATGAAAAGATGAAGGTCATCCAGGCTTGTGAAAGTGGAATCTCGAAAGCACGACTCTGCCGGCAGTTTGGATTGTCAGAAAGCACAATAAAACAGTGGCTAATCCAATATGAAGCGTTTGGAGAAGCTGGTCTTAAGCCCCGATCGAAGTGGAGTTCTTATTCGAAGGAACTGAAGCTCTCGGCAATCAACGATTACTTAAGCGGTCGACTGACCCCTAGTGAAATTGTCATCAAATACGGGATTAGCGACCGTTCTGTTTTGAGGGATTGGCTAAAAAAGTATAATGGTCATGGAGAAGTCCCCAAGGGACTTAAGGAACGGAGGGATCCCATGACCAAGGGAAGGAAGACAACCTGGGAAGAGCGGATTGAGATTGCCCAGCAGTGTATCGCATCCGGCAAGGACTATCAGGGAACAGCGGAGACTTACAGGGTCTCCTATAATCAGGTCTACCAATGGGTGAAGAAATACGAAGAAGGCCAAGAAGAAGCTCTTAAAGACGGACGCGGACGCAAAAAGGCAGACGAAGAGCTGACCAGCGAGCAGCGTCTGAAGTTGGAGATCAAGCGGATCGAGAAGGAGAATGAGCGTCTTCGAGCTCAAAATGCACTCTTAAAAAAGTTGGACGAAATCGAAAGGAGGCGTTTCTAAGCGGAGTCCGGCAGGAAAACCGTTATCTGGCCATACGCGAAGTCCATGAGTCAGATGGTCATCCGATTGAATTATTGTGTGAACTCGCTGGAGTTGGCCGATCGTCCTACTATCAATGGCTGAACCGAGTTCCCACGGAAGAAGAAGAATTGAATCAGGAACTTCTTACAGACATCCGGGAGATTCACAAGGAGCGCAAAGGGATCTACGGTTACCGCCGAATGAAGATGGTCCTTGAACGTAAACATGGCCGCAAATTCAATCTCAAGCGGGTATATCGCCTGATGAGACTGGCAGGAATCCAATCGGTCATCCGCCGGAAAAAGAAACGCTATTTGCCATCAACTGCGCAGCACGTGGCAGAGAACCTCCTGAACCGGGAATTCCTCGCGGACAAGCCGAATCAGAAATGGGTTACGGACGTCACGGAGTTCAAGTACGGTGTTGAATCCAAGGCATACTTGAGTGCAATCCGAGACCTCCATGACGGTTCCATCGTTTCTTATGTCCTGGGCCGTTCCAACAACAATGCATTGGTATTCGAGACATTGGATCAAGCCCTGCGGGCAGAGCCTGGTGCCCAGCCAATTCTCCACAGTGACCGAGGATTCCAATACACCAGTAGGCAATTCAAGATCAAATTAGAAAAGGCTGGCATCACGCAAAGCATGTCCAGGGTAGGCCGGTGCATCGACAATTCGCCGATGGAGTCTTTTTGGGGAGCCTTAAAATGCGAAGAATATTATTTAAGTACCTATCAATCGTTTGATGAGCTTAAGGAAGCCGTTGAAGCCTATATCCATTTTTATAACCACGAACGTTTTCAGGAACGACTAAACGGCCTCAGTCCGATTGAATATAGGACTGAAGCCGCTTAAATCAATTTTACTTATTTACTCTGTCTGCTTGACCGGGTGCAGTTCAGATGGAGTGGGCGTTCCGCTGTTTTAGTCCAGAATCGGACGGCGATTTCAGAATGCAGTAACCATCATCAGACCCGCATATGCAGCTGCAATAAATCCAATTCCCGCTGCGGCGACCAGCCACTTCGGAAGCTCCCGCCGGCCGCCGATCAAAAGCAATAGCAGAAGGAGCGTGGCGATGACCAGAATCAGAAGACCTTCCGGATTCGGATCCAACCGGGCACGGATTGAGGATCCCGCCGGACCGGAAAGCCATTCGGCCAGCGGGGCTGCACCTTCCCTGGCAAACGTCGAGTTCACGTCATGGGGCGGAGCCAGCTTGCTCATGAAGGCGGTGAACAGCAGGACAAAGCCGAGGAGCAGGCTTTCTGTTTTCAGCCAATGCATCACCGGCCTTTCCGACCGTAAAAGGAAACCGTTCACCAATGCCGCAGCAAGCAGCGGCAAGATGCTCAGATGCTTCAGGAGGAGCATCTGGCCATAGGGCAGCATCCATGAAGAAGCATAGTCGTCAGCCCTGACGACAAACAGCATAAGGAAAATCCCCGTACCGATGATAATGGCCATCAGTACAACGGAAAATGGCGTGAACCAACGGATAAACGCCCGCCAGTTCATCGTTTCAGACGGCCGCCAGGCGATGATGAGCAAAATACCGGCCCAGACGGATAGCACTGCCAGATGCACCGCGTGGCCGGTCAATCCGGGCTGTCCGTGGGTGCTCGCTGAATGGCTGCCGTATGCAATGGCGATAAATGCCAGAGCCATCAGAACGGCCTGTATGGAGGCATTGGCCCTGAAGCCGATGGCCGCGATCAGCAGAACGGCCAGAACCACAATCGCCAAAAAGGTGTGTCCGGCCCGGAATCGTGCAGCGATATCCAGGAAGGCGGACAGGCGCTCCCCTGCCGGTGCCAGCATTATGGCCAGCTGGACGACCGGTGCTGCGGCCAGCACCGGTATAAAGGCGGCAGCGACCATCTTCTGCCGTCCGGTGATACGGATTTCCGGCTTCCGTCCGTCCGGCACGAACTCAAGGGCAATCGCACCCGTCAAAAAGGCCATCACCAGATAAAGCAGGAAATCTGACAGCGCGGTATAAGCAATCATCGTTTCTTACGGAGTGAGAAGAAGATGACCGCAATCAGGATCAGCACGACTGCAATAAGAACGCCTGTCATCATCCCGTTGCCGCTTTCTTCGTCTGCAGTCTCCGTGACGTCATCAGCTGTTTCTTCTGAAACTGCGGTTTCTTCTTCCACAGAGGCGTCTTCTTCCCCGTTGCTTTCCTCCTGTCCGGCCGGTTCCTGCACGTTGCCGTCTGCAGGCTGCTCTTCCTCCGCAGTGATGCCCGCCGCAACGGTGAAGGAGAGCTCGCCGCTGATCGGATGGCCGTCTTCACTGATGACCTCCCATCCGAGTGTCCATTCCCCGTCCGGCAGCGGAGCGGACAGAATGCCCGTCAGCCGGTCCCCCTCTACCACCATCTCCCGGAATTCCGCTTCGCCTTCTCCTCCCGTCAGAATCAGCTTGCTGCCTTCCTCGATGCCGGCACTGAATGTCAGGACGATCTCTTCAAGCGGTTCCGTCACCGTCGCCCCGTCTTCCGGCACCGATGTCTCCATATGGGAGTGCGCCAAAGCCCCGGACGGCAAAATCATTACAAAAAGAATAGTGAGCAACAGTTTTCTCATGCTTTCCCCTGCTTTCAGTTGATTGATGTTTTTCTCGTGATTATCTAACTTCACTCTAAAACAGACTGCCGGATCCGACAAGCAGAAACCACCCGCCACCGCTCCATACCACTTCCACTCTTTCCCGTTGACCTGATGAAAAACCTGTAATAAGATTGAACTTCGGGCTTTTTTCCCGCGCGGTTCGTAACCATCCCGCGAAAACAAAACTAGGGGAGAGAAAATAGATGAAAGTCAAAACGATGGCTGTCAATGCCGTCATTGCCGCATTATACCTCGCCGTCACGGCGCTCATCGCGCCGTTCGGCTTCACGAATATCCAGTTCCGTGTATCCGAGATGTTCAACCACCTCGTCGTATTCAACAAGAAATACCTGATCGGAATTGTCCTCGGCGTGTTCATCTCGAACCTGCTATTATCGACGCTCGGCTGGTATGACCTGACGTTTGGCGTGGCGCATTCCCTGTTCTCGCTTGCGATTACAGTCGTCCTCTGCAAGTTCGTCAAAGGCCGCGTGAAAGGCATGGTCGCGAACACGCTCGTCTTCACGTTCACGATGTTCATCATCGCGATTGAACTGAAGCTGGCACTCGGCTTTCCGTTCTGGTTCACCTACGCCACACTGGCCATCAGCGAATTTGTCGTCATGATTGTCGGTGTACCGGTCATGAATGCGTTGAACAAACGGCTCGACTTCAGCCGAATGATTGTAGACTGATCCATTTAAAGCCCCGGTGGTAAGCCGGGGCTTTATTTTATGTTTAGGGAACTGTCCGCGTACTTAATCGTATAGTAGTCAGAAGGGGAGTGATCCGATGAAAAGATACTACCGATCCACACGTGAAAAACAGCTGTCGGGTGTTCTTGGCGGTCTCAGCGAACGGTTCGGAATCGATGTGAGCATCCTCCGCATCGTCACCGTCCTATCCGGATTTTTCACTTCCGGGATCACCTGGCTGATTTATTTGATTGCCGCCATCGTGATGCCGACGGACAAACAGCTGGACTGATCAGGGATGAAAAAAGCGATGCCGCCGGGGCATCGCTTTTTTGGTTATTCCTTATCCGCGACAAGACCGTCGAATTCAGGTGCTTCCTTCAGGAACTCGAGTTCATAGGAAGAGTTACCGAATTCCTTGAGGACTGCTTCGTTGACGTCCGTCGTGTACGTAATGCGGCTCATCGCCTGTTCAACGATTTTCGCATCCATCTCCTGGTTTGTCAGGTCTTTGATGGAGTCGATCGCGATTTTCTGTGCTTTTTCCGGGTTGTCGTTGATATACGCAACCGATTCATTGTGCGCTTCAAGCAATTTCGCCGCAAGTTCCGGCTTTTCTTCCGTCAGTTTGTTGTTGGCAACGAGGACCGTATTCGGGAGGCTTTCCCCGTATGCAATGTCTTCCGTGCTGATGATGACTTTCGCGCCGTTGTCGACGAGGATCGAAGCCCATGGCTCAGGAACCGCTGCAAGATCGACCTTGCCGGATTCGAACATCGCCTGGTAGGACGCCGGGTTGCCGGTCACGTGATTAAGCGAGCCGCCGATCCGGGACGATGCAAGCTCATCGTTGCCAAGCTGCTGAAGGTACGTTTCAAACTGAACATCATGCGTGCATCCGATACCCGGTGTGATGAATGTCTTGCCTGCCATGTCTTCGACCGATTCGACGCCGCTTTTCTCGCTGGCGACGACGACCGTGCCGCCGGAAGATGCGCCCGCGAGCACTTTCACTTCCGCTCCGTTAGAGAAATTGTTCAGGACAGGGCCGGGACCGACGAGGCCGGCATCGATTTCACCCGACTTGAGTGCAGCCATGAATGTGCCGCCGTCAGGGAACGTGATGTAATCGAGCTCAACGTCATCGCCGAGCTTTTCTTCGTAATAGCCGTTTTCCCTTGCGACCATTGCAGGCGCGTGGTCAATGTTCGGGAAGTAGCCGATGATCATCTTCTCCTTGTCTCCGCCTCCTGCATTGTCTCCGCCCCCGCACGCCGCGAGCAACGTGATGATGCCGAGCATAAATGCTCCAAGCCACCATTTCTTCAAATCCAACATCCCCTTTCCGGGTCCTGGCCCGGTTATTCATTAATTATTGAAATTCCTTAACGCATAAACTCCGTCACGCGGACGGTTCAAGCCCCCACTTCACCCTGACCTGCTGTTCAAAGCGCTGGAACAGCAGCAGGTCGACCGTGACACCGATGACGCCGATGACAATCATGATGCCGAGCACCATGTCCATCCGGCCGAAGTCGGAAGCGTATTTTAATGTGTAGCCAAGTCCCGGACCGGTGCTGAGAAGTTCGCCGGCCATGAGTGCGCGCCAGCCGAATGCCCAGGCAAGACGGGTGCCTGTGACGAAATACGGTACCGACGCCGGCAGCATGACCCGGAAAAACAGATCCGGTCCGGACGCGCCCATCGTCTGCGCAGCCTTCAGATAAATCGGAGAGACGTTCTGGATGCCGGTACGCACGTTGATCGTCATAACGATCGCCGCACCGAGTACGATGATGAAGATGACCGACTTTTCGTTCAGGCCGAACCACATGATCGCAAGCGGCAGCCAGACGATGCTCGGGATACTCTGCAGCGCGAGGATAAGTGAGCCGAGCGTTTCGTCGGCCGTCTTCGACTTCGCGAGCAGAATGCCGAGCAGCAGACCGATCAGGAGGGCAATCGCGAGGCCGACAAGCAGCCTCGTGAAGCTTGCCCCGAGATCACGGAACAGCGTGCCGTCCGCAATCATTTCACCGAGTGCGCCAAAGACATCGGTCGGTGCCGGCAGGAGGACCGCCGGAACCTGGAACAGCCGGACAGCGAGTTCCCAGACCAGAAACAGGGAGACGAAGAAGACGAGACGCTTAATAACCAACCGCATGGCTTTGTTCCTCTTCTTCGACTTTGTCGTTTTCCGTCTTCAGCAGTCCGAGAATCGATTCCTCATAGGCTGCCATCTCTTTCAGATGGCCTTCCCTCGGGCGCTCCAGTTTGACTTCGATGTCCTGCAGGACGCGGCCGGGATGGGTGCCCATGACGATAATGCGGTCTGAAAGCCGGACGGCTTCCTGGATGCTGTGCGTGACGAAAATAATCGTCTTTTTCGTTTCGATCCAGATTTCTTCGAGCACGCCCTGGAGCCGCATCCGGGTCTGCTCATCCAGCGCGCCGAACGGTTCATCCATGAGGAGCACAGCAGGATCCATAGCCAGCGCACGCGCGATTGACACCCGCTGCTGCATGCCGCCCGACAGCTCATGCGGATGATGGCCCGCATACTGGCTCAATTGCACGAGACGGAGGTATTTCTTGGCGGTTTCACGCGCTTCTTCTTTAGGCATGCCCTTCAGAGGGAACATTACATTCTCCTCAACAGTCAGCCAGGGAAACAGCGCCGCCTGCTGGAATACCATGCCCCGCTCCTTGCCCGGCTTCACGATGTCGCGGCCGTCCAGCTGGAGTACACCCGAATCCGGACGGTTCAGTCCGGCAACGATGTTCAGCAGCGTCGACTTGCCGCAGCCTGATGGTCCAAGCAGTGATACGAACTCGCCTTCCCGGACATCGACGCTGATGTCTTTAAGCACTTGTTCGCGCCGGCCGTCCTTTCCGAAGCTTTTTTGTATTCCATCTATCTTAAGGAACATCATTGCACTTCCTTCTAATCTAAAATTATAATCCATATCGAATTACTAAGTTTTAAGCATAATCATACCTCAAAACGTCAAGATGTCAATGGATGCATCTTGGAAATCAGACGAGTTGCCTGCATTATTTATTTAAACTATACTTTGTAAATAGGAATTAACTCCATCGTATGTAAGAAAGGCGGAATCTGCCATGAAAATCGTCCAGTCCATTTTGGACCTGATCGGCAACACCCCCGCCGTCCGGCTCAATAAAATTCCCGAAGCGGACGGTGCGAATGTATATATCAAGCTGGAATCATTTAATCCTGGCGGCAGTGTAAAGGACCGCGCAGCATTGAATATGATCGAGCGGGCCGAAGCTGAAGGCAAGCTGATCCCGGGAAAAAGCACAGTCATTGAGCCGACGTCCGGCAACACAGGGATCGGCCTCGCCATGGTATGCGCGGCCAAAGGCTACCGGTGCATCATGACGATGCCAGACAACGCGACCGCGGAACGGGTGAAAATCCTGAAGGCATACGGCGCGGAAGTGTATTCGACGCCTGCAGCCGAACGCATGAACGGCGCCATCGCCAAGGCGGAAGAACTGGCTGCGGACATTCCGGACGCATTCATCCCGATGCAGTTCGAGAATCCGGCAAACTCGGATGCCCACCGCGGCACGACCGCCGTAGAAATCCTGGACGCATTTGACGGGAAGCTCGATGCCTTCGTCCTGACGGCGGGCACCGGCGGCACCGTGACCGGCACCGGTGAAGAGCTGAAAAAACAGATCCCGGACCTGAAAATCTATGTCGTCGAGCCGAAGGGGTCACCCGTCCTGTCCGGCGGAGAACCCGGCCCGCATAAAATCCCGGGTACCGGCCCGGGATTTGTCCCGGCCATCCTTAACCGCGACGTTTACGACGAGATCCTCCTCATCGAAGACGGCGACGCCCAGGTGATGGCTCGGCGCTTGGCCGCGGAAGAAGGCATCTTCGTCGGTGCCTCCGCGGCGGCATCCGCCCACTTCGCCGTCCAGATCGCCAAGAAGCTGCCGAAAGGCGCCAACGTCCTCTGTCTCGCGCCGGACACGGGCGAGCGGTACCTGTCGTCTGACCTGTTTCCTGAATAAAAGGAGATCCCCGAATTTACCGGGGATCTCCTTTTTTGTGGCCGGCGCGCAGCCGCCGCTCGTATTCTTCAAGCTTAGGGGGCTATTCTTCAAACTCGGGCGGTTATTCTTCAAACTCGGAGGGCTATTCTTCAAACTCAGTTCCCCGCAACACAAAAGCGATGCCCCGCTCAAGGCGAGGCATCGCTTTTTTCATGAACGGGTTACGAGTTCGCGAAAGGTGGCGTGTTTCCGCAGCAGCACCGCTGCGTCCTCGACCATCACGCTCGCGGTCGGCAGCATGCCTGCCCCAGGGCCGATGACGGTGAGCGTTCCGGCGTAGGCCGTTTCGATGGCGACGGCGTTGTCGACGCCGTCGATGCCGTACAGCGGATGGTCCGGGCCGATCAGCACCGGGCCGACGGATGCCTGGATGGAACCGTCTTCCCCGCGGCGGACATCCGCGATATGGCGGTAGCGGAGGCCCTGGCGGTCTGCGTCGATCACTTCGTCAAGAGAAAGCGCATCGATGCCTTCCATCGGCACGTTCTCCCAGTCCGGCTGCTCACCGAACGACAGGCCGCTCAGGATCATCAACTTGCAGAAGGCATCGAACCCGGACACGTCATTGGTCGGGTCCGCTTCGGCATAGCCGAGTTCCTGCGCTTCCTTCAGAACTTCCTCGAAGGTACACGATTCCTTGCGCATCTTCGTCAGAATAAAGTTCGAAGTTCCGTTCAGAATGCCCTGGATGCCGGTCACTTCGTTGGAAAGGTTCAGGTTATCGATCGTTTTGATCACCGGAACGCCGCCTGCGACGGTTGCCTCATATCCGATGCCGGTCCCCTGTTCCCTGGCTTGCCGTTCAAGTGCAGGAGCAGCTTTGGCGTACATCACTTTATTCGCAGTTACGACATGACAGCCGGCGGCGATCGCCTGCTCCAGATAGGTGCGTGCCGGCTCTTCGCCGACGATCGCTTCGAAAACGACCTTCAGATCCGGGATGGCCAGGATCTCCTCAAACCGGTCGGTAATGAGGACTCCCGGGGTCTCAGGGCGGGTTTTATCCAAGTCGCGGACGAGGATGGCAGCAATTTCGATCGGGGAACCGATCGTTTTCTCAAGTTGTTGTTTCCGTTCATTCACGATTGTATAAATGCCTTGGCCGACCGTACCGAATCCAAGGATGGCCGCTTTCACTGGAGCCATGGGCGAACACCTCCGACATAAAGATTCCTTCCAATATAACAAGTTCCGCCCCATAAGGAAACCCCCGGGGCGGGAAAATTTAAAATAGTTTAAACATTATATATTAATTTAAGCTTTGACTGGCGCCGCTGCTTCAATCGCCTGTTTCAGGTCGGCGATGATGTCTTCGACGTTCTCGAGACCGACGGAGAGGCGGACAAGTTCTTCAGTTGTGCCTGTTTTCTTCAGGTCTTCCGCCGACAGCTGCTGGTGCGTTGTAGATGCCGGGTGGATGATGAGCGAGCGTGCGTCGCCGACGTTCGCGACATGCGAGAACAGCTTCACGTTGTCGATCAGCTTGCGGCCCGCTTCGCGTCCGCCTTTGATGCCGAAGATGACGACCGATCCGGCGCCGCTCTTCAGGTACTTTTTGGAGAGTTCGTACGACGGGTGCTCTTCGAGGCCGTTGTACTGGACCCACTCGACAGATGGGTGATCCTTCAGCCATTCCGCAACTTTCTGAGCGTTTTCGTTGTGCCGCTGGATGCGGAGGTGCAACGTCTCAAGTCCCTGAAGGAAGAGGAACGCATTATCCGGGCTGAGTGTCGGGCCAAAGTCGCGGAGCAGCTGCACACGGAGGCGTGTTGCGAATGCGGCCTGCGCCGTGTCGATGCCGTAGCGGAGGCCGTGGTAAGTCTCATCCGGCTCTGTATAGCCAGGGTGGCGTCCCTGTGTCCAGTCGAATTTGCCCGCGTCAACAGCTACGCCACCGACGCCGCGGCCGTGTCCGCCGATCCATTTTGTTGCGGAGTGAACGACAACATCCGCACCATGCTCAATCGGGTTCGAGCCATAAGGCGAAGCGAATGTGGAGTCAATGATGAGCGGCAGGCCGTTTTCATGCGCGATGTTCGCAACAGCTTCCACATCAAGGACATTCAGGCTCGGGTTGCCGATGATTTCGCCAAAGATCGCCTTTGTCTTGTCGTTGATCGCCGCTCGGAAGTTTTCAGGGTCTGTCGAGTCGACGAACTTCACGTTGATGCCATAGCGCGGAAGTGTCACCGCGAACAGGTTGTATGTTCCGCCGTAAAGGTTTGCCGCGGAAACGATTTCGTCACCGGCCTGTGCAACGTTCAGGATCGAGAACGCGATTGCCGCCATCCCGGAAGAAAGTGCAACGGCAGCCGTGCCGCCTTCCAGTTCCGCGATGCGCTTTTCGAACGCGTCTACTGTCGGGTTCATGATGCGGGAGTAGATGTTGCCGGACTCTTTTAGGGCGAACAGGTTCTGCGCGTGCTCTGTGTCACGGAATGCGTAAGCTGTCGTGCGGTAGACCGGTACGGCGATCGCGCCTGTTGTCGGATCCGGCTCCTGGCCTCCGTGCACGAGAATCGTTTCTGGTTTAAAGTTTGTCATATTGATTTCCTCCTAAAGGTATGGTTTCGATGGAAACACGATAGGAGAGGAGGTTTTGTCTTTTCGGAAAATGAAAAACCCTCTTCTCTGATAGGAAGAGGGCCGATGCGAACACGCCGCATGCCTCCCCTTATCTGTCAGATCCGCTCCCGGATCTGTAGGAATTAGCACCTTTGCAGACATGGTCTGCCGGTTGCCGGGCTTCGCAGGGCCTATTCCCTCCGCCGCTCTTGATAAGAGTATTCTGATTTTGTTTTCCATCTGGTAAACAGTATAGGACTGTGCAGCGGGCAAAGTCAAGTGTATTTTTCAGAAAAAACATGAAACGTTTCTGCCTTCTCATCCGTTAACTTAGGAGACTGCCGATCCGAGGAGGAATTCTATGAAAACCTGGAGAGATAAGCTGGAAGCAAATGGACTAGCCGAATACATCGCGCCATTCTCCGAACTGGCGAAGCCGGGCTTCCGACTAAATAAAGAAGACGCCGCCGGGACGCTGGCGCCCGGTGCATCGAAGTTCGGAGGCGCGCCGGACCTTCCGCCTGATGTAGAGATCCCGTCCAAAGACGGCAAGCCGCTCACGCTGATTGCGCAGATCAACCTGTCGGACGCAGCGCTTGCCGGAGATGTTCACCCGCTTCCCGACACAGGCATCCTGTCTTTCTTCTATGACACCGAGGAACAGCCGTGGGGCGGCGATGAGTCTGACCGGAGCGGTTGGAAGGTCCTTTATCATGAAGATCCGACCAGACTTGAACGGTGTGATGTGCCGGAAGAGCGGATGCTTCCGGAATTCGCTGCCGTCTTCCACGCCGTGGAAACGCTGGATGCCGATGCAATCATCGGGATGGACTTCGATGACGAGGCCGGCGAGGCGATCTTCGAGTTGCTGGAAGAAGATGCCCACCACCAGATGCTCGGTCATCCGTTTGCCGTGCAGAACCCGGTGTTCGCTGAAATCGCCCACTATGGCGACGGAATTGCAGACTGGGACGAAGCCGCGAAAGCGGCGGATGACTACGTCCTTCTTTTCCAGATGGATAGCGATGACGACCTGGATGCCGTCTGGGGCGACCTCGGCATGCTGTACTTCTGCATCCGGCAAGAAGACCTTGCTGAAAAGCGATTTGACCGTTCGCATATGATCATGCAGAGCGGCTGATGGCTGAATCCGCCTTATATTAGGATGAATGAACCTTAATATAAGGTATCCGCCAAGATTGGAGGCTGAAAACATGCCCGAATCCATGGGCTGGTTATGGATCGCCGTTGCGGTGATTGCCGGCTACCTGATCGGCAACATCCACGGATCCACCATTGCCGGACGGCTGTCCGGTGTAAATCTGAAAGAAACTGGCGTCAAAAACGCCGGTGCATCAAATGCGGCCATCGTCCTCGGCAAAAAATATGGCGCACTCGTCGCCGCCATCGACATCGGGAAAGGCATCGCGGCTGTGCTCCTCACCAGGGGCATCGCCACCTCGGCCGGACTCGGTCCTGAAGCAAGCGCACTGCTTGTTTTCGCGGTGGCGGCCGCGACGATCCTCGGGCATAACTTCCCATTCCATATGCGCTTTAATGGCGGTAAAGGGACGGCCACGGTCATCGGTGTGCTCCTCGGCTTTGACTGGAAAATCGGTCTTATCGGGCTTGCGCTGCTGATCCTCGTCTCTCTCGCAACCGACTTTCTCGTCTTCGGCGTCCTCATGCTGTATGTCACCTTCACTGTGACTGCCGTCGTTTTTGCTGCGGGAATCGGACCTGACCTGATTGCTGCCGGACTATTCGTGATGGCAATATGGAAGCATCTCGAGAACTTCCGCAGGATGCGGGCCGGCGAGGAAAAACGGGTGTCGTCGGTGTTTGGGAAAAAGAAGACGGCCTGAGAGAATTCCGCTCCGTCGCAAGAACCTGTTGCTTCCCGCGGTTTCGTCATTCGTGGACTCAGTTTCGTCATTCGTCCGCTTTCAGGACCCGAATGACGAGATTATCAGGGTGAATGACGAAATTGGTTAGATGAATGACGAGACCGGACGCATGAATGACGAAATCAACATCTGCGGCTGTTAGCGATCACAGCCGCCCAAGAGGAAATTTCAGTTCATCACCAGTAATATTAGCACTCATACCAAAAGGGGGACCTGTCCAAGACAGGCCCCCCTCTTCATGTTCAGTTATGCTGTGCAACCGGCTCGATCAGGTCGAGAAGATCAGCGTGCGTGTAGCCGAGGTCTTCTGCAACTGTTTTGTAAGTCACACGGCCGGCATGTGTGTTGAAGCCTTTGCGGAGTGGTTCGTTATCGAGTGCCGCCTGCTTCCAGCCTTTGTTGGCGATCTGGAGAGCATACGGAACAGTGACGTTCGTGAGCGCCATCGTGGATGTGCGCGGTACTGCGCCAGGCATATTCGCGACGGCATAGTGAACTACTCCATGCTTTTCGTAAGTCGGAGCATCATGTGTTGTGATGCGGTCGGATGTTTCGAAGATCCCACCTTGGTCGATTGCGATATCGACTAGTACGGAGCCCGGCTGCATCGACTTGATCATCTCTTCTGTCACAAGCTTTGGCGCTTTGGCACCAGGGATCAGCACGGCACCGACGACGAGGTCTGCGTCCTTCACTGCTTCAGCGATGTTGAATGGATTCGACATGAGTGTCTGGATGTCGTTGCCGAACTGGTCATCCAGCTGGCGGAGACGCTCAGGGCTCAGGTCGATAACGGTAACTTTCGCTCCCATTCCGACTGCCACGCGGGCAGCGTTCGCGCCTGCCATGCCCCCGCCGATGACGGTGACCTTTGCGCGCTGGACGCCAGGTACGCCGGACAGGAGAATGCCCTTCCCGCCGTGGATGCGCTCCAGGAACTGAGCACCGATCTGTGTCGCCATGCGGCCTGCCACTTCGCTCATCGGAGAAAGAAGAGGCAGCGAGCGGTTCGGCAACTGGACCGTTTCATAGGCAATGGCGGTAACGTTTTTCTCGAGAAGCGCTGCAGCAAGTTCCGGTTCCGCAGCCAGGTGCAGATATGTGAACAGGATCAGGTCTTCACGGAAATAGCCGTACTCTTCCGGCAGGGGCTCCTTGACCTTCATCACCATTTCGGCTGCCCACGCATCTGCTGCAGTTTCTACGATCACCGCGCCTTCGTTGGCATACTCCTCATCGGTAAAGCCGGAACCGAGTCCCGCCCCCTTCTCGATGATCACTTCATGGCCGGCAGTAGCCAGTGTCGCTACTCCTGCAGGTGTCATCGCAACGCGGTTTTCATTGTTCTTGATCTCTTTAGGTACTCCAATTCTCATTTCCATTTCCCTCCATCATAAAGGGAGGCGGCTGCCTCCCGGTTAATTAATCCCCAACTCAATTTATTTCAACGATTCTCTTCAAAAACCTTCTTGATGACCGAAATAATAAAGTCGACATCCTGATCCGTGCAGGCAAGCGGCGGGGACAGGGTCAAGATATTGTTGTGTCCCGCAACCGTGTCACCGTTTTTACCGACGATCAGACCGTTCGCCTTGCAGTCGGCGATGATCTTGCCGATGCGCGCTGCACTTGCCGGTTCGCGGGTCTTCTTATCCTCGACCAGCTCGATACCGAGAAGGAAGCCGATCCCCCGGACTTCTCCGACGTATGGGTGCTCTTCAAGATGTGCCAGTTCTGTACGGAGACGCTCGCCGTGGCGGTCCGCGCGCTCAACGAGGCCTTCCCGCTCGATGATCTCGAGGTTCTTCAGCGCCACCGCGCATGCTGCCGGGTTGCCGCCGAATGTGTTCACATGGCGGAAATGGCTGTTATCCGCGCTGTCTTTGAAGGTCTCATAAATATCTTTGCGCACCGCGGTGACCGACAGCGGCAGGTAGGCGCTTGTGAGGCCTTTTGCCATGGTCACGATATCCGGCTTCACGCCGAAGTTCTGGTGGCCGAACTTCTTGCCGGTGCGGCCGAATCCGCAGATGACCTCATCGATGATCAGGAGGACGCCGTGCTTATTGCAGATCTCCTGTACCTTCTCCAGGTAGACCGGATGCGGGATGAGGATGCCGCCGCCTGTGATGAGCGGTTCCATGATGACCCCTGCAACCGTTTCTTCCTGTTCCCAGACAATTTTCTGCTCGAGCTCTTCCGCACGCATGATGTTGTAGTCCTCTACACTCATGCCTTCCGGACGGCGGTAGTTATCCGGCGGAGCCACGTGCAGGAAGCCTGGCGCAAGCGGCTCATACTTGTACTTGCGGAGCGACTGCCCGGTTGCGGCAAGTGCACCCATCGAGCTGCCGTGGTAGGCGCGGTAACGGCTGATGAACTTGTAGCGCGAGGCATTCCCCTGTTGCTGGTGGTACTGTCGGGCGATCTTGAACGCCACTTCGTTCGCATCGGACCCGCTGTTGGAATAAAAGATCATGTAGTCGTCCTCGAGCCATTCGTTCAGCTTGGCTGCGAGCTCGATCGCCGGCTCATGGCTCTGCGTCATCGGCACGTAGCACAATTCCTTCATCTGCTCGTAGGCCGCTTGCGCCAGCTCCTCGCGTCCGTAGCCAACATTGACGCACCAGAGACCGGACATGCCGTCCAGGTAGCGGTTCCCCTCATGATCCGTCACCCAGGCGCCTTCCCCTTTTGCCCAGATCATCGGCGGGCTTTTCTCCACATACGGAGAGATATGATGCCAGACGTTCTGCCGGTCCTTCTCGACGAGCGTTTGGGCTTCCGTTTTTACAACGGTCATCGTGCTATCCCCTTTCGGATGAATTCGTTTTAAAAGTCAGCCGCCTCGGGGGCGGCTGCTTGTTGGTGTTTCGTGGACGCTGCTTGGTCTTTCGTTATCCCCCATCGGTCTTTCATTAACCCCCGTTGGTGTTTCGTTGAACCTTATTCGTCTTGCGGGTCTGAACAGGCCCGTTCCGCTTTTCTATTGTCCAGCTGCACGGGCCAGACCCTCGGGGTCATAAGCCGGCCTGCTTTGCGGGTCAGGACCCGCTCCGCATTCCGTCTTATGCCTGTCGGGTCTGAACAGGCCCGCTACGCTTTTCTATTGTCCAGCTCTGTGCGGCAGCCTCTCGGGTCATAAGTGGTCCCGCTCCGTGAAGCAGGCTTCACTGCGCAGTCCCCCATATGCCTTTCGCGGCTGACCAGCCGCACTACGCTTTTCTATTGTCCAGCTGCACGGGCCAGACCCTCGGGGTCATAAGCCGGCCTGCTTTGCGGGTCAGGACCCGCTCCGCATTCCGTCTTATGCCTGTCGGGTCTGAACAGGCCCGTTCCGCTTTTCTATCAGTGACGCTGAGTGAGCATTTTCTTCCTTGTATAGAACTCGATGCCGTCTTTGCCGTTGGCGTGGAGGTCTCCGTAGAAGGACTTCTTGTAGCCCGAGAACGGGAAGAAGGCCATCGGGGCCGGGACGCCGAGGTTGACACCGAGCATGCCGGCATCGATGTCGTCGCGGAATTCGCGGATTGCCGATGCGCTGTCGGTGTACAGGCAGGCGCCGTTTGCAAAGTCCGACGCGTTCGCGAACTCAATTGCTTCCGTGAGTGTTTCAACGCGGACAACCGACAGGACCGGTGCGAAGATCTCGTCTTTCCAGATTTTCATTTCCTGAGTGACGTCATCAAAGATCGTCGGTCCGACGAAGTAGCCGCCTTCCGAGCGGGATTTGTCGTTGCGGCCATCACGGACGAGTTTCGCGCCTTCTTCCACACCGGATTCGATGTAGCCGATTGTCCGGTCCTTGTGGGCCGGACGGATGACCGGGCCGAGGAATACATCGTCTTCAAGTCCGTTGCCGATCGTGATGTCGTCCGCAGCCTGTTTGAGGCGGTCGACAAGCTTATCCGCGACGTCACCGACAGCAACCACAACCGCAGCTGCCATGCAGCGTTCGCCGGCCGAGCCGAATGCCGCGCCCGTGATGTTCTTGACAGCGTTGTCGAGGTCAGCGTCAGGCATGACGATCGAGTGGTTTTTCGCGCCTGCCAGTGCCTGGACGCGCTTGCCGTGAGCCGTGCCTGTCTTGTAGACATATTCCGCGACCGGCTGGGAGCCGACAAAGGAAATCGCCGGAACGTCTTTGTGCTCGAGAAGGCCGTTGACGATGTCGTGTGCCCCGTGGACGATGTTGAACACACCGTCCGGAAGGCCCGCTTCCTTCAGAAGATCCGCCAGGCGGTTTGCCAAAAGCGGTGTGCGTTCGGACGGCTTGAGGATGAAGGTGTTCCCCGCGACGATCGCGAGCGGGAACATCCATGCCGGCACCATCATCGGGAAGTTGAACGGCGTGATGCCGCCGATGACACCGATCGGATAGCGGTACATGCCGGATTCCATGTTCTTCGAAATGTCAGGAAGCTGCTGGCCCATCATGAGGGACGGCGCGCCCGCTGCGAACTCGACACACTCGATGCCGCGCAGCACTTCGCCGTGCGCTTCCGTGAAGCTTTTGCCGTTTTCGATCGTGACGAGGCGTGCGAGCTCATCCCAGTTCTCGACAAGCAGTTGCTGGAACTTGAACATAACCCGTGCACGCTGCGGCACCGGCGTCTTCTTCCAGGTCTTGAATGCCTCTTTCGCCACGGCTACAGCCTTGTCGAGATCTTCCTTTGTGGAAATCGGGACTTCGGCGATGATCTCCCCCGTTGCCGGGTTCGGAACTTCCTCATATTTCTCGGTAGTCGATTTGACCCATTGTCCACCAATGTAGTTTGAAAGCGTTTGCGTTTTTACGGTTGCTGTTTCCATGGATAACTCCTCCTTATAGGTAAATCACCATATTGACGGGTCGAACTGTTCACTTCATAATCTACTGTACAAACTATCAGAATGTTTGTCATTTGACAATGTGTCAAATAGACCGGTGAACAGATTTGACGGAAGGAAGGCTGATCATGAAAGACATCGAACTGACTGTCGGGGACATTTTGCAGCGCGAGTCATTCCGTAGAGCCAAACTGGCCGCGGGGGCATCCGGCCTTTCCCGGAAGATCCGCTGGTCCCACATTCTTGAAGTCCGCGAATTTGAGGCGCTCATCAACGGCGGCGAGCTAATCCTGACGACCGGCATCAGCATGACACTCGATCTGGATACACAACTGGACTATATCCGCCGGCTGGATGAGCTGGGCGCATCCGCACTGTGCATCGAACTGGGGGACCCTTCCCGGGAGGTCGCCCCTGAAGTCATCGACCTGGCGGACAGGCGCGGCTTCCCGATCATCGTGTTCCATGAAGTGATCCGCTTTGTTGATATCACTCAGGACCTCCACACAGCCCTGATCAACCGGCATCATAAAATGATTTCCGAGCTGGACCGTCTCTCGGGACGATTTATCGAACTGTCGCTCACGTCCAACGGAATTCTGAAGATCCTTCAGGAACTTCATGAATACTTCCGGCGCGAGGCAATCTTTATCGCCGACCGGCCGGCCCCTTACTTTTATCCTTCGGAAGCGAAGGATAGCGAGGCCGCACTCCGGGCACTGGTAGATTCAGAAGGCGGACTGGAAGCGTGCGGGCGCTACGTGGATACATCCGCCGGGCGCTACGCCTCTGTTCCCGTACGGGGCCCAGGACAAGTATGGGGCCGCCTTTTCCTCGGCATGGACGAACTGCTACAGGATGATTTCTACTTCCTGATCCTGGACCGCGCGGGCCTTGCCATCTCACAGGTGCTCCTGCGCAACCGGACGGTCGAGGAACGGAAGCAGAACCTGGAGGACAAGGTTGTCCGCGACCTCATCACCGGCCGGCGGGCGGATCCGGACACGGTCAGAACCGTTCTTCCGGCGCGAGGCAGGAATATGTACTACCGGGTATTCAGCATACGCATGCCGGAAAACCCGCCTTTCCCGTCACAGGACCTTCTTGAAGAAGAGCTTGTCCAGCGGGCACTGCTGATCCGCAGCCTGTTCCAGCGGCACGGCTTTTTCCCCGCGATCACGTCCGGTGAAAACGAGATGGTCGTGATCGCCTTCTTTATCTCAGAGGAGCAGCAGAGCCGTTCGGCCAGCCGGTTCCAGCCATTGATCCGGGACTTCCGGAATTTGCAGCCCCAGCAGTTCGAAGGGAGCCGCTTCGGCATCGGAAAGACGTACCAGGACATCTCGGACATCCGCAAGGCCTACCGCGAGAGTGAGGACGTCATCCGCCTCCAGGATGAAGGCATCACGGAATCGGAGTTCTATGAAGGACTCGGCATCCACCGCCTGCTGCTGTTGCTGAAGCGGAGCGGAGAACTCGAGACCTATGTGGACGACTACCTGGGAGCTTTGCTTGAGCATGACGCCCGCCATGACAGCCGCCTGTTCGAGACGCTGGTCGTCTATCTGGAATGCGGCGGCGTCAAGAAAGAGGCGTCGGAGCGCCTGTTCATCGTCCGCCAGACCCTCTATCACCGGATCGGCAAGCTCGAGGCGCTGCTCGGCAACAACTTCATGGACCCGGCCAACCGGCTCGCGCTTGAAGTGGCGATACAGGCATACCGGATGCTGGAACGGAACGAAACGGAGAAGCCGCTGGCGGTTCATTGAGTGAGGATGATATGTGCGCCGGGCTTCCTGGCGCGCATTTTTACATTTCGTCACCTGCTCCGCCTAAGTGTTTGACGTCTTGTCTATTCCTTCAGCACTCCAGCTTTACTATGATAAAGAGAAGTCAGTATCTTCAAGCAATATTTGAAAGCGCTTCCTGTAAGCGCTTTATTTAGAAAGGGGAATTTTAAATGACCTTACAGAACCAGACAGAACCCGGCGCCCCGCAGTCGGGCATGAAATCAGACCTGAAAACCCGCCACATTACGATGATCTCCATCGCCGGGGTGATCGGTGCGGGACTCTTTATCGGGAGCGGGGCGGTCATCAACTCCGTCGGCCCGGGCGCCATCCTTTCCTATGCATTTGCCGGCCTCATTGTTGTCCTCGTCATGAGGATGCTCGGTGAGATGGCTGCCGCATATCCGACGAGCGGCTCGTTCTCGACCTACGCGAATGAAGCCATCGGACCGTGGGCAGGATTCACGATCGGCTGGCTTTACTGGTTTTTCTGGGTCGTCGTTATCGCCATCGAGGCGCTTGCCGGCGCGGCCATCATCCAATACTGGATTCCGGACTTCCCGATCTGGCTGATGAGCCTGATCCTGACAGTCGCCCTGACTGCGACGAACCTGTTCTCCGTCAAGGCGTTCGGTGAATTCGAATACTGGTTCTCCCTCATCAAAGTCGTCGCCATCACGCTGTTCCTCGTCCTTGGCGTTGCTGTCCTGTTCGGATGGTACCCGGGAATCGGGGCTCCGGGTACAGTCAATCTCCTCGGGGAAGGCGGATTTATGCCATCCGGCTTCGGCGCGATCATGCTCGGAATTACCGTTGTCATCTTCTCGTTCATGGGGACCGAAATCGTCGCCATCGCTGCCGGTGAATCGGAAAACCCGGTCAAGTCGGTCCGTACGGCGACCAACAGTGTCGTCTGGCGGATCCTTATCTTCTATATCGGTTCGATCGCAGTTGTCGTCACTCTCTTGCCATGGAACTCAGCGAACATCCTTGTCAGCCCGTTCGTCGCCGTGCTTGACCATATCGGCATTCCTGCGGCCGCCCAGATCATGAACTTCGTCGTCCTGACCGCGGTGCTCAGCTGCCTGAACTCGGCTCTCTATGCAAACTCCCGGATGCTGTTCGGGATGGCCAAAAAGGGAGATGCACCGAAATTCTTCCTGAAGCTCAGCAAAAAAGGCGTACCAACGCGGGCAATTCTGTTCAGCACCGTATTCTCTTATGTTGCGTGTATCCTGAACTTCATCTCGCCGGATAAGGTGTTCCTTTTCCTGATCAACTCATCCGGTGCGGTCGCCCTTCTCGTCTACCTGATCATCAGCATCTCGCAATTGCGCATGCGGAAGCGGCTCGAGCAGGAACGCGGCCACCTGCCTGTCAAGATGTGGCTGTTCCCTTACCTGACGTATGCGACGATCATAGCAGTTGCAGGCATCTACCTGGCAATGTTCTTTATCCCTTCGATGCAGATCCAGGTCATCCTGACCACACTCGTCGCGCTGGGTGTTGTCGGCATCTACTTCGTGTTCTATCGCAGGAAGCAGGAGGCAACAGGGCTCGGACAGGCTCCGGCTCATGTGCAGCGATCGCCAAAATAAAACTGAAGATCATCAACGAACCCCCTGCGGATCAATGTCCGCAGGGGGTTTTAGAATTAGGGGGGAAACTCGTCGCTAATTGGTAGGGATTCGTGTCCCTGTTGATGTTGACCCGGGTACCCCTTGGTAGGGATTCATCAAAAAAACGGCCGGAATCCAGTCCGGCCGCTCCGCTTCCCTATTGATACCCCAAGTGGCCGCCAACCTGCATCTGGATGCCGCCGCTGCCTGTCGGGTATTCACGACTCCGTCTTTTCCCTGTTCAGGAACCGCAGTGCCGCCTCCCGGTAGATCGCAGTCGTCTCGGCAAGTTCCTCGATATCGACGTACTCGTCGATCTGATGCGGGATGTCCCGGTCACCGGCGCCGATCGTCACGATCGGGACACCGTGAACGTGGAGGAAAGTGCCGTCAGTCGCGCCCGGCACACCGTTGTAGACCGGTTCTTTACCCGTCACATGCTGCACCGCGTCATAGATTGCCCGGACGACCGGCTCATCCTTGGATGTCTCTGTTGCCGGACGGTCATCGAGAATGGTCAGTTCGCAGTTAAAGTCAGGGTCTTCCGCCTTCAGCTTTCCGATAATGGCATCGATTTTACCACGGAGCTCTTCGTGATCCTGCGCCGGCACGGTCCGGATATCGAGCGTCGTCCGGCAGTGGTCCGGGATGACGTTGATCTGCGCATCTCCCTTGACCGGTGCCTGAAGGATGGTCGGAGTGATCGACGGCCATTTCAGGTACGGGTCCTCTCCAAGGCGTTCCTGCTCCTCTTTCTCCAGCTTTTCGAGTTCGACGATCAGGCGGGCCATCCGCCAGTTTGGGTTGATGCCGCTCCAGGAAATTGCACCGTGGGCCATCTTGCCGTACATGTCGACCTGGATGCGCATCGCGCCGCGTTGGGCGATGCAGACGTTGTTTTCCTCCGGCTCACAGATGATGGCGCCGTCCACACCGTCCGCCCAGCCCTTTTCAATAAAGTCCTTGATGCCGATCATCATGCCTTCCTCGTCGCACGGAATGCAAAGGATGATCTTTCCGCGGAACTCCTCTCCGTCCTGGAGAAGCGAGTGGACTGCGGTAATCATGCAGGCCAGGTTGCCCTTCGTGTCATTCGTGCCCCGTCCGTACATGCGACCGTCGATGATTTCCGCTCCGAACGGGTCATATGTCCAAGCTTCCCGGTTTCCTTCCGTCACGACATCGGTGTGCCCTTCAAACAGCAGTGTCGGACCCGGCTTGCCGGAGTCCACGATCCCAATGACGTTGGGCCTTCCGGGAACAACTTCTTCGACGTATGTCTCGATGGCATAACCGCGGAGTACATCCGCCACGTAGTTCGCGACCTTTTCTTCATTTCCGCCAGGAATGCCTTCGCCACGGTAGACGCTTTCGATCCGGACGAGCTCTTGTGTCAGGCGGATGACCGCCTCGCGGTCCCTCAGGTAAGTTACGCTTTTCATATCGGTCGTCATGCAATCTCCCCTTTTCTGATGCGCTCATAGTTATAGGCTTCCTGCTTCATGATCAGGCTGAAGACGATAAAGGCGACAAGTGACAGGAGAACCGGCAGCGTGACCGTGTGCACGCCGAACAGATTGCCGTTGGCTTCGTTATAAAAGTGGATCGCGATGTAACTGCCGATGCCTGTGATCATCGACGCGATGGCCCCGTACTTGTTGGCATATTTCCAGTAAAGCCCCAGAACAATCGGCCAGATAAACGCCGCTTCAAGACCGCCGAATGCGAACAGGTTCAGGAAGATGAGCAGATCGGGCGGGTCAAGCGCCAGGATGTAGACAATGATACCGAGAACGGCGGTCACACCGAAGCTGGCCCGCTTGATCGCCTTGATGCTGGCGTCAGGCTTGATGTAGTTGAGGTAGACGTCCTTTACGACAGTCGAGGAGACGAGAATCAAAAGTGAGTCGACCGTGGACATGATGGCCGCCATCGGAGCGGCAAGCACGATCCCTGCCAGCCAGGCCGGCAGCACTTCCATCGAGATCAGCGGAATGACCTTATCTCCTACATCGATGCCCGGAAGGATAGGCCGTGCAAACACACCGATCAGGTGCATGTTCAGCATGATCACTCCGGTGACGACCGTACCGATGATCAGCGCGCGGTGCAAGGACTTGGAGCTTTTGTAGGACATGGAGCGGACTGCAATCTGAGGAAGTCCAACAACACCGACACCGACCAGGATCCAGAATGAAGATACGTATGCTTTACCGAGATTTCCGTCTGCCCCGAACGGTGTGACCAGATTTGGATTTTCCGAAACGAGATCATTGATGATGTTCGTGACACCGCCGCCGGCAAGGATAACTCCCGCAAGCAGGATGAACGTGCCGACGACCATGACAGCCCCCTGCACCGCATCTGTCACAGCGACCGCGCGGAACCCGCCGATGGTCACGTAGACAAGTACCGATACCGCAAAGATGAAGAGCGCTGTATGGTAGCTCATCCCTGTCAGCGACTCGACCAGGCGTGCCCCGCCGATCCACTGGGCCGCCATGGCCGAGAACAGGAAGATGATGATGGCAGCCGCGGAAAGGATGACGACCGGCCCGCTGTTATAGCGAGCTTTCAGGAAATCGACGAGTGTGAGCGCCTGATACCTGCGCGCCATAATTGCGAATTTCTTCCCCAGAATCATCAGGACAAAATAACCCGTAACCACTTGCGACATGGCCAACAGCACCCAGCCGAAGCCCATCGTGTAGGCTGTGCCCGGCCCGCCAAGGAAACTTGATGCACTGCCATAGGTCGCTACCATCGTCATCGCGAGGACAAAGCCGCCGAGTTCACGGCCGCCCAGGAAGTAATCCTGCAGGAAGTCCCCGCCTGAAACCTTGGCTCCCTTCCGGCTGGACCAGATTCCGATGAAGAAAATGATAACCAGGAAAACGAGGAGCGGAATGATGACTTCCCAATTCATCGCAATTCCTCCTCTTCCTCAAACGGAACTTCTTTAAAGAACACTTTTACGACGAAAATGACTAGTGCCGTGATCAGGAGGAATCCGACCACGCAACTGTAGAAGAACCAGTCCGGCATGCCCAATATGTATGAATACTCCTCCACCGGCCTCGACCCCATCCCGTAGGCGAATCCGAACCACCATACGAAATTAAGCAGCGCAAGTCCGCAGCCGATCAGTGCCTCACGGTTGGCGACTTTAAATCGCCAGTCTGTCCTATCTTTTTTCTCCATGCTGCTCCCCCTTCCCCCAATCCTCTTTGTCCCCAGCCGGATTGGACCTTGTATGTTGATTCTACTGAATTCTCCTCCCCATTAACAAGAAACTTCTGCTTCCCTTAAATACTATAGAATTGAATATTCTGATTCTCCTGACTATGTGTCGAAAAATCCCGACCTTCATTTAACATTGTGTCCAGATGGGAGTCGGCAACCGGAAAATATTGCTTTGTAGCAGGAAACAGCAAAATTATACAAAGTATGCTATAATGATAGTGGACAACCTGTCTGGAGGGTCGGCAATCTCGCCGCCCCCGCACACGCGCTTGGGATCAGACCCGGGCTTTTTCTTTTTTATCGAGAATTTCAAAGGGGTGAATGAGGATGGCTTTTCCTGCCAAGCAGAAGGAGCAGTCGCCGTTTGTCGCGGCACGTAAAGTGGGCGAGGTAATTTCTTTCGTCCGCAATGACCATGAGGTGATCGGGAAGATCGAAAAAATCCTCGAAAACTCGGTCATCGTGCAGATCACGAAAGATGACGCCGAAGCGATTGGTGTGCCGTCCGACCGCACCGTCGTGTCGCACAAGAACTATCACGTCTTTGAGTAAGCTTACAGAAAAACAGCGCGCCGCTGCCCGTAACGGGCAAGCGGCGCGCTGTTTTTGTTTCAGCCGAACATAGCTACATAGGCGTAGACAACTCCCGCCAGTACGACTGAACCGATCAGACAGGCGGCGAACGGCCTGAATCCGGCTTTCCGGAACGCCTGGAAGCTTACACCGAGGCCGATGCCCGCCATCGCCATTGCCAGCAGGAGATAGGCGAGGTCGACAATTCGCGAGGCGACGGCTTCCGGTACGATTCCTGTCGTATTAATCGTGCTGACGGCGAGGAAGCCGACGATAAACCACGGAATGGGAAGCTCGCGGAACGTCAGACGGCTTCCCTGTTTCCCTTCCTTCCGCATCTTGCGGGCGGCATAAATGCCGATGCCCGCGGCGACAAAGACGAGAAGGACGACACGGGTCAGCTTGACGACGAGTGCATAGTCGAGCGCTTCTGCGCCCGCCGCGTCCCCGGCAGCGACGACGTTTGCAATCTCATGCAGCGAGCCTCCGGCAAACAGGCCGTACTGCTTTTCCGTCAGGCCCATGGCCGGGTGCAGGAGCGCATAGGCGAATGTGAACAGCGTCCCCACGATTGAAATGATCGCTACGCTCACCGCGGTCTCCTCCGGCTTGGACTTGACCTGAGAAGAAACCGCGCCAATCGCGGCCGCTCCGCAGATGCCTGTGCCGGCAGCGGTGAGGAAACCGATCGACGGATCGGACTTCAGGAGCTTTGCCGCACCCCAGACCGCGCCGATTCCAACAGCCACACTGATTGCCGCGAGCCCGAAAGCGGTCCAGCCGGCCTCCGCAAGATCTCCGAGGTGCAGCCGCATCCCAAGCAGGATAATACCCGCCCGGAGCAATTTTTTCGACGCAAATTTAAGTCCGGAACCCCATTCGTCCCTCACGGGGAGAAATGTATTCCAGAGCATGCCGAGCAGGATCGCAAACACAAGCGGCCCGATCAGCGAAATATAAGGGAGTCCGGCCGCAAGCTCCGCGATGACCGCAAGCAGGAGCGTCAGGCCGATTCCCGTCCAGAATCCTTTATTCATCAATGGTGCCCCTTTCCTTACGTCCATTATAGGCTTCAGGCGTCAATCATTAAAATGAATCTTTATAATAGAATCAATCAGAAAAAGTAATGGAAGGGGTATGGATATGCTTCTGGAACAACTGAAGACTTTCACGGAAGTGGCAGAGCGCAAGAATTTCACGAAAGCCGGAGAGGCCCTGAATCTTGCCCAGCCGACAGTAAGCCTGCACATTCGGCAGCTGGAAGAAGAATTCGGCACGCCGCTTTTTATCCGGTCAAGAAAGCAGTTCAGCATCACGCCGGCAGGACGGCTGCTTTATGAAAAAGCCAGACAATTGCTGGCGCTTGCCGAGGAAACAAAGGAAGACATGATGCGGCAGAGCGGCGAGCTCACCGGCACGCTGACGGTCGCTGCCAGCTACACAATCGGCGAATACGTCCTTCCCCGCCTGCTGGAAAATCTGCTCGCCGCCCATCCAAAGCTTGAAGTCACCATCTCCATCAGCAATACCGAGGAGGTCGAGGCCAAAGTGCGCGAGTTCCGGTGCGATATCGGCTGCATCGAGGGCACCGTCCGGCTCGACGGTCTCACCGCCGTTCCGTTCATGGAGGACGAACTGATTGTCGTCTGCGGCACCTGCCATCCGCTTGCCCGCATGGCAGACGTCTCTCCTGAAGAGCTCCAGCAGGCACGCTGGATCACCCGCGAGGAAGGGTCCGGGACGCGGGAGCACACCGACCACCTTCTCCGCTCCCTCGGACATGTAAAACCGGCACGCATGATCATCGGATCGAACGGCGGTGTCATCCAGGCGGTCGTCGCGGGACTCGGCATCGCTGCGATTTCCGTCCATGCCGCCAAGGACGGCATCGAGACCGGACAGCTCGTGCAGCTGGACGCCCACCTCCCGCCCCAAAAGCGGACGTTCTCCATTCTGCATGCTCCGGCGATGGCTGGCCACGCAGCGGTATCCGCGTTTCTGAAGACGGTCGCCGGGAGGAAATAAAGGGGTGTCCGGCGAATCGGACAGATATCAAAGGAGGCCATCCATGAACCGTTACCTGCTTCCCCTGCTGATCGCCGTAATCGGTATCGTCTATATCTTCTTTATCCCGCCGGAGCCTGTCGGTTTCAAAATCCTGATGAAGCTGATCCCGATGGCACTCATAATCCTTTTCGCCGTCAAGCAGCCCGACCGGATGCCGGCCGGCTACAAATGGGTAGCCACCACCGGCCTGGCCGTCTGCATGGTTGCGGACGGTGTCATCTACTGGTTTATCGCCGGGCTCGTCACGTTCCTTATCGGTCATCTGTTTTACATCGCCGCGTTCCGGCGTGCCGCCGTGCGGCAGATGCCAAAGGCCGCGGGCAGCGCACTGGTCCTCTATGGCCTGGTCATGGCCGGCATCGTCGCGGGGCCGCTTCTTCTGGGCGGAGACCTGCTCGGCCTGGCAGTTATCGCCTATATCGTTGTCATTTTGACGATGGGCTGGACGGCGATCAGAACCGGGAACGCATACGCCATCGCAGGCGCCCTGCTGTTCATCTTCTCCGATTCGGTGCTCGCAATCGACCGCTTCACCATCCCGCTCGCCGGCCGTGACGCGCTCGTCATGGTGCCCTACTATGCCGCGCAATTCCTGATTGCCGCAAGCATCGCCCGGCGTCCTGCCAAGAAACTGGCCGCTCAGGATCATGAACGTGCGCTAGCCTAATGTCATCCCGGAAGCCGAATGTGTAATCTCACCGGGGCATCATGATCTTTTCCCGCACGCTCCCTCTCCCAAGTAAGAAGTGCTAAAATGGTACTATTCGGAATTCATCCTACACCAAGGGGGAACGTGCAATGAAAGAAAAGCTGATCGAGCGACTCGTGCGCTATGCGAAGATCGACACACAATCCAATGAGGCCAGCACCACGACACCTTCTACAGAAGGCCAATGGGACCTGCTTCGCCTGCTCGAGAAGGAAATGTCGGAAATTGGCCTGACCGAGATTACGCTGGACGAAAACGGCTACCTGTTCGGTACGCTCCCGGCGAACACCGACAAGGACCTTCCGGTGATCGGATTCCTCGCCCATGTCGATACGGCGACGGACTACACGGGCAAGAACGTCAACCCGCAGCGCCTCGACAACTACGACGGATCCGACATCAAACTGAACGAAACTACCGTCATGGCCAAATCCGTGTTCCCGCAGCTGGACAACTACAAAGGCCACACGCTCATCACAACAGACGGCACCACGCTTCTCGGCGCCGACAACAAGGCCGGCATCGCGGAGATCATGACCGCAATGGAATACCTCGCGCAAAATCCGGACATCAAACACGGCAAGCTCCGCGTGGCCTTCTCGCCGGATGAGGAAATCGGACGCGGCCCGCACAAGTTCGACGTGGAAGCGTTCGGAGCCGACTACGCCTATACGATGGACGGCGGCCCGCTCGGTGAGCTCCAGTACGAGAGCTTTAATGCGGCTGCAGCGAAAGTGACGTTCAACGGCACGAACATCCACCCGGGCTCCGCGAAGGACAAAATGGTCAACTCGATCCTCATCGCCCATGAGTTCCAGGCAGCGATGCCGGCGGATGAAATCCCACAGAAAACCGATGAATACGAAGGCTTCATCCACCTCATGTACGTGGACGGATCGGTCGAGAAGACCACACTCTCCTACATCATCCGTGACCATAGCCGCGAGAAGTTCGAAGCGAAAAAGCAACTGCTTGAAGAAACAGCCGCCAAGCTGAACAATCAGTACGGCGATGGCACGGTCGAACTTGAGCTGAACGACCAGTACTACAACATGGCGGAAAAAATCGAGCCGGTCATGCATATTGTCGATATCGCATCCGACGCTTTCAAAAACCTCGATATCGAACCGAACATCATCCCGATCCGCGGCGGCACGGACGGCTCGCAGCTGTCCTACATGGGCCTGCCGACGCCAAACATCTTCACAGGCGGCGAGAACTTCCATGGCAAGTATGAATTCATCTCCGCCGACAACATGGAAAAAGCGTCGTATGTCATTATCGAGATGGTGAAGCTGTACGAAGAGCGCGCATAAGGGGGGCCGCATCATGAAGGAGATCACGCTTGGCATCCTCGCCTCGTTATTTTTTGCAGTGACGTTCGTCCTGAACCGCTCGATGGAGCTGGACGGCGGCAGCTGGATGTGGAGTGCCTCTCTCCGGTTCTTCTTCATGGTTCCATTTTTGCTTCTGATCGTTGTGGTGCGCAGAGGCTTGAGCACCTCATTCACCGAAATAAAACGCATCCCCGGTCCGTTCATCCTCTGGAGCTTTTTTGCATTTGTGCTGTTCTACGCGCCGCTCACATTCGCGGCGGCGTTCAGCCCGGGCTGGCTGGTCGCGGGTACCTGGCAGCTGACAATTGTCGCGGGTGTGCTGCTGGCTCCGCTGTTTTTATTCACGGTGAAAACGGCTGACGGAGAAAAAACGTCACGCCACCGGATTCCATTCATCTCACTCGGTATCTCCTGCACCATCCTGCTTGGGGTCGTACTCATCCAGCTGCCGCATGCCGGCACGGTCGGGGGCCGGACGATCCTGCTCGGGATTCTGCCGATTGTCATCGCGGCGTTTGCTTATCCGCTCGGGAACCGGAAGATGATGGAGACGCTCGGCGGGCGGCTTGACACGTTCCAGCGGGTGCTGGCGATGACGCTGGCCTCACTTCCGTTCTGGATTCTGCTTGCCGGAATTGCCGTTGCGTCAGTCGGGTGGCCGTCCTGGGGACAGGTCGTCCAGTCGTTCATCGTTGCGGTCTCGTCCGGAGTCATTGCGACCACACTGTTTTTCATGGCCACCGACCTTGCCCGGCACGATCAGGGGAGGCTCGCAGCGGTCGAAGCGACCCAGTCGCTCGAGATCGTCTTTGCCCTTGCCGGAGAGATGATCCTGCTGTCGCTTCCGCTCCCCGGCCCGGTCGCCCTCGGCGGCATCGCCGTCATCATCGCCGGCATGTCGCTGCACAGCTTTCAGACCCTGCTTGCGAAGCGGAAAAATATCGCTCAAGCTTCATAGTACAAACGCCAAAGGACCGCTCCGATAAATTCGGAGCGGTCCTTTTTCATACAGTTTGAGAAGATGCCGCTTCTCCGAACAGAGACAGCAGAAACGGCCGGTCTTCCGGAAAGGAAAGCACCAGATCATCAATCTCAGCAGCCGCTTTCCAGGCGATTTCATGAATCAGACCGTCCGGATCACAGATCTCCATGCAGCCGCCAATGACCACCACTTCGAAATACCGTACCTCAACCGCCCCATCTGACTTCACAAATAGCGGCCGGACAATAGTTCCCAAGTATCCGGTTTCTTCTTTCAGCTCACGGAGGCAACAGGATTCAAACGTCTCCCCCGCTTCCTTCCCTCCTGATGGCACAGCCCACTTCTTCTCCTCTTCATGTGTTCCCTGAAGCACCATCAGGAGCCGCCCTTCTTCATCAAGACAAACCGCCGCCGCTCCCTGCCACATTACTGCTCTCCGCTCCTCTCCCACCAAGTTTCAACCGGGTATTCATCCTGCCATTTCATGAAAAGTGCTTCCTTTATCTCCTGATTGAAAAAAAGATCGTTCTCGATGAGCATCCGATAGCCCTCACGCGGGTTATGATCGGCAATCTGTTCATACGGTTCTTCCCATTGGCGAATCATGTGAGAAGACGTGGCGTCTTCTGGCAGGTTGGCCAGTGCTTCTTTAACCAAACCTGACGCCCGTTCCGGATGAAACAACAGATTTAGCTCGGCCAGCAGAGCATAATTGAAGGCACTCATGTCATACGGACGGGCAGCCTTTTTTTGCTCGAGGCTGTACATCAGTTCCTCCCATTTCCCGGCATGCAGTAAAAGAGTGCGCTGATACTCTTCCACCTCTTTGGCTGCCCGGCTGCCTTCAGCAGCTGACCAGTCAGCCAGCATCTGTTCGGCCCCTTCAAAGTCATCCTTGAACAGGTGATCCTGGAAGCGCATAGCCATCTCGTACTTTCGTTCCTCATCATTCATATAAGCGTCCATCAGCGAACCACTGAAATCAGCACTACTTTTGCCGGTTAGCTTTTCCAGACGGGCATAAAACTGGTCCTGCGAAGTAGAATTGAGAAGAACCAAAACGGACTCTGTGCCGTACCACTCGATCAGATGAGCTACTGCAAAATAACTCTGTGCATAAATATCGGTGTGCTCAAGAGCGCCCAGAAAGTCCTGATAGCTGCCGATTTCCCTCAGGTCATGTGAAATCTCCACATCACTTGCGTCGGCAGGCGGCACAGGATGCTGAACATACATCGCCAGGCCTTCCTCAAACCATTGCGGGATTGTCCCGGGTGGCGTACCTTTAAGGGCCTGATACTGATGCGAACGATAGTGGACATATTCATGGAGCAGAGTGGGTCTCCAGTCGGAAATGCCGGAGAGCAGCGTGGCCGTGGAGGTTTTCCAGTTATAGACACCCACTGACTGATCAGCCACTTCCCCATGCAGTAAATTCGAGAAACGGACAGTCAGCCGTGCTTCCGGAGCTTCGCCCAACAGTTCGGAGACCACGGGCTCCATTTCATGCAGTGCAGAGAGCACCTCATCAGCCAATTGTCCCTCATCCTCACGATATAAAATCGTGTACTGCCCCGACTCCAGCACCCGGCCGGTCCGCTCCGGCCATTCGATCGATCCGATGGCTGCCAAAACCCAATATTGCAGCACCGGCCAGTACTGTGAAAACAAACAGAGGCACCGATAACCATGCCTTCCTAATCTTATAAAGGACGATTATCCCTGCCGCAATTAGAGCGAGACTGCTGATCACCGCAAGTAAAATCATAGGACCCCCAAAATTTACCTTTAATCTAATATTAGCATCACCTGCTCTTTTCCGCGATAAGAAATTGAAGATTCCACCTCTTACAAACACAAAAAACGTCCGCTCACTTAATTACTGTGGCGAACGTTCCTTATTCATTGCTCCACTTTAAATTCATGCTTCGTTCCGTCGCTAAACCTAAGCTCCAAGGAAAAGTCGGTGAAGTCATCCGGAAGGCTGAATGTCGAGAGCACCTTCTGGATCTCTTCCTCCTGGTTGGAAGATGGCTTGAGCTCCAACTGTTCGACAAGCGGATAAAGATCATTGAAAGCTTCGATGCCCTGTTTTTTAATGCTGTTCATATCGTCTTCATAGCCGGCTACAACCGAGTCATCCGATTTCAGCTCAAGCTGGGCCTCGTACTCTTCATCATTGTCATATTCGACTTCCAGTTCAAACTCCGTATAGTCCATTGCCTGCATCTTCTTCCTCATGTCGGCCTGGCCGCTGCCGTCCGAAGCCTGAGATTTAACAGGTGACTCACTGTCCGTGCCGGCCGCCGCCCCTTCCCCAGCGTCACCATTCTCTGCTGTCACGGTTTCCGCTGCCGCCGCTTCTTCCTCCGTTACAGCTTCCTCCGGTCCTTCCGAGCCGCAAGCCGCCAGTGCCAGCGATCCCGCGATGACGATCGGGAATGCGAATTTCGCCTTCATCCTGATCCCTCCTTCGGTCTCTTGCTGATGGCATTCCCTTTGGAAGGACCTGATACACTTAGGTTATTGGATGAAATAGTTAGTAACAGGAAATCAATCGCACTGTTTCCGAGGGTAAATTGTCCCTACTGCAGAAAATCGGAACGTAGATAGAACACACGTTCGCACTTGTGGTATAATGGGTGAGCAGACTTGTCCGGACGGCATTCCCCGGGGGAGGGGGTGATGCCTTTGACCGTCGCCGAAGCGGCAGGACTGATCATTCAGGTGGCCGGTGCCATCGTCGGTCTGCTGACGCTTGTCGTGACACTGATCGTCGCCATCAGCAAAAAAGAATAGCCGTCCCCCTCGGCAAAGGTCGGGACGGCCATATTGTATCCGCCTGACCCGTCCGGGCACAGGCTGCACAGGGGCCGGATGTTTGCGCATCCGGTCCTTTTCTAGTTCCTCTTTCTCATGCCATTATACCTTATCGCGCCGGCCGGCTCAAGAAAACCCCGGTTTCTGATACGCGCGCTCAGTCGCCGTCATACGGCCCGATGATCTCAAGCGCCTCTTCCGTGATCGAGGTATCGATCGCCTTGTCAAAGTCGATCTCGCCCGAGATGGCGCCGGCTGCCTTATAGTGTTCATATTGCTCGCGGATGTTGTCGACAAACATCTTGCCGTCCGGGTCAAGGCCGGTCACCTGCACCTGCTCCCACATTTCCGGATCCTTCAGCGCGGTATGCTTCACCATGATGTCGATGATCTCATCTTTGCCTTCATCCTTCTGGAACGCGTCGTTGTAGTCACGCAGGCCCTTCAGGTAGGCGAGCATGAAACGGAGCGAGATGTCCCTTTCCTGTGTCATGAACTGCGGCGAGCCGAGCACCATCGCCACCTGGGTTTCCGGTGCGAACTCGGTCGCGTCCCGGAAGCGCTCGTGCATGCCCTGCACAATGCCCTGGGCGATGAGCGGCTCGATGCTGAGCGCCATGTCGACCGTTCCGTTGTCGACCGCTCCGAGCATGCTGCCGAAGTCCGCAATCAGGACGAACTCCACTTCCTCCTCCGTGAAGCCGGCATGCTCGATCAGCTTGTCAAAGAAGTAGCTGTCGATCGAGTTGCGCGACGAGACGGCGATCTTTTTGCCCTTGATGTCGGCGTATTCCTCGATGCCGCTGTCCACGCCCCTGACGAATGTGAAGTACGACTTGCCCGGGACGTTATGGCCTTTGTCGGCGATGATCCGGACGTCGATGCCCTGTGCGATTGCGTTGAAGAACGAAGCGGTCGAAACGCCGCCCGCGATGTCCACCTCGCCTGCTGCGACCGCAGGCAGCATCTCGTCACTGTTGGCGAACTGGGCAAATTCCACGTCGATGTTGTAGTCCTCGAAATAACCTTTTTCCTTCGCGATATAGAACCCGGCGCCCGATGCGGCACCGTCTTCAGCGATCGTGACCGTCACGCGCTTTTCAAGCGGCGCCAGGTCCCCGGACGGATGCTCTCCTTCCGGAAGATCTGCAGGCTTCTCAGGCGGGGCTGACTCCTTCTGTGTGCAGCCCGCCAAAAGCAGGATCGCCGCCGCTGCTGCGGCAAAGCCCGCCTTCAGTTTATGCTTTCCCATACTGATCCCCCATCTCCCAATCTTTTCCCTTAAGCCTTGTGGCGGCCAGAGGTCTGCATGGCACGAGACTGCATACCGCCGTCTTCATGACCCGCATAAACTTTTCCATTGTCATCCCCTCGACCGCTGCACCTCGTCCTGAAGATGCTTCAGCACCCGGACGAACTGTTCTGCGACGTCCGGATCCGCCCGGATGGCCTCCATCGTCCGGGGCCTCGGCGCGGCGACCCGGATCTCCTCGGAAATCCTTCCGGGCTGCGCGCTCATCAGAAGAATCCGGTCGGATAATAGAAGCGCCTCGTCAATGCTGTGCGTGATGAACAGTACCGTCTTTCTCGTCTCCGCCCAGATCTGCAGCAGCTCTTCCTGCAGGATGAACTTGTTCTGCTCATCAAGCGCGGCAAAGGGTTCATCCATGAGGAGAATCTCCGGGTCGTTCGCAAATGCGCGGGCGATGCCGACCCGCTGCTTCATCCCGCCGGACAGCTCCTTCGGGAACCGGTCCGCAAATGCCATAAGTCCGGTTTTCTCCAGGTAATAGTCGGTCCGTTCCTTCACAACCTTTTTCGGGAGCTTCCGCATCTCCAGCCCGAACGCGACATTGTCCCGGACAGTGAGCCACGGGATGACCCCCCGCTCCTGGAATACCATCGACTGGAGCGGCCGGTCCTCTTTTTCACGAGCGATCTCATATTCGCCTGCGCTCGGCTGTTCGAGGTCCGCAAGAATCCGGAGAAGGGTCGTCTTGCCGCAGCCGCTCGGTCCGACCAGGCAAACAAATTCCCCGTCCATTATGTCGAGTGTCACATTGTCCAGCGCTGTGGTGCTTTCACCTTTCTGGTAAAACACTTTCGTCAGGTTGCGGATCCGGATCTTGACGTCATCATTCATCCTGTCACCTCCACCTCAGAATTCTCCGCTGGAGCCCGCGCAGCAGGAGCGAGAACAGATAGCCGAAAAATGAGATCAGGATAAGTCCGACATACATCTCCTGCAGGAGGAACGCCTTGTAGGAAGTCCAGATCAGGAAACCGATGCCTGATACCGATCCCATCATTTCCGCCGCCACAATCGTCAGCAGCGCGATTGCCTGCCCCATCTGGATCCCTTCCAGCATGACCGGGAGCGCGCCGGGAAAGGCGATCTTCAGAAAGTAGTCTTTAGAATCGGCTCCGTAGTTTTTCGCGAGGTCCATGTGGATCGGGTCGATGTTCATGACACCGGCAGCCGTATTGATGACAACCGGGAAAAACACACTCCCCGCGATGGTCACGACTTTTGACAGGTCGCCGATGCCGAACAGGATGATGATGATCGGCAACAGCGCCAGCGTCGGGATCGGCATAAGTGCCATGACGATCGGCTGGACAAAATGCCGGATCGGCGAGTAAAGCCCCATAAGAAGACCGATGACCACGCCGGGAATGACCCCGAGCAAGAAGCCGCCGAATATCCGGTAGAGCGAAATCCCGATATGCGTGAGCAGTTCCCCGCTCACCGCCAAGTTCCAGAATGTTTCAAGGATCGCTGTCGGCGGCGGAAAGAACCTGGGATCGAGGACAGCTGTCCGGGACAGCAATTCCCACAAAAGCAGCATGAAGATCGGGGAGGAGACGGTGAGAAGCTGCTTCATCCGTTCCTTCATCTGCCGTTTTTTCCATTCGGCCCGTTCGACCGCGACCGGGTTATGTTCAGATGGCATACGCCTTCACCCCCTTCCCGTACAGGATATGAGCCCGCCCGGACGGATGTCTGGGCACCAAAAAGCCCGCCTCGTAGGTGAGGCGGGCAATGGGTTGTCCGGCCGTTGAGCCGGCGTGCAGCTTTGCCGGAGCGGACTGTCAGGTCCAGATCATCCAGATCAGGAATCCAGTAATGAAAAAGGCGTCGGCGATCGCCAAAAACATGCCGAGGTTCCGCTTCCGCTTCCTTTTCCATACCGACGTCTTCTGCCGCGGCATGCTGTTGTGCAGGCTGACGGCAAATAGGGTCACCGACAGGGCCTTGACAAGCAGATTTCCGGTCACGATCGATGCCAGCATATAAAACAGCCATCTGCGGCTGAAATTAAATGCCAGCGAGAGGGTCAGCATCGGCAGGCTGTCCTGTTTGATCGCAAGGTCCTCGGCGGGCGAAAGCTCCGCGATTCCCCTCGCTTCTTCAGGCTGGTCATGAAGATAGCCGAGATTGATCCACAAAACCACCAGGCAATAGATCATGATCATGTATTCGTCGAATATACCGGCCATTTCACTCATCTCCGTCTCTCTCCAAGAAGATTCGCATCTCCCTGCGGATGAATGTGTGGGCGCGGATCAACATCCGCGTCACTAACCCTATCATGGCCGCCGGGATGGTCTTTAAGACTCTATACCCGGATTATTCTTCCACTTATCCTTGGAACATCAGATAAGAGGCAACAAAATAGCCGATGACAATAAGGACGGACGGGACGATATAAGCGGCATGGGATGCGGTCTTTTTTCTTGCGATGGCAAGAAGGAGAATGGCGGAAAGTGCCATGACGACAAGCGCGGTAATCTGGTGGGACGGATCCGCCATGAAGAGTACCTGCCCATCCCTGTAGAAAAGGTCGGATATGAAAATGATGAGCATATTGAACATGTTGCTCCCAAGGATCGACCCCAGCGCCAGATTGACGTTTTTCGCACGAAGCGCGACATAGACTGATACCGCTTCGGGGAGCGAGGTGGTCGCGGCAATCAGGAAACTGCCGACGAAACTGGAACCGAGGCCGGTAATTACAGCGATCCTGTCACCCATGATCGACAGGACCGTTCCGGCCCCCATGATCAGCAATGCCGCGAGGGAAAAGCCGATCACAGCGCGGCGGACGGTGATGCCGTCGTCTTCATCGGAAGTGACAGCCGTGTCGGAAACCGGGACAGCCGGGGCCGGCGATCCGCTTTTGGATACCCGTCCGACAATCACCATGCCGATTGCATACAGTACGACCAGTACAATCGAGTCCAGTCCGACACCGAAAACACCCCACTCCGGGCGGAACAGGAGTGACAGATAAGTCACAGCCATCAGGACAAAGCCGGTGCCTGCCGTATAGAGGTGGTTACGGCCCGCCAGTTCCAGAAGACGATGTCTGCGGTAGGCCAGGTCAAAACAGGCAAAGATGAACAGATTGAACATGTTTGACCCGACAACGTTCCCGATGGCTATATCGGGATTGCCGATCAGCACCGCGGACACGCTCGTCGTCACTTCCGGAAGCGATGTAGCCCCGGCAAGGAGGAGCGTCCCGACAAGGAGACCGCCCATTGACGTTTTCGTGCTGAGCACATCTGCATAATTGGATAGCTTAATGGCCGCGAACACCGTGATAGCGGCGGCCAATGCAAACCAGACAAAAGCCATTTATTCCTCGTTCCTTTCCTCCGGCACTGCTTCTCCCCTGAAACCGGAGAGCAGTGCGTCCAAATTACGCTCAAATCGGAGATTCGCCTCCGGCCTGCGTTTTTTCGGTCCTTTCATGCGGCCGCCGGCATCGCGCACTTTCTTGGAAACGTAGCGGCTCATAAGCAGGCCGTCTATATTGTCTTCCGTGTAGAGCCGGCCGTTCTGGTCAATCGGCCGGCCGCCCTTTGCGAGCACCATTGCGGCCAGGCCATAGTCCTGGGTCACGACGATGTCCCCCGGGCTCACCCGGTTTACAAGAAGGAAATCGACCGCATCGGCACCCTTGGAAACGATGACCGTCTCTGCGCCGTCCCGGTGCATCTCGTGGGCGGTATCGCAAAGCAGCGTAACCGGTATTCCGTGCCTTCTTGCCGTACCGATCGTTTCGGCAACAACCGGGCAGCCGTCCGCGTCAACAAGGATCTTCATCAGCTTTCCTCCGTTTCGTCGGCGAGTCCGGTAATTTCACGGATGACGGACTCTGTGTCATCCGGCAACCGTACCGTAAACAGATGGTCTGCTTCCCCTTCCAAAGGGGCGGCAACCGGAAAAGCGGCCTTCTGCCGGTCGAGCAGTTCATCGAAAGTGAGGCTGACCCGGAAGATTTTCGTGCTCCGGCCGCTTTCCCTGATGCGGATCCTCAGATGGTCTTCCGGAATATTGAAAAAGACGAGAACCGTCGTGAAGCCGTGTTGCCTGTAATAGTCTAGCCACTTCAGCCGGGCGTCCTGACCCAGGTTCGAGTTGGAGATGATGAGGTGCAGGCCGGTTTGCCGAACAGCATGATCAACAAGCGTCTGTGTGAGAGCATTCTTGATCGTGTTCGGCCCTTTTTCCGGAAGCAGTTCGGGATAATGCCGGTTGAGGAATTCCGCCTGCAGATCCTGATCGATCACCGCGGATCCGGGAAGCGCTTCGGCAAGCCGGTTGCCGAATGTTGTCTTTCCGCTATGTGTCTTCCCTACGGTCATGATGGCCAATCGCATGCCGGCCCACCCCCTTTCCGAATAGTTTCAAGATAGCACACCAACATGCCGGGCGCATTCCGGAACCCCGGCCCTGTGCGGTATAATGGCAATATGATGAATCTGACCCATGAACAAAAGCGCCAACTGAATAGTTACAGCATTTATACGGGTGAACCCGCGCACCCTCTATTTACCCTAAAATCACAGAAATCCGACCCGGAAAGTGCACTCCGCCTGGTCCGTGCGGTAAGCGGAGCGGACAATCCGGCGGTCGCCGCCTCCTACTTCAGCCGGCGGCTTGGCATGTTTACGGCGATGCAGCTGTATACACTGATCGTTTACGAAGAGGTCTGGGAAGGGCCGGACGACGCCATCCGGTTCGGTGCCATCGAAGAATACGGCAAGCTCTCCGTCAGCACGTTCCTTACGGCCGGCGGCTATGTCATGGCAAACGAGGCAGATCGGACAGAAACCATCCGGAAAATCCTGAGGACCTATACCAAAGAAGTGTCGGATGCACTCCGGACGGTTGCGTCCGCTTCGTCCCTCACACACTGGGAGAATTTATTCGGCTTTCTGCTGTATCACCTGCATGTGCTACTGTCAGATCCGTGGACTGCAGAAGAAGCGGAGGCCGTCATGGAGATTTTGAAAGATGACCGGACATGGGAGGGGCTGGCACAGGGTTCCCTCTTCGCCAAGTATCTCCGGGGTTCGCGTCCTTCACTCCTTCTCAATACGACCGTCCGCACGACGTGCTGCCACTCCAAGGACGTCCCTGGACTCATGCAATGCGGGTATTGCCCGCTGAAGCGGTAGCTTTCCAGACCAAATAAAAGGAGCCGCGAAGGGATTCATGCCCTCCCCGCGGCTCCATTTTTTTATCCGAATATTCTTGCGAAGAATCCCTTTTTCTGTTCTTCTGCCGGAGCGGCCTGAAAGCTTGCCTGCTTTTCCCGGTCTTCCTCGATCTGCAGAAGCACTTCGTCCAGCACCTTCTTCATCAGCTGCACTTCCTGCTTCAGAGACTGGTTCTCCTTGATGACGGTATCCGCCTGTTCCTTGGAGATCGCCGGAGCTTCCGGGAGGCCCTTGCGCAGCGCTTCGCTTGTGCGCGCAGGAAGATCCTTGTTCAGCCCGATGATCATTTCCCGGACTTCCCGGATCTCCTTCATCTCTTCTTCCTGCTTGGTTGTGTTCTCGACAAGCGCCTGGTGGATCCGGTCATTTCCTTCCACTTGGCTTTTCGCCATCGTCATGAGCAGTTCCTTTAGCTGCTCATTGGCCTGTTCCTGCTTTTCCAGCTTCTTCAGCAGATTGATGAAGGTTTCCGGAGTGGCCGGGATATTTTCCTGGCGCTCCACGATCATGCCGCCGAAACGGTCGAGAAGGATATCCTCCACTTCCCGGTAATCCGTCCGCTTCATGCCTTTTTCGCGCTGGGCCGTGATGACTTCCTGGATCGTTCTGATGCGCTCGATCTGTTCATCCGTGTACATGCGGCCGTGGACAAAGTCCTGCTCCACATCTCCGATGAGGCCCCGGTCTTCCCAGTTGCGCAGCGTATGTGATTCGATGCCGAATTCCTTGGTGACGTCCCCTATGTATTTAACCATTGCTCCTCCTCTTTCCGGTCGATTGCTTATGTTAGCTTTCTCTATTCCCCATTGTATCATGGAATCCGGCTCATGTTAGGGGTAAATCAGTCTAATGTTAGCCTGACAAAACAGCAAGGCTGCCGCACTATCAAAAAAACGGCAACGGAGCCATTCCGTTGCCGTCCTGATGATTCTGTTATGACTCGACCGGACCGTCCCAGTCGCCCATGCCCGGTGCCACACGGATCAGGTTCTTTCTTCCGAGTGTTTCGAGCGTGTCGCACGCCATGCCCGCACGGCCGCCGGAGCGGCACATGATGTAGACATCCCCCTCTGCCGGGATTTCATCCGAGCGCTGTTCAACCTGTCCGAGCGGGATGTTTTTCGCACCCGGCGCATGGCCTGCCGCGAACTCATCCGGTTCGCGGACGTCGATCAGTGTGACCTGGCCTTTATCAGCGATGCCCAGGTACTCTTCATTCGTAATGGTTTTCAATGGGGATTCCTCCTTGTCCCATGCTTGTTCTCCGCCTTTGCGGACATAGTGCTTCAGTAAGTCGCCTTCTTCGACGAGTTCCAGGTATTCGTGACCCGTGTTCTTTGCCCACATGGGAATGTCCGCAATCGATCCGCGGTCGGTCACCACCACTTCCAGTACGTCTCCGGCCGACAGCTCTTCAATCGCTTTTTTCGTCCGGACGACCGGCATCGGGCACGCGAGCCCTTTTGCGTCCAATGTCTTCGTCACGTTTTCCATTTTTGCATTCCCTCCTGAGCATTGACTCAATCTTTTTTATCCCGAAATCAGAACGTCAGTGTAATATCCGCGTCTTTCGCGTACCCGAGGAACGTCACCGCACCGCCGACTTCCGTGCCGTCCGTGAAATCCTCTTTCTTGAGGCCCATGACGTCCATCGTCATCTGGCATGCAATGAATTTGACGCCGAGTTCCTGCGCCATGCCGACGAGTTCTTCGATCGACGGGACATTCGCATTCGCGAATCCGTCCGCGAAGTGCTCCTTGCCTTCCGGCATAGGCAGCTGCTTCATGCCTTCCTTGTGGATCAGGTTCAGTCCTTCGAACGTGAAGAAGATCTCGACTTCCCCGTCCGTTGCCGCTGCCGCGGTTGCGATATTGAATACTTTATAGGCGTCGAACATGCCGCCGTTTGCTGCGATGATGGCTACTTTCATTTGTGAGTTCCTCCTAATATACAGTTACCCGTATGGGTATATTGATATGCAAAAAAAATATTGGTTTACAGCAGTTGCAAGAACAGGTCGCGCCAGATATTGATGGCGGTCGCTGCAATGAGAATCGCAAGGATCCATTTGAGGACCTTCGTGTTCATTTTTTGGCCGGCCTTTGCACCGAGCGGTGCGGCAATCAGGCTGGCCACAATCATGATGACGGCTGGCCAAAGCAGGACCTGTCCGGTGAACACCTTGCCGGCGGTCGAGCCGATCGATGAGATGAACGTAATCGCCAGGGATGTTGCGATGGTCATCCGTGTCGGGATGTTCAGCACCGTCAGCATGATCGGCACAAGCAGGAAGGAACCGGCCGCGCCGACGATGCCGGCGCCGATGCCCACAATAAACGCGAGCACTGCCGCAAGCGGGACCGAAAACGGCACGTCTTCCTCCGGCATGTCCGGCACTTCCTTTTTCGGGATGAACATCATGACGGCGGCAATGGCCGCCAAGATTCCGTAGACGACATTTACAGTCGTCTCGCTCAGGCCCGAAGAACCGAATCCTCCGATGAAGCTGCCGGCCAGAATGGCCGCGCCCATGACAATGATCAGCTTTTTGTTCAGATAGCCGCTGCTTCGGTAGGCCCAGACCCCGCCGATGGTCGCGAAGATGACCTGTACCGCGCTGATGCCGGCGACTTCATGGGCCGTGAAAGCCGCAAAGCCGAGCATCGGCGGGATATAGAGGAGCATCGGGTATTTGATGATCGACCCGCCGATTCCGACCATGCCGGAGATGAATGAGCCGGCAAACCCGATCGCGAACAGGGTCAGGATGAACGGAAGCGTCAATTCCGCGCCGCTCACCCGTTATAGGCTCCCATGCCGCCGCGGACATTCACGACGTTCTCAAATCCGTTTTTCTTGAGAACCCGTGCCGCCTGAGCGCTCCGCATGCCGCTCTGGCAGATTACGACGGTCTCTTTGGACTTATCGAGAGATTCCGTCCTGGACGGCAATGTGTTCAGCGGGATGTTTTTGAATTCCTTGATATGGCGGGCTTTGTATTCCGCAGGGGTACGGACATCGACAAACTGCACCGACTTGTTGCCGAGCTTGTCCTTCAGCCCCGCCGCATCAATGGTCCGCACACCCTTCGCCGGCATCATCCGCCAGGCGAAAAATGCGACAATCACCAGAATGATAATCCATTCCATTTACTATCTTCCCTTCTGGGCCCTTCTGCGCCGATCAGCTCGATTTGACAAGCAGATCGATCGCTTCCTGGACTTTATCGCTGGTTTCCTCACCTGTTTCAATGCTTTCTCGCACACAGGCTTCGAGATTGGTGCTGACGACCACGCCGACGGTCCGGTCGATGGCACTCTTGATCGCCCGGAGCTGCATGACGACTTCCCGGCAGTCCCGGCCTTCCTCCATCATCTGGAGGACACCCTTGACCTGTCCTTCCACGCGCCTCATCCGGTTTTTTACTTTCTGATCGTATTCCATCTTTCTGTTCTCCTTTCCGGACCGTCCAGCCCGGGCGGTCGGTTTTACTTCACTGTATCATAACCTTTTCCTTCGTACGCGCCGAATCCGCCTGCCATGTGGGAGACTTTATCGAAACCGCGCGCCTTCAGGATGCTGGAGGCAATTGCGGAACGCGCGCCGCTCTGGCAGTGGACAAGCAGTTCCTTGCCCTGCGGCAATTCCTCGTTCCAAAGATGGCCGAGGAAGTGATGAGTAGCCTCAGACATATGCCCGCCTTCCCATTCGGAATCGTTCCGGACGTCGAGAACATACGTGTTCTCATCTTTCTTCGCTTCCACGAACTCTTCGACGGTCAGTGTTTCATACGAATCAGTCTCTGCTGCGGGAACCGCGGTTTCCGGACGGACAAACGCAATGATCCGGTCCAGGTGGACCGATTCGAGCGCTTCACGGATTTCCCTTTCCTTGCCTTCTTCGGCAATGACGAGAAGATCCTGGTCGTATCCGATCAGCCAGCCCGCCCAGTTGGTGAAGGATTTATTGAACGGGATATTGATGGAGCCTTTGACAAGCGCTGTTTCGGCATCTTTTGCCGGGCGTGTATCGAGCACGAGTGTACCGTCCTGTTCGCGCAGTTGGTTGAATTCCTGTGCATCTTCAATGACCCGGATGTCTTCACGCTTCAGGAGCGCAGGGCCTTCCTTGTTCACTTTTTTCATCATGGCGAAGTACTTCGGCGCTTCCGGCTGGCCATCCAGCAGCTGCTTCACAAATTGGTCACGGTCGTTTTCCTTCATCGCCCAGTTAAACTGCTTTTCGTAGCCGACTGTCGTGAGAGGAACCGCGCCTAGCGACTTCCCGCATGCGGAACCCGCCCCGTGGCCCGGCCAGACGATCATATGGTCAGGAAGCTGTTTGAACTTCTGGACCGAGTCAAACATCTGGATGGCGCCTTTTTCTGCGGTGTCTGCGATGCCTGCCGCTTTTTCGAGCAGGTCCGGACGGCCGATGTCTCCGACAAAGACGAAGTCACCGGTGAAGATGCCCATCGGTTCCGTTGCGCCGCCTCCGCGGTCGGTCAGAACGTAAGACACGCTTTCCGGCGTATGGCCCGGTGTGTGCATCACTTTGAAATCGATGTTTCCAATAGAAAACTTCTCTCTGTCGTTCAGGAGAACAACATCAAGTCCATCTGTATATTGATAGCTCCAGTCTTCTCCGCCTTCACCCGGCAGATACAGTTTGGCTCCAAGGTCTTCTGCCAGTTGGCGGGCTCCGGAAGTGAAGTCAGCATGGATATGGGTTTCCGCGGCCGCCGTGATGTTCAGGCCTTCTTTTTTGGCACGCGCAATGATGGCCTCCGCATGCCGGGGAGGATCGATGACAATCGCATCGCCAGTGCGCTGGCAGCCAACAAGATAGGCGTATTGCGCAAGACGGTCGTCAAAAAATGATTGGAAAAACATGTTCAGCTTCATTCCTTTCGACGTTTATACCCTTTGGGGTATTTGTAATATACCACCTGGGGTATATAGGTGTCAACAGGAAAGTTTGACTGAAGCAATGCGGCTACAATCTGTTTTTTCTTATCATGTTGAAATCTCATCCAACCATCCAACCTTCCAATACCCGATTCCGGCAAATATAAAAGCCCCGCCGGATACCCAGCGGGGTAGATAAACCCATTATTTCTCGCCGTCCACAAACTTTCCGTGATCCGGCACGGCCTTTTCCTTGAAATGTTCTGCAAGGGTGGCCAGCTCGTTCTGCAAGTACTCTCCCATCACAGGGACTCCATGGCCGGTAATGGCTGCCTGGGGCTGCAACTGAGCGAGGGCCTTGACCGACTGTTCGGCATTCTCCCAGTCCGGGGTCAGATAAACCGGCGGCCCGCTGACCTCGAGTTCCTGGGTCATCACCTTATATAGCGAGTCCTGCTTTACCGTGACAAATGCATCGCCTGCAATTAGCGACGCGTCGGATTCCCGGAAAAGTGAGATGTGTCCTTCCGTGTGCCCCGGAGTATGGACCCACCTCCAACCGGTCATATGCGGCACCGTACCATCGGAAGGCAGCTCACGCGCCCGTTCGCCGATATCGATTGATTCATTCGGAAACATTTTTGACATCTTCGCTACCATGCCGCCCTCGACGGTCACGTCCGGATCCGGATAGTCACGCTTACCCGTAATATAAGGGAGTTCAAGCGGATGCGCGAAAACGGGGACATCCCAATGCTCAAGAAGGTCGATCAGACCACCGATATGGTCAAAATGGGCATGGGTGAGGATAATCGCCTTTGGCGGATTGTTTTCACCGAATCGCGCCGCGGCGGCCTCCAAAATCTTACCGCCCGACTTTGGCATGCCGGCATCTATCAGCACCCACTCATTCCCGATACCCGGCTTTCCGTAGAAAATGATGTTTGCGACCTGGATTGTATAGCTGTACAGATCCTCACCTACCGGAACACCGTCGCCGCTGTTCACGGACGTCACCGGCTGAAACCGTTCGGTCGACGAACTTCTTTCCATATCCATCGGTGATCCCTCCTGTTCTGAAATCACTTTAATCATTCCCGTTATGAGGTGAATTAATCTAGCGGGAGCGGTATGCGCGGATGGTTAGCTTGGACGACACATAAAATGAAACCGCTGCCGACCCGTACAGGACGCCCATGAATAACCCTGCTGCCGGATTGCCTCTGTGGCTGACAAACACAGAAATGACCAGACCGATAAGGGTTGCCATCGTAGGCACGAAAGCCGGTGGAATTGACAAAGCTTTCTTCAATAGTTGTGTGGCTATGAGCACTAGCGGGACGGCGAGAAAGACATCCCAGATATTCGTGCTGATTTCCGGAAATCCCGTCATCTGCCGAACTCCTCCCTGAATCTCCATGCCGATTCAGTATGGGCGGATGCCGGGAAGGTTAGACATCACAAGCGGCCGGGAACCATCAACAAAGCAAAATAAAAAAGAGCTGATCGCAGCCCTTTTAGTTATTTGCCCAACAGCATATTGAATACATAACTGCCAAAGCCGATCAGGGAAATCGTCAACCCGAGTGCCAGTTCTTTACTGGACCACTTTTCCCCATCGTCCGCTTCCTCCATCCAATTTACAGCGTCCGCCTCTATTCCCAAGTTGTCCATCTGCTCCACGCGTTTCATCATTTTCCTGCCCCGCTCCTCCAAAGCAAATGTGAACATCAGAATCGGTATCAGCAAAATGGACATCCCGATCAATTGCATTAATCCAACTCTCCTCTATTTGATCATAGATAGTAACAGGGGTTTAATTGTGTGTTACCAAAACAATTTATTCCACCCAACGATATACTTTATACTATCCATTTTATTTGTCATGCGTTATGCTCACAAAATTATCCAGAGAATTGTAGAGAAGATCACAAATGAAAAATGGAACTTCCCGATCAGACGGGAAGTTCCATTTTCAGCTCCTTATCCAGCAGTTGCTTTTCCGAGTATGGTGCTTCAAATCATATTCCAGCCGGCAATAGCCGGGCCGAAGCGAGGCGGTTGCGGACGAGCACACCGAGAACTGCAGCGAACACGGCCTTGATACAGTCAAGAATGATGAATGGCAGCATTCCACCGGCAAAGGCGCCGGTCCAGGATAGGTTGCCCATGAATTTCAGCCATGCCGTGCCGATCAAAAGGATGACAAGCGCCCCGATGATATTGGCTGTAACCACCGCAGACGTACGGAAACCGCCTTTCTCAGAAATCCAGCCGATGATGAATGCCACCGGAATATAACTGAGAATATAACCGCCCGTCGGCCCCAGCAAAATACCGAGTCCGGACTTCATCCCCGCGAACACCGGAACACCGATTGCGCCGAGGAGTACGTAGAGTGCGGCTGCGAGTGTTCCGTAACGCTTGCCTAGTATTGTCGCGGCAAGTGCCAGTGCCAATGTCTGTGCCGTGAACGGCACCGGCGGAATCGGAATGATGATCTGTGCCCCAACCCCCATGATGGCCGCAAAGAGAGCGGCCATGATCATCATTTTCAACCGTTCATTCCCCATATGTTCCATCCCCCGTTTGGTTAACATGTTTTTTATTTCAGTTGACTAAACTTATCATATATAATGAAAAGACAATCAGTCAACCTTATTCAGACGGAGGGTTAACCATGAACATCCACGGTCATCTTATACATGGTTCAATTATTGATAAAGAAACGCGGTGCCGGCACTATCATGGCACGACCGACCGGATTGCCATCAAGTTTTTCTGCTGTGGAAATTGGTTCCCGTGCCATGCCTGCCATGCGGAATCAGGATGTGGCGGGCATGAGGTCTGGCCCAAGGGCCGATTTTCCGAGAAAGCAGTTTTGTGTGGTGCCTGCGGCCATGAGCTGACCGTCGCCGAATACCTGGATGGAGCTTCCGCCTGCCCTTCCTGCGCCGCCGCTTTTAATCAGGGCTGCAAGCTCCACCGACATCTGTATTTTGAGTAATGACAAATGGGCTGGCGGCTGGATTTTACACTCCATATGGCAAACGGCACGGACGCCGGAAGACACCTGCAGGAAAAGCCGGGCTGTCGAGACCCGCTTCACGCGGGGCTCGGCGCCGGCCTGCGGTAAGCGACCAGAGTCCGTGCCGTTTGCTGTTTTGAGCATTTCGGAGCACAAAGCAGCTTTAGCTGCTGCGTGCAAAAGGAGGTAATTTCGTCATTCATCCTTCCAGTCTCGTCATTCAACTGGTTAGTCTCGTCATTCGTGCTCAGCAACATGACGAATGACGAAATCAGGACCCCGAATGACGAAATCAGGACCCCGAATGACGAAACTGAGCCTTCGAATGACGAAACCGGTACTTTAAAACTGACTTTGAGGAGAAGCCAATTGTCTATTCCTCCGCCACGTCGCTCGTCGCGGCTTTACGGATTTCTTTTCTCTCTTTATAAAAGTTCTTGACGATCGTCTTGCCGACCGCGTAAAGCGGAACACCGAGGAGCACACCGACGAACCCGGCGATATTCCCCGCGGCCAGGATAACCGTAATGACCGTGAGCGGGTGGATGTCGAGCGTTTTGCCCATGATGTTCGGCGTAATGAAGTTGCTCTCGACCTGCTGGGCGACCAGCATGATGATGCCGACACCAATCACGAGTTTCGGATCCTGGATCAATGCGATCAGGAGCGCCGGAATCACCGAAATCCATGGCCCGATAAACGGTATCAGGTTCATGAAGAGGCCGAAGATCGCCAGGATCAGCGCATATTCCAACCCGATGATGAGATAACCGATCAGCAGCATGATGCCGACAAAGATACTGACGAGCATCTGGCCCTGGACATAGTTCGAAATGGTTCTGTTGACCTCTTCCAGCGTGCGGATGACAAAGGTTTTCTTATCCCCCTTGAAAAACTGAGAGACGAACGGAATAAACCGTTCATGGTCCTTTAGCATGTAGACAAGGAAAAACGGGGCAAGGACGAGCATAAAGATCGTCTGGAAAAAACCTGTGATGAAATTCACCATTCCCCCGCCGAGGTTCAGAGCGATTTCATTTACACGTTCACGCGCATTGTCGATCGCATTCTCCACGAACTCCGGAAGTTCATCACGCCGATCAAGCCAGTAACTGACGTTATCCTGGACATCCTCGGTGATTTGCGGAAGATTGTCGGTAAAGGAATTGACCTGTTTTGTGATCATCGGACCGATCATGGCGGACAGTCCCCAGAACACGCCGATGATGAGCACGAATACACTCAGAATGCTCGCCCACCTCGGGAAATTGCGTTTTTCCAGATAACGCTGCACGGGCTCCGTCAGGTAGAACAATACGCCGCCCACGAGCAGCGGCAGGAAAATCGTTCTCAGGATAATGCCGATCGGCGCGAAGAGGCCTTTGATATCGATGAAAAAATGGATAATGAGCAGGGCAAGAAGAATGCCGACCCCCGCCTGGAACCAGAGTTTCTTAGTCATGGGAACTCCTTTGCTATAGCTTTCTACCAATCCTCTTCCCAGTATACCCGATTCCATGCACAAATCGCATGTCCCGTCCGCTTCTTGAGCCAAAATTCCGCCACTTCGAGGAGTAATTTACCGGACAGAAAAACCGCCCCGGTGATGGGGCGGTTCAGATCAGGCGCCTGCCTGCAGGATAATTCGGTTGCCGGACGGGTCCGCGGTCACGGTATGCCCGCCGTCTTCATTGACTTCAGCCCCGATTGACCGAAGCTGTTCTGCAGCCTTTTGAACCGCTTCACTGTCCGGAAAAACGAGTGTATAGGCTTTGAGGCCCGCGCTGTCTGTTTCCTGCGCCGGTATGCCCTCGCCGTTCCAGACGTTCAGGCCGAGGTGGTGGTGATAGCGTTCCGTTGACATGAAAAGCGCGCCCGGGTAATACGTAGCCACTTCAAAGCCGAGTCCTTCACGATAGAAGCGTTCTGTCTCGGCAAGGTTCGAAACATGAAGGTGCACGTGGCCCATGACAGTTTCATCAGGCAGACCGCTCCAGGTGCGTCCGGCTTCCTGCGCAGAGCGGACGACACCGTCGCCGTCCAGTGCCACTGTAGCCATTTCAACCTGGCCGTCGTTCCAGTTCCATTCATCCGCCGGGCGGTCGCGGTATACTTCAATGCCGTTGCCTTCCGGGTCGTTCAGGTAAAGCGCCTCACTCACATAGTGATCACTTGCTCCGATGCGCACACCTTTCTGGATAAAATGAAGAATTGCCGCGCCCAAGTCCTCACGGGACGGAAGCAGGATCGCGAAGTGATAAAGCCCCGCGCGGTTCGGCCGCTTCGCATGGAGTCCCTCGCGGCTTTCCAGCACGAGCAGCGGCGTCTTGCCGTCTGCGGTCAGTTCGATCCGGCCATCCGTCTCGCTCAGCACGCGGAAACCGAGAATGTCTGTATAAAAGGCTTTCATGGCTTGGGGATCAAGCACATTCAGATAAACCGCACCGGTATAGATGGCCGGTGCCTGGTGGAAAGATGTCATTATGGTAAGTTCCCCTCTCAGTTACGATTTGTAACCATCATAACGGATATTTTAGGTTATTTCAAGTAACCGAATTACTTTCGAACAATTAATTCCTGTGATACACTGTTTACAAGGAGTGAAAGCCATATGGTACAGCCAGAACTATGTCCCCGTTTTGAACAGGCGGTCGGTATGCTGAGCCGGCGGTGGAACGCACTGATCATCTTTTCCCTTCTGGGCGAATCTCAGCGGTTCTGTACGATGACCGAGTCGATCGGAATCAGCAACCGGCTGCTGTCGGAGCGTCTGAAAGAATTGGAAAAAGAAGGCATTGTGACAAGGGATGTCTATCCTGAAACCCCGGTACGCATTGAATATAGCCTTACCGAAAAGGGGCGCGCGCTTGCACCGGTCATGCAGGAAATCCAGAGATGGTCGCAAGAATGGCTGCCCGTGCAGGAAGCTGTCCAAGATAAACAGGAACCTTCCGTCCGCTAAGAAGCCACCCGGAGATTGTCATACAAACTGATTGAAACTGGAACCGATCGCCTGAGAAAATAGCGCAGGCCGGATTCAGCGGATATCAGTTTTTTCTTGTTTCAGGCAGGATTATGCTAAACAAACCGCTTTTTTCGTCGCGCGATATATTGTATACCCCTTTTAATGGGTTTGATGTATAATGGATGTAATATAGTTTTCCGATTGGGGGAACGGAAATATGCCACTTCCTGCAGAATTATCCAAGCCGGTACGCATGACGGCAAAAGAAACCGCATTCAATCAAGTTCAAAGCTGGATCATAGACGGGACGCTCCGGCCCGGAGAGAAATTAAACGACATGGAAATCGCCAAGGCGCTCGGCGTCAGCCGGACACCGGTCCGTGAGTCTCTGCAGCTTCTTGAGACGCAGGGGTTTGTAAAGATGTACCCCGGAAAAGCGACCCAAGTTACGGAAATTGATCCGGATGCAATCAATGACCTGCTTCCGCCGCTCGCTGTCCTTCAGGCACTTTCAGCGGAGCTCGCCATTCCCCATCTGACAGATGAGGTCATCAGCCGGCTTACCGAAACGAACGAACGCTTCGGAGAGGCGATCCGGGGAGGCGATGAATTGTCCGCCATCCGCATCGACGAAGAGTTCCACCAGATTATCGTCGAAGCCGCGGACAACCCATATATCCACAGCATCGTCGGAAACTTGCAAGCTCATGTACGCCGCCAATTTTACCATGACGCCATCGTACTCCGGGAGCAGTCATACAAGGAACATACCGACATCATTCATGCCATGAAGGACGGAGATGCCGGAAAAGTGAACGGCATCATGACCAAAAACTGGCTCACCGCGATCGAAGAGCTCCGCGCACTGCGCGGCTAGTAAACAAATAATCCGCAGAGAGGCCGAATAGGCTTCCCTGCGGATTTTTTATTAATTCGATTGCTTTTCCGGGTCCGGTCCGATGATCCGGGCAATGATTCCGGTAATAACCAGGGTGACCACTACAGGGATGAGCCAGCCCAATCCATCTGCGTAGAGCGGCAGATTGGCTGTGAGAAACTCATCAATCGGGACAAGCCAGCCGAACTCCGTGCCCAGCGATCCGGCGAGAGCTTTCAGCCCGTCTATGATTCCGATGATCAGTGCCATTGCCGTCGCCGCGACATAAACGAACCGGGCGTGATGGAACAGCTTCGATGTGAACGTCAGGACCAGCAGTGAAATGGCCAGCGGGTACAAGAACATCAGCATCGGGATTGAGAATGTGATGATATTTGCCAGTCCGAAATTGGCAATGGTGAAGGTGAACAATGTAAAGATCCACACAAACGCCTTATAGCTGACTTTCGGGAAAAGTGAGTGGAAGTACTCTCCGTTGGCCGAGATCAGCCCGATGGCAGTAGTCAGACAGGCCAAAATAATGACCACCGACATCAGAATTGTTCCAAACGACCCGAAGTAATGCGTGGCGGCACTGCTCAGCACCGGCCCTCCGGTTTCGAATATGCCGAATGGCTGGACACTCGTCGCACCGATGTAGGCAATCCCGACATAAAGGACGGCAAGAAGCGAAATGGCGATCAGGCCGGCCTTGAAAGTAGCGCCGGTAATGGCTTTTCTCGTTTTCATCCCCATGCCTTTGATCGCATTGATGACGATGATGGCAAATACCAGTGCTGCAATCGCATCCATCGTATTGTAGCCTTCCGTGAACCCTTTCGTAAATGCCCCTTCAACATAGCTTTCCGTTGCGGGCTGGATGGTTCCAAGCGGGCTGAAAATGGCCATGGCAATCAGGATGACGAGGATGATGACGATGCCGGGAGCCAGAACTTTTCCGACCCGATCGACGATTTTGGCCGGATTCAGAGAAAGCCATAGAGTAAGCGTAAAGAAAGCCAACGTAAACAGGAAAAGCGGAAGACTTCCCGCATCGGTGCCTACATACGGAGTGATGCCGATCTCATAAGCGACCGTTCCTGTCCTCGGCGCCGCGAAAAACGGGCCGATCGTCAGGTAAAGGATGGATGTGAACAGCACGCCGTAAAGCGGGTGAACACGGCCCGCCAATTCCTGCAGGTGATTGCTTCCGGAATAGCCGATGGCGATGACCCCAAGAAACGGAAGCCCAACTCCGGTGATCAGAAAACCGATAACCGCCGGCCACAGCTGATCACCCGAAAGCTGGCCAAGCTGTGCAGGAAAGATCAGGTTGCCGGCACCAAAGAACAGTGCAAACAGCATGGAACCTACGGCGATATAGTTGGAAAATGACATTTTTTCTTGCATAAGGTGCAATCCTTTCTGCCTGGTATGCTTTTTTTGCTGGAACACAAATATTTAAGACGATTCACTAAAATTCGACCAATGTTTTTCATCCTAATGTATTTCGCACCGGATTACAACTGACAAAGTCTGACTTTTGGATGGCATCTGTTTTTTCTGCGGTTTAGCATCCGTCCATGCGGGAATATAACGGACAGACGCACCACACAAGGAGGAAAACAACATGAATCGGAACAAGATGATGATGACTGCCCTCGGATTGGGTGCCGCTTATCTCATGCGAAACAAGGAATCTCGTGACAAATTAAAAGGCCAGTTCAACGACTTTGCCGGAACGGCAAAGACCGGCGGCAACAGGCAGGCAACTGCAAGCAACAACAAAAAAGGCGGAATGCTCACCAACTTCTTCAGCTGATGGGCATCACTGGGCCCCGGAGATCATTCCGGGGTTTTTTGCACATAGAAAAACCGGCGGAGCTTGTCCGCCGGTTTTTTTGTACTTGGTTTAGAATCAGGCTTCCGCTGTGTTGGCTGCAGGTCCCATTACTCGTGCGATGATGCCAGTGAGGATCATAACGACCACTACCGGAATCAGCCATCCGAGTCCGTCCGTATAGAATGGAAGGTAGGCAGTGTAGAAATCGACTACCGGTTGGAGCCAGGCAAACTCCGTTCCAAGCGTACCCGCGAGTGCCTTAAGGCCATCAACGATTCCGATGGCAAATGCCACAATCGTCGCCGACACATAAACGAGGCGCGAATGATTGAACAGCTTTGAGGTGAACGCCATCAGAATCAGGGAGATTGCCAGCGGGTAAAGCAGCATGAGAACCGGAATCGAATAGGTGATGATATTCGCGAGTCCGAAGTTCGATACTACAAACGTGAACGTCGTGAAGATAATGACAAATACCTTATAGCTGATGTTCGGGAACAGCGAGTGGAAATACTCGGCGTTCGCAATCATCAGGCCGATCGCCGTCGTCATGCAAGACAGAATGATGACGATCGCGAGAAGCGCCGTGCCGGCTGCTCCGAAGAAGTGCTCGGCTCCGCTGCTGAGGACCGGACCTCCTGTCTCGAACAAGCCGTACTGCTCGACACTGGTGGCACCGATGTAGGCAATGCCGACATAAAGGATTCCGAGAAGGGATGAAGCCACAACACCGGCCTTGAAAGTCGCATTCAGAATGCCTTTGTTTGTCTTCATACCCATTGCCTTGACTGCTTTAATGACAATAATGGCAAAAACCAGAGCAGCAATGGCATCCATCGTATTGTAGCCCTCTGTGAACCCTTTCGCGAACGGGTTGCCGACATACCCTTCCGTTGCCGGCTGGATGGCACCCATTGGATTAACAATGGCTGCGCCGATCATGACAATCAGAAGAACGACAATTCCGGGTGCGAGGATTTTGCCGACCCGGTCGACGATTTTAGCCGGATTCAGCGAAAGCCACAGCACGAGAGAGAAGAAGACAGCTGTAAACAGCAACAGCGCCAGCGGGCCAGAACCTGCATAAGGCGTGATTCCGATTTCAAAAGCAACAGTTCCCGTACGGGGTGCCGCAAAAAATGGCCCGATCGTGAGGTATAAAACAGAAGTAAAGATGACTGCGTATAACGGATGGATTCGGCTTGCAAGATCTTGCAAGTTACTGCTTGCAGAATATCCGATGGCGATGACGCCCAGGAACGGGAGCCCTACCCCTGTGATGAGGAAGCCAATGATGGCAGGCCAGAAGTTCTCGCCGGCCAATTGGCCGAGCTGCGCAGGGAAAATCAGGTTTCCTGCCCCGAAGAACAAAGCGAACAACATCACACCGACAGCTACATACTTGGAAAACGACATGCTTTCTTTCATGAGGATTAAACCCTTTCTCTTGGTGTATTTAATATTCCGAAAGTTTTAAAAGAGGTGATGCTTATTATCCTACTATCGATTCATGAAGAATGCAATATATTAGTGTGAAATTTTATCAGAATTTTTAAAGTTGGCCGTTTCTATATGACAAAAGCCTTCTGATTTCAACAAAAATAGCGGTTCCCCAACCGGGGACCGCCACAGTTATTTATTCGCTTATTCCGCTATAGCTGCGCTTTGCTGCCTTCGTTCGGCCCGCCGGACCAGCCAAATACTCGATTCATACAAGATCGCCATCGGTATGAGGACGAGAAGCTGGCTGATAAAATCTGGAGGTGTAATCAGGGCCGAGACGACGGCAAGCGAGACATAGGACCATTTACGGACCTTTTTCATCGTATCCGCTGTCAGCAATCCGATTGACCCAAGGAAAAGTGCAACAATCGGAAGCTCGAACATCAGTCCGACCGGCATTGTCGTCATGAGCAGGAACCTCATATACTCCTGCGCAGAAACCATGATGTCGAAATTGGCCGCTCCGAAACCGAGGAGGAACTCATAGCTTAGCGGGTGGATAATAAAGTAACCAAAGGCCACGCCCCCGAGAAAGAGCAACAGCATCGCCGGAGAATACAGCCCGATAAACTTCGCCTCGTTATCATTCAGCCCCGGTTTAACAAACTGCCAGATAAAGTGGCAGAGGAGCGGAAGCGAGAGACCCAGGGCAATCGCTGCGGACATGGTCATGTAAAACTTCACAACTTCAAGGGGGCCAAGGATGACCAGGTCATGGCCCTTCGTGACATACGGAAACCACAGGTTGATCGTCGAAAATACCGCAATGAACACAAAGAGGAAAACACTGATGCCTTTGACCAGTGACTTCCTGAGGTCGGTGAGGTGGGTGAGATAGCCTTCTCCCTCCCCGTCCGCAGGTTTTCCCGGAGGCGGATTTTCAGGAGGCGGTGACCCGGCGCCCTGCTCCTGGGCTGCCTGGACAAGTGTTTCCGCAGTTGCCTCCTCTTCAGCCGCTTCTTCTGACATTGCGCCCCGCTTCTCGATTTCGGCCTTTTTCGCCTCGGCTTTCCGTTTGTCGACCGGGCTGAGTGCGGCACTATAATCATTACCGTACGGATCCATATCGATCACTTCCTGTCTTTGAACGCCTCAATTATAGAGAAGCGCCAAAAACGGCAGACCGGTCCAAAGCCGCCGGGCGGCCCGGCCGGTCATGCCGTCACGCTTCTTTACGCTCTTCTTTCAATTCTTCTTTTCTCGGCTTGTCATCATCGTCCTCCATGATGTCCTTTGCCGACTTCTTAAACTCGGACAGCGTCTTGCCGACAGCCGAACCGACTTCAGGAAGCTTTCTCGGACCGAACAGGATCAGGATGATGACGAGGATGATGATCAGCCCCGGAACACCGATGCTTGCGATTCCACCCATGCGGATCGCCTCCTTTTAAGCTTAAACTTCCTCTATTCAGGGACGGCTAAACCTCCCCCGCCTTATGCACTTAGACTTATCCGGCTTCTGGCGCCAGGGGCTCGGGTCATAAGCCGTTCCGCTCCGCGGGGCAGGCCCCGCTGCACAGACCGTCTAATGCCTGTCGGAGCTGAACAGCCGCCATCAGCACTTAAACCAGCGAGCCGCCTTCTTTGCTGTATTTGATGATGCCTTCTGCGCAGCGGTAGGCGAGCGCACCGACAACTCCGGTCGGGTTATAGCCGCCGTTGTGTGCAAAGTTTCCTGCTCCGACGACGAACAGATTCTCTATATCCCAATGCTGCAGATAATTGTTCACGACACTGTTGGCCGGGTCCGCACCCATGACCGTTCCTCCCGTATTGTGCGTCGTTTGGTAAGGAACAATATCATAGTCTGTAATCGGTGCTCGTCCGACCACCTGTTCAGCTCCCATGTTCTCCATGATTTCCACACATCTTTCCGTGATGTACTTGTGGAGGGCACGGTCCTGGTCGGTAAAGTTGTAGGTCACCTGGAGAAGCGGAACCCCGTACGCATCCTTATACTGTGAATCCAGGGTCATATAATTATCCCGGTGAGGCATGGATGCTCCCTGTGTACCGATACTCAGTGTACGGTTATAGTAATGGATCGATTGCTTTTTGAACTCCGATCCCCAGGCAGGCGTATCAGGCGGTACCGGGTTCGTCGCAATCGGACGGTTCCCTGTCTGAGTGATCGAGATGCTTCCTCCATGGATAAAGTCGAGATCACTATGATCGAAGTTATCGCCGTTAAAGTCATCAATCGACATTCCGAGTGCACCCGCACCCATAAACGTATTAAACTGCTCCTCAAAGTAACCGGTTGCACCAGGCAGAATCTGATAGCAGTAGTTCTTGCCCAGCGTGCCGCGCCCTGTCTCAGGATCGTACATCTCACCGATGTTGGATACCATCAGAAGCTTGGCATTATTCATGACATAACTTGTCAGAACCACCGTTTCCGCTGGCTGGATAAACTCTTCTCCCGACATCCAGTTGATATACCGGACGCCCGTCGCCTTTCCGCCTTCATGCAGGATCTCAACCACGTTTGAATGGAAACGGATCTCATAGTTTCCTGTTTCCCTAGCAGTAGGGATGACGGTAATTTCAGGAGAAGTCTTCGCGCCGTATTCACAGCCGAAACGCTCACAGAAGCCGCAGTACATGCAGGCGTTGATCGTCTGTCCGTCAGGATTCGTGTATGCTTCCGACAGGTTGGCTGAAGGCAGCATAAACGGCGTATAGCCCAGATCACTCGTGGCTTTTTCGAACCTCTCCAGGACTGGCGTCTTCTTCATCGGTGGTGTTGGATAAGGGTTGGAGCGTTTCCCCGCAAACGGGTTTTTGTCTTCACCGGAAATCCCGGAAGTGTACTCGTATTTGTCAAAATACGGCTCCAGTTCATCGTATGTAATTCCCCAGTCCTGGAGCTGGTATTCCGGGCCAAGCTTGTCTGCGCCATACTTTTGTTCGGTCATAGTTTTAATTTCAAAATCATACGGAAGGAATCGCCACGTGTGGCCGTTCCAGTGAGTACCAGCACCGCCAAGACCTTCACCAAGAAGGAAAGAACCCATCGTTCTCATTGGTAGTGCACGCTGGTCACGCCGGTTCCGGAATGTGATCGTCTCTTTTGACAGGTCCTGCATGAGTTCGTAACGGATGGCGTAACGGTACTCATCGTGGACGCGCAGGAAATCTTCGGTCCCACGCTCCCGTCCCCTTTCAATACTTACAACTTTCAGCCCCGCTTTTGCCGCCTCCGCAGCGATGATGCCGCCCGTCCAGCCGGCACCAACCGTTACGACATCTACCTTGTCCAAAGTAGTCGCCATTTATTTCCCTCCTAATCAATGATGTCCGCCAAGGGACTGAGGATCGATTTCAACAAAGTCTTCACTTTCGATCTTGTCGATGTAAGATGCCTGATGGCCAGGGAAGTTCTTCATCTTCCATCCTTCCATGCCTACATTTCCACCGTACATCGGATCAGAGTAAGCACCTTCAAGCACGGCAGAACGAAGAAGCCGGAAGAAAAAGCCGGCCGTGACTCCTTCCATCTCAATCTCATCTTTTTGGAAAGCCGTGATGATTTCGTCCATCTGATCGCCTTCCAGATCGGCAAAGCCGTTCTCAAAGCGGCTCTGCGCCTCCTGATCCAACTTCCTGATACCTTGCAGGAAGATATCCTTTCGACGCAGACGGCTCTGATAACCCTGCGTCACTTCGCCTCCATAAAACGGACCCTGCATGTATTCCCGTTCGTTATTCCCGTATGCACCTGCCAGCTGATGATCAATGAAATAAGGTACTCCGAGCCCTATAGCGCCAGGGCCAAGGTCATCTTCCGGTAAAATCCGCTCGGTCGCTTCGGATAGGACGTTGAAGTCATGGTCGTTCGTGAAGAACATCCTGCCGCCCGGTGAGCCTGCAGACTGGTCCGCCCTGCCCCCGCTCCGCTTCTCCTCATCGGTTGCGGAACCGCCGTCCTTTGCGTTGTAGCCGATGAGACCGCCAATCACGCCGCCGCCTACAAGCGCACCTGTGGCTACACCGGCCGTCTTAAGAAAATCGCGACGGGAGACGTCTTTCCTTTCATCCGCCATGCCTGTTCCTCCTTTGAATTCATTGAATATGAGAAATCTACAACGAGCATGCCCTCCCGGATATCCGTTTTATACCGGTACTGCATGCTTCGCGCCCATATTCTTGTACTTGACCGTTCCCTCCCCCCCTGTACCCTAAACCGAAAAATGGCAATAATATGCTATAAGATCTTGTTGAACTCCAAAGGAAGTGAGTCTTTTGTAACAAAATTTGATCTTCTTCTAAAAGACTGATTGTCCCTGTGTTGTAACACGGCGTATAATAATGAAGGCTGTTTAGCCACAGCGTACGACAAAGGGGGTCATACATATGTTCCAAAATACCTGGTCCCGGATGTGGGACTGGCACGATGAAGCAAAACGTCTTTTTACATTCTTTATCCGGCCCAACAAAGTCATGATGAGTGCCGAGGGCTCGGGGACGCCGTTCGGCTACACGGAAAAGGACCCGGAAAACAAGCGGAACGAGCGGAGCTATACCACCCCGCAAATGATCGGACTTATCGCAGGCCCGCTCCTCTTTTTCCTGATCCTGTTCTTCTTTAATCCCGAGGGGCTTTCACCTGAGGCGCGTGCCATTCTGGCCGGAACGGTCTGGATGGCGGCATGGTGGATTACCGAGGCGGTGCCGATTCCGGTGACGTCGCTCCTGCCGCTCGTCCTCTTCCCGCTGGCGGGCGGGCTGGACGTGAAAGCGACCGCTTCCGCATACGGGGACGAAAATATCTTCCTCTTCATGGGCGGATTCATGATCGCGCTCGCGATGGAAAAGTGGAACCTTCACCGGCGCATCGCGCTCACGATCATTTCGGCAATCGGCACGAATATAAACAAAATCGTGCTCGGCTTCATGGTGGCCACCGGGTTCCTGTCGATGTGGATTTCCAACACGGCAACCGCAATGATGATGGTGCCGATCGGCCTTGCCATCACCTATCAGGTAGCTGATGCCCTGAAAAATGATCCATCGGTCGATACCTCACAGGAGAATTTCGGTTTCGGAAAGGCGCTTATGCTGGGGATTGCCTATTCCGCTTCTGTCGGCGGGATTGCAACGCTTATCGGCACACCGCCGAATACAGCGCTCGCTGCTGCGATGGAAAAGATGTACGGCATTGAAATATCCTTTGGGCAGTGGATGCTGTTCGGGACTCCATTCGCCTGGCTGTTCATCCTTGTGATCTGGCTGTATCTCGTAAAAGTTGCTTTTCCGCAGAAAATCAAAGAATTGCCAGGCGGCCGTGAGATGATCCGTGCCGAGAAAGACAAACTGGGCAGTGCCTCGACCGAGGAAAAGCTCGTTTTCACCGTCTTCATTCTCGCTGCGCTGTCCTGGATTACACGTTCGTTCTTCCTGCAGAATTTCCTGCCGGGCCTCAGTGACGGCGTCATCGCGATGTTCTTCGCGATTGTCCTGTTCGCCATCCCGGCTGTGAACGTGAAAGGCGACCGCTTGCTTGACTGGGAAACGGCCGTCAAACTGCCATGGGGCATCCTGCTCCTGTTCGGCGGCGGACTCGCGATCGCCGCAGGCTTTGTCGGCTCGGGACTTTCCGAATGGATCGGCGGCCAGTTGACGGCACTTGATGCCGTTCCGCTCATCGTCGTGATCATTGTCGTCACGGCACTAGTCATCTTCCTGACCGAGATCACGTCCAATACGGCGACAGCCGCGATGATGTACCCGATCATGGGCGCACTCGCTGTCGCACTCGGCGTCCATCCGTTCGCTCTCATGGTGGCTGCCGGCGTTGCCGCTTCCTGCGCATTCATGCTGCCGGTCGCGACACCGCCGAACGCAGTCGTGTTCGGTTCCGGTTATCTTAGGATTCCGGATATGGCGAAGGCCGGACTTGCCCTCAATATCATGGGCATCGTTCTCGTGCCGATATTTATCTGGTTCCTGCTGCCGATTGTGTTCGGCATCGACCTGAACGCATTGCCGGAGTTCCTTAAATAAATATAAATAAGCCCTGCATCCGAGAACTCGGGTGCAGGGCTTTTCGTATGAGGATATTACGCGTGTGCCGCGAGCCGTTTCCTTGCGGCAATGGCAAACGCCAGGTAAATGATTGGGATGATCGCTGTGAACAGGATCAGGAGCGTCCAGCCCCCCGCTGTCCAGAGCGGCGACAAAAGCGTACTTCCCGCGGCAACGCCGATATAATACGAAACGAGATACAAACTGGAGGCGCTGCCCTTGTGGTGGGGCGCATCACGGCCGACTGTGGCCGCTGTGAGAGAATGGGCGGTAAAGAAGCCCAGGCAGATCACACAAAGACCTACGACGATCATCGTGACGCTTTCCGCAAGCGTCAGCAGGATCCCGGCCGAGAGGATCAGCACCCCGGCCTTCCGGACCGGCCGGATGCCGAGCCGTACTGACAGCCAGCCGGCAAGCGGCGAGCCGATTACGCCGATGCCGTAGGCGAAATATGTATATGAAATGGCTTCAAGCGACAGGCTGAACGGCTCTCCCTGCAGATGGAACGGCAGGAACGTCCAGACGCCTGTGAAGCTTAACTGAAGAACGATTCCCAGACCGAACGAGATGAGCAGGAGCGGGTTCTTCAGGTGAAAGAGGAAGGCCTCCATATCCTGGCGAATGGTCCCGTCAGCAGCTTCGAACCTCCTGGAACGGGGCAATAGGAAAATGACTGCAGCGGCGATCAGCGCCCCTGCAATGCCGAGGCCATAAAACGCCGTCTGCCAGGAATAGAGCTCAGTGACATACCCCGTCAGCACCCTGCCCGCCATGCCGCCTAGCGCATTTGTGGAGATATATAGAGTTGTCGCGAAACTGACGCTTTTCCGGTCCATCTCTTCACTGATATAGGCAATCGCCGCGGCAGGCACTCCGGCAAGCGTAAACCCCTGGAAAAAGCGGAGCACCAGGATCAGCCAGAACGAGTCGGTGAGCGGCATGATGAAAAACGGGATGACCGACAGCGCGACCGACCATTTGATATAGAGCGTCCGCCCATGCCGGTCGGACAGAAAACTGATGACGAGCAGGCCGATGATGAGACCCAGCGTCGTGAGCGACACGGACAGGCTGGATGAAGAAACCGACACGCCAAACTCTTTAGTGAACAGCGGCAGGAGCGGCTGTGTCGTATACATTGCAGCGAACACAAACAGCGAAGCAAAACCTAGCGACGAGATAATCTTCCAGAACGCGGCATCTCTCATCGTATAAGCGGGCGGATCTGTCCGGTTCTCCATGTACAACACTTCCCATCCATGATTCTCCCATTATAGCAAAGCGCCGGAGGGATGGAAAAATCTCCTCCGGGTATGATGAAGGAAGTACCTGCAGAAAGGGGCGGTTCCGGATGAAAAAGTTGGTGGTTATCCTTGTTTCCCTGCTGATTGCGGGAGGGTGTACAGGCGAAAAAAAGGAGCAGGCGGAAAATGCGCTTCCTGCCGGCGGAAGCGTCAGTGGCGGGACGGGCAGAGTAAGTGAAGTCGCTTCAGGGCTCAGGTCTCCATGGTCGATCGACCGGCACGGGGATACCTTCTATGTTTCCGAGCGGGGCGGAACCATCGCGGAGATCGGACAGGACGGGGCAGTGAGGCGGCTGGATGCCGGACTTTCCGCCCCGCTGTCCGGCGCGGCCGAGGCGGGGCTCATGGGCTTTGTCCTGAAGCCCGGATTCGCCGAAAGTGGGGAAGCCTATGCCTACTACACCTACCAGGGAGATTCCGGACCGGTAAACCGCATCGTCACGCTAAGACGTGATGATGCCGGCTGGCAGGAGACTGAAATCCATCTGGATATGGTGATGTCCGGCCCTGTGCACCACGGCGGCCGGCTGGCCCTGTCCCCGGACGGCGCTCTTTTCGCGACGATCGGCGACAGGCAGGATCCCGGCACCGCGCAGGATCCGGACTCGCTGAACGGCAAAATCGTCCGTAAGAATGAAGCCGGGGAATTCGAAGTGTACACGATGGGGCACCGAAATCCGCAGGGGCTCGCCTGGGATGAAAACGGCGTGATGTATGCGACCGAACACGGCCAGTCGGCCAATGATGAACTGAACCGGATTGAAGAAGGACGGAACTACGGCTGGCCGGTAATCCAGGGAACGGAACAGCGTGAAGGCATGGAGCGTCCCCTTGCGACTTCGGGAGACGGCGAGACTTGGGCGCCGTCCGGGCTTGCCTATCACAGTGGTCTTGTTTATGCGGGTGCGCTACGGGGTGAAGCAGTCCTCGTGTTCGATCCGGGTACCGGCACTCTGATCCGGAAAATTGAGGGGTACGGCCGCGTGCGCGATGTGTTTGCGGACGGAGATTCAATTTATTTTATTACAAACAACACGGATGGTCGGGGTACCCCGCGCGAGGGCGACGACCGCCTCATGAAAATCAGAAACCCGGGCAACGGCTGAGGCCGTACCCGGGTGTGATTGTTGCTATTCGGATTGAAGAGTGACGGAGACAATCTCCGGCGTATTCAGAATGCGGAGCGGAAACTGACTGTTTCCGAGACCTCTGCTGATGACCAGCTGCGTTCCGCTCTGGCTGTGGATGCCTGACGTCAGATCCGGGAACCAGCCCTGCCCCGGCGAGTTGAGCCCGCCGACAAACGGAATGCGGACCTGCCCGCCATGTGCATGACCGGAGAAAACGAGAGGCATACCCATGTCGGCATAGGTGCTGAACTGTTCAGGGCGGTGGGCAAGCAGCACCGTGAACATCCCTTCCGGCACTTCCGCTGTCGCCTGTTCGATGGCATGTTGCGTAAACGCCGCCTCCCCTTCCGTACCGACACCGGAAAGCGGATCATCGATGCCCGCGATTGCGATGCTGCTGTTGCCCGAGCCGACCACCATCGCCCGGTTCCGGAGCACATGGACACCCGCATCCGAGAGGGCGGATGTGATTTCATCAACTTCATTTGTTGCGACTTCATGGTTGCCGGTCACATAGAAGACTTCCGCCATCCCGGTAAGTGCGGGAATCATTTTCATGCTGCGGTCAAGGTCATATCGGTTGCTGTCGATAAAGTCCCCTGTCAGGAAAATATAATCCGGCTTTTCCCGGCGGACGGCCTCGATGAGGTCTGCCTGCTCCCCGCCGAACTCCCCGTCATGGACATCCGATAATTGGACGATTTTCAATCCGTCGAAGGATTCCGGGATGTGCGGGTCCGAAACGGTATAGTCAGTCACCGTCAGCCGTCCGTTATCGTAGACGATATACGCGGCGGCTGCGGCAATCAGCAGCAGGAACAGGAGAAATTTCTTCATTGCAGTCTTCCTTTCTCCCTTTAAAACAGGAGTTTCAAAGTGTTCTCATTGTACCGCATGAGGACTGATGACGGAAATGAAATCCGGCTTTCGGAATTGTACGATTATGGCAGGCAGAACATGACGTCCGGCGTGTTTCGCATCAGTGATTGGAAGTTTTCGGACGCAGCACGGAGATTCGCGATACCAAGCGCAAAAAAACACCCCCGCAAGTTCTCTTGCGGGGGTGAATCTGTCACGTATTTGCCGTGCCGGCTTTGGCGGCCCGTTTCTGGTTGGCAGGCGATAGGGCTTTTTCAATCCAGCCCATCACAACGTCCGCAACAACCGCCATTAGGGCAGTCGGAATGGCGCCGGCAAGGATAATCGCTGCACCATCAGTGACGTTCGTGCCCCGGATGATAATCGATCCGAGGCCTCCGCCGCCGATAAACGCGCCGATTGTCGCGACACCGATCGCGATGATCAGCGCTGTGCGCAGACCGGCCATGATGACCGAGAGCGACAGCGGCAATTCCACCATGAACAGGCGCTGGGACCCGGTCATCCCCATTGCGCGCCCCGCTTCCAAAATCGAACTGTCGACGCTCCTGATACCGGTATAGGTGTTCCGGATGATCGGCAGAAGCGAGTAAAGGAACAGACTCATGACAACGGTGTTGGCGCCGAGTCCCATGGCAAGCATGAGGACCGCGAGCATCGCAAGCGCCGGAATCGTCTGGATCAGGTTGGCCGCCGTCAGCACCCAGCCGCTCAGTTTGCCGTAGCGGGCGATCAGAATGCCTGTAGGAATGCCGACGACCGCGGCAAACAGCACGCCGTAGGCCGACATGAGGAAATGGCGGAAAAACTGTTCCATGACGTAGGATCCGTTCAGCTGATAATAATTCCACAGTTCCTGGATGGTTTCCACTTCATCATTCCCCCTTGTCCCTGAAATAGTTGTGTTCTTCGAGAAACTCTTTTGCGACAATGGCAGGCTCTTTCTTGTTGACGTCAGCCTCGTAGTTTAGCTGCGTCATCGTTTCCGCATCGATTGTACCGGCCATGCGCTTGAGCAGCCCGTCCAGTTCCGGGTGCTTCTCCAGCACGTCCTTGCGCGTGACCGGGGATGTTTCATACGGCGGGAAAAATTGTTTGTCGTCTTCAAGCGTCTTCAGGTCGAATGCCTTCAGCCGTCCGTCCGTGCTATAGGCCAGGACGACGTCCATCTTGCCGCTTTTCACTGCCTGGTAGACGAGCCCGATCGACATCGGAAGTGCCTCGCCGAATTCAAACCCATAGGCCTCGACAAATCCGGGGTATCCGTCACCCTGACGATTCAGCCAGTTATTGTCGACGCCGAGCGTCAGGCTGTCAGCGACCTTCTCAAGGTCAGACACCGTCTCGAGCCCCTCCTGTTCGGCAAGTTCCGACGTCACGGTGAAGGCGTAAGTGTTCTGGAAACCGTAAGAGTCATACCAGACCTGGTCAAAGCGTTCGTCGAACTCCTTTTGGACAAAGGCCATTGCCTCGTCGGGATCCTTCATGGGTTCGACATCAAGGATCGAGGCCATGTCGGTCCCCGTATAACGTGCTGCGGTGATATCAACCTGACTGTCGGTAAGCGCCTGGTGCTGGATGATCGAAGTGCCCAGGTTCTCGACCATTTCCACTTTCAGATCGGTTTCTTCCTCGATCAACAGGCGGAGCATATGGCCGAGGACCTGCGTTTCGGTGTGGGTCAGAGTCGAGATGCGGACCGTTCCGTCCGCGCCGCCCCCGAGCCCCGGGAGTGAACAGCCCGCAAGAAGGGCGGCTGATAGCGCGAAAATCAGACTGGTCCGAAACAGACGTTTTTTCATCACGCCTCCCCCCTTTCCAAACGGACACCGATAGGGGTTGCCGCTTTCTCCAATTTGCCGAGAAGCCAGTCAAGCAGGATCGCCAGTAGCGTGACCGGCACTGCTCCGCCGATGATGAGATCCGGACGGAACAGGTTCAGCCCGTCGAAGATGAAGTCACCAAGCCCGCCGCCTCCGATGAATGAGGCAAGCGTCGCCCAGCCGATCAGGTAAACGGCGGTCATCCGGATACCGGCCATGATGACCGGAACCGCAAGCGGCAGCTCCACCCGTACCGTCCGCTGAAGGGTGGTCATGCCCATGCCCCGGGCCGCTTCGATAAGATTGCCGTCGATGTTCTTCACACCGATATATGTATTCCTGAGAATCGGCAGCATGGAATATAGGAACAGCGCCACGATCGCAGGCACTTTTCCGATGCCGAGCAGCGGAATGAAAAATGCCAGGATCGCCAGGCTCGGGAACGTCTGCACGACGCCGGCGATGCCCATGACGAGCCCAGAGACTTTCGGCAGCCTCACAAGCAGGATGCCGAGCGGCACCGCCACAATCACTCCCAGCGCCAATGCTGCAAACGAGATGAGCAAGTGTTCCCAGGTCTTCTCGAAAAGGAGTGCACCGTACTCGGAGAAGAAGTTAAGGATACTGTCCATCAGGCTCCCTCCCCGTCAGCCAGGCCGGAAGATTCGTCTTCAGCGTCCCCCCAGACGGAGTCATACAGGACATCGACAAGGCTTGTGCGTGTGAGGATGCCGGCCAGGTGCTTCCGCTCGTCCACGACCGGCACATATTTCAGGCCGCGGACGAGAATATTGCGCGTCGCATCGCGAAGAAGGGTATCCGCACGGACGATCGGGACATCCGTTTCCATGATGTCCGCAACTGCGGAATCCCAGTTTTTATGTTTGTCGATCATCTCGACTGTCACCCAGCCGCGGAACACACCCGCTCCATCTGTAACGAGAAGGGAATCGACACGGCGTTTGCGCATTACCCTGACGGCCTGTGACAGCGTTTCGCCCATGCCGACGGACACCGGATCCGGATTCATGATCTGGCCCACCGTCTGGAGCTGCTGCCTGGCCTGCGCAAGGCGTTCTTTCCCGATAAAGTCCTCGACAAACTCATCAGCCGGGCTTCCCAGGATTTCATCCGGCGAACCGACCTGCACGATCTTCCCGGCACGCATGATGACGATCTTGTCGGCCAATTTCAGTGCCTCGTCCATATCATGGGTGACGAAGATGATCGTCTTGCCCAGGGTTTGCTGCAGGTGCTTGAACTCCGCCTGCAGAGAATCCCGGGTGATCGGGTCAAGCGCTCCAAACGGTTCATCCATAAGAATCAGAGGCGGGTCGGAAGCAAGCGCCCGCAGTACGCCGATCCGCTGTTGCTGGCCTCCGCTCAGTTCATGCGGATAGCGGTCGAGGAATTCCTTCGGCATATTGACGAGGTCCATAAGCTCCTCCGCGCGCCGGTTTCGGTCTTCCACGGAAGTCCCTTTCAGCCTCGGGACAAGCGCGATATTGTCGCGGATTGTCATATGGGGGAACAGGCCGATCTGCTGGATCACATAGCCGATCGACCGGCGCAGTTCGACGACATTTTTATCAAGCAGGTTTTCTCCGTTCAGGAGAATCTTACCCTCAGAAGGCCGGACAAGCCGGTTGATCATCTTCATCGTTGTGGTCTTTCCGCAGCCGCTCGGGCCGATCAGGCAGACAAATTCCCCTTCTCCAATTTCAAGATTCAGGTTGTCGACGGCCCGTTTGCCGCCTGCATAGACTTTTGAAACATTATCAAATACAAGCAAATCCCAAAACCTCCGACTTCATTTTTTTACTGATCTGACAGACTCCAAAAAGGTCCACCTGTACGGTGAACCTTATCTCAAGTATAACATACTGTTTTTTCATCACTTCAGATTTTTCTGATATATGGATGTTTGGCTGCTGAATCCTAGAATGCCTCTCCGCTCTTCGGCAAGATCGACTTCATGCGGCGAAACTTCGATGATGAATTCATGCCTGCCATAAGGCTTTACATTCACATCATTCCGCACATAAGGATCACTTGTAATCAATACCAGGTTTCCGTCTTCGGTTTCTCCTTCCACAAGAAAACGGTGGCTTTTGTAGATGGTATAGGGAATTACCTCATACGCATCCTCCAAGTCTTTGACGGACACTTCGCGGATATAACGTCCCGGACGGCCATTTTGGGGCCGGAAACCTTGTTGGGCTAGCGAAGAATCGTCCGTGCTCAGGTAATAGATCCGCTGATAGGATGCAAGTTCATAGACATTTCCCTGCCATTTGGCATACCTGCCCTTCCTCAACTTCATATTATCCCGCCTTTCCCCTATTTTTCTTTTCTCTTTCTATTTCTTCCAGTATAAATTTATTTGAAAATTCTTTCAACTACATTTAGTCATGTTTTTATTCAATTCCCATGAATTTGTGGAATTTCGACATATGACTATAAGCCTATTTAAACCCAATAAAAATACCGGGGAAGCAACGCCTCCCCGGCTTGAAGATGATTATCGTTCGCCGTCAGAGAATCTGTCCTTCAAATCTCCAACCTTGTCCTGCACGTTGCCTTTCGCTTTATCGTACTTGCCTTCGGCTTGGGTGGATGGGTCATTCGTAGCATTGCCCCATTGATCTTTCGCTTCGCCTTTCACCTTATTGACGGCGCCTTTTACCTTATCGGAAAAACCGTTGTCTCTATCTGCCATGATGCATGACCTCCTTAAATTGGATATGTGCCGCTTACAGGCGGTCGCGATCGTTAAGGTTACGGTTGCGCAGCTCGAGGTCTTCTTCGTCGTTCAGATCGAAATCAGACGCAGATTCATCGAATGCGCGTGTTTCTCCTCCGGCACGGCCGTATTCTTCATGGACATTGCCGGACTTGTCGATATCCACTTCTTCCTTGCGGACTGTTTCGCTGACTGTTTCCGTATCTTGGATTTCACGCTTGCCGACGACAATCTCTTCGCTGACGACCGGACGCTTCGTCACCTCGACGCGCTCTTCCGTCACAGGGATGTGGATGCTGTCACCGTCTTCAAACACTTCGCCGTCAGCCATCTCGCCGTCGACTTTGCGGCGTTCCACGTAAACTTCTTCACGCGTTACCGGGACTTCCACTGTCTGCTCATCGGTTACGACATGCTTGTCGATATCGACTTCGCCTGTCTGTACGCGTTCCTTGTCGACACTGAGCTTTTCCTCATGGAGGCGGAGGCGGCGTGCCTCGTCGTCTTCATGGAGGTGATCGTGATGATCATGCTCATGCGCATGGGTATGGAGATGCTCGCTTTCCGTGAAGCGGCCGGAACCGACGGATTCACCGCGGCCTTCGCCGAGTGGAGGTGCATCCACCGTCATGCCATCCTCATTGACCACGCCGGAGTCGTAATGGCCGACATTTGTGGAGTCGTAGTGGCCCACGTCAGTGCTGTTCATCATGTCACCGCCGGCACGGCCATAATCCGCATCCGCAAACAGCAGGATGCCGCCGTCGCGTGCATCATTGTAGTACTGATTCGCCTCTTCTTCAGTGAAGCCCATGTCATTGAAGGCGCCCCGGTTTGCTTCGTCGCCGCCGAGGAAGTCCATGAAACGGTCGAGCCAGCCGCGGTCGTCATCCGTGCCACGGGCGTCGACGTCCATCCGGCCACGCAGCGTATTCAGATTGTCCGAGTTGTTCGTCACCACATAAAGATGCGATTCGTCATACCCTTCCGTCTTCAGCTGCTCGATCTTGTTCATCACTTCTTCTTCTGTACCATACGTACCAATATACTTTCTGTTTACCATACTGAATCCCTCCATCTTTTCGTTGTTGATGTTGAGGTGCGACTACTTGATGTTTACCCGGGTCTCAGAGTCTGAAACTATTACAAAAATGAAAGACTTAAAGAGCCGGGCAGTTGCCGGCACTGGTTTGAAGCCACGTGCGCATGGAAATAATATAAGTATGAAAACCTCCGGATTGCCTTAAAAAAGACGGTAATAACCGGTTAATAAAGGAAAGAGGTGCGGAAGATGGAAAATCGTCAGGAGAAGAAAAAAGTAGAAGAAACTTGGGGAACCGAAGAGGAGCTGGATCTCACTCCCGAGAATAAGGACAACCCCGAAAACATGAAAGGCCTGCAGGGCGAGAGCATCTACGACAGGGATCAAGATATGAAGCATGTCGATGCCATTCCCGTAGAAGACCGGAAACAGGAGGAGATCGAGGAAAACCATAACCGCATGACCAAACATGACTCCTCAACCACGCAGAAGTTTCCCGGCGCGGACTATCAGCAAAATGAAGAAACATTGGAAGATGAGCGATAATCAGACAGGAATAAGCCCCCGGGCGGCACAGATGCCGTCCGGGGGCTTATTTTTGCGGATGCGTTCATGCTGACTATTCGATTTTCATCAAGTCCCAGGGTGTGATGATGCCAATCAGCTTTTCATCGCGCCGGCCATTTTCCGTAATCAGCAGCGCCTCCAGCCGGCGCCCTTTCACGACTGCATCGGAAAACATCTCTTCCGCCGCATAAACAGACAGATTGGCGGAGATGAATTCATAGGAGCGCCCGGTATGGATATGGCGGAGGATGTCGGAAAGCGTCGTTATTTCCCGGGAAATGACGTCATCAGCAACTGTTTCGGCCAAATATTCCATCAGACCGGAAGGAGAAATCAGTCCGCGGAACTCACCATCCTCAAATACTGGAATCTGGAAATCCTTCTTTTTACCCGCCATTCGGAGCGCATCTGCGAGTGAGTCGTCAGGGGAGAAAATGCGGACCTGCCTGCGGAACTGACCACCCGCAACGGGCGGTTCGGTGAGGATACGGTCGATCTGTTCGATCTTCTCCACGACTTCGCCATGCGGCTCCGCGATGGCGTACTCGATTGCGGTCCGGTGATGGACGATGGCGTTGCGCAGGTCGCCGTACTCCCGCAGGTCATCCTCAAAGCGGCGGACGATGGCATTCTTCTTTTTGGCAAAGTCGATCAGCTTAAAAAAAGAGACATAAGTGTTGGAACCGGTCATTTTCTCAAGCGCCTTTTCAATACGGTTAAAAGCGACCAGGAACCGTTCGGAATTGCTGGCTGTCATCGTCCTTCCCCCTTTATACTTTTGCTTTTGCCGCGTTTTTCCGGGCCTGCCGGATACCGAGCAGGATCAGGATGAAGGTAATCAGGGCAGTCACGCCAAGCGCGCCTGCCAGGTCACCGGAGTCGGGGCTGCCTGTAAGATACATCAGTCCGTATCCCTGAAGCTTCCACGGGGACCAGGTCCAGTACGTCCCGACAAGCCCATCGATCATCATGCCGATAAACAGGATGCCAAGCGACGCACCTGCGGCCCCGCCGGTCGGAAGCGCCGCGCTTGCCGTCAGCGTGAGTGTCACAACAAAGATGAGCCAGGCGGCCATGACCAGGAGAAACAGGGCCACATCCCTGAAACCTGGCACTGCCTCATACAATTGAACGATATACGTCGCTGCCATTCCATAACCGAGCCAGAGCGACGCGGCCGCCAGCAGCACGGCAGCTGTCCACTTTGACAAGTAGTAGGCCGCGTATGAGATCGGCCGCACGTACAGCAGTGTGCCGCTTTTCCGCTCTCCCGACAGAGAACCCATGAATGCAAGCACGAGGACAAGCAACCCGATGGTCTGATATTGGCCGGTGAGCGAAGCGTAGACGTCCGCTCCTGTCATCTCGGGCAGCATGAACTCCGCTCCTTCCGGCAGATTGCCGACGCTTTCCAGAATTTGAGGAAGGAAGTGGTAGGTTAGCGGCTCCAGCGCTCCGAAAAAGATGAAGACGAGCGGGACCCAGAGGAGCTTGAAGCTTCTCGCCTGCTCACGCCATTCCTTGCCGAGTAAAAGGCTGAACTGCTTCATGGCCGCTCCACCACCTTCATGAAAATGTCCTCGAGCCTCACGGATACCCTGCCGATATCGGTGATGCCGGCCGGATGACTGCCGGCGAACCGGAGCAATTCTTCCATCGAAACCGCGTCTCCGGAAATCGTGACGGCCGAACTCTCAGCACGTGCAGCCCACGGCGCCGATGCGGCAAACCGCTCCGCCGCCTCCGGGTTATTGAACAAGACCCTGTATCCCGAACCGCCATACTTTTCCCTGACTTCACGGAGAGGACCCTGCTCGATCAGCTTGCCGCTCCGGAGAAACAGCAGCTGGTCGGTCATCTCCTCCGCGTCATTCAAAATATGGGTTGAGTACAGGATGGTCGTCGTCCCGCCGAGTTCCTTCAGCATCTCCATTACTTCACGCCTGCCCGCTGGATCAAGTGCTGATACCGGTTCATCCAGAAGCAGAAGCGAAGGCCGGTGAATGATCGCCTGGGCAAGGCCCAGCCGCTGCTTCATCCCGCCTGAAAAGCCTCCGATCCGCTTTTTCCCTGCATCTCCGAGTCCGACGAAGCCGAGTGTCTTCTCGCATGCCGAGCGCACACTCCGGCCCTCGAGACCGCTCAGTCCCGCCGCCAGTTCCATGTATTCGATGGCCGTCATCCAGGGAAAGAAATTAGGATATTGGGGAAGAAACCCGATGGCACTTCTAGGATCCTTCCCTTCTCCGCTGAACCGGATTGTGCCGGACGTTTGCCGGAGCAGCCCCGCGAGCATGGAAAGCGTCGTCGTCTTGCCGGAACCGTTCGGCCCGATCAGCGCCGTCGCCGTATGCTCCCCGAGCGAAAACGTCAGGTCGTCCACTGCCCGGATCCCGTCATACTGTTTCGTGAGCCCCGATACTTCCAATACCGGGTTCACGAATGCCGCCTCCCTACCGTAAAGTAGAGGACCGGACCGATCGTATTGATGAAGATGATAATGAATACCCAAAGAATGACCGGGCCGTTCGCCGAGCGTTTCCTGTTCAGGTCAATCAGCGCCGCGGTCATGAGAACGAGCTGAATCGCAATCAGCGGCCAAATAAGCCCCCAAGGGATTTCAGCTAACTGTTCGGTAATAGACATGGGAATCCCTCCATGATCATGATGATTATTCTACGTTCCGTCGGACGGCAAAGTTTCGTCCGGAAGAAAATCTTGCCGCTCCGCATCAGTAACGCTCCCATTCCCTCCACACCCTCCGGCCATGCTATACTATCGGTTGGAATGGAGGAAACACAGAAATGCCAAAATGGATTTATCCCGTGATGATCGCAGTTGGCTCGTCCTGCTACGGCATCCTGTCAACCAATATCAAGCTGGCGATGAACGCCGGCTTTACAGCGTCCGAGGCGGTCACCGCCCAATACATGACCGGCTTTTTCCTGGCGCTGATCCTGTTTGCCGCCATCAACAGGCGGCTGCCGAATCTGAAAGGGGCATCGGCACTGATTCCGGCGGGCGTATTTACGGCAGCGACCGGAATCGTCTATGGGAAATCGCTGATCTACCTTCCCGCATCCCTTGCCGTCGTCCTGCTGTTCCAGTTTACGTGGATCGGCATGCTGATCGACTGCATCGCCAGAAAAAGGCTGCCCAACCGGGCAGAAGTCTTCTCACTAGTCCTGCTCTTTGCGGGCACAGTGCTGGCTGCCGGCCTGATCGGCACTGACCTGACCGGCATTCCTTGGCAGGGATGGGCTTGGGGAATGGCCGCCGCACTCACCTTCTCCCTGTTCATCTTCTCAAACCGTAAATCAGTAGAAGGTATGGATACGCTCACCCGCATGCTTGTCACTTCTTTTGCAGCCGTGATTGTCATATCGGTTTTCCAATCTCCGGAAATCCTTTGGAATGGCAGCCTGCCGGATGGCCTTTGGATGTATGGGCTGCTGCTCGGCGTCTTCGGGATTATTGCGCCTGTTGCCTTGTTCGGCATGGCGGTTCCTCATGTCGGCTCCGGCATGTCCTCGATTCTGAGCTCGGCCGAACTGCCTGTCGCGGTCACCGTATCGGTTCTTCTGCTGCATGAGCCATTCTCGGTTCTGCAGCTTGCGGGTATCATCGTCATCCTTATCGGCATGATCGTGCCCTCACTGTTTGAACGCAGGCGTTCCGCTCCGCCCAACGTCACGGAATCGACTTAATCGCCTTTTGTTTGTCACGTTTTTCGGATGCCCATATGGTTTGATAGAGTCAGTAGATCAATGGAAAGAGGGTACTTTCATGAAGAAAAAAATGACTTTCACTCTTTTGTCGGCTTTCTTGGTTTTCTTGCTCAGCGCCTGCGGCACCTCTGATGACCAGACGGGAGAAACCGGTGGTGACCATGCCGGACACGAAGAGATGGATGCCGAACAAGACGTACACCCGCTCACCGTAGATATGCAATTGCCGGACAAGGCGACCGTTGGCGAGGAAGTCACCATCCGCACGATCGTCACGATGGGCGATGAAATTGTTGAAGACGCGGATGAAGTGAAGTATGAAATCCGGAACGAGGCCGGAGACAGTGAAATGATCGTGGCCGAATTCGACGGGGAAGAATCGTACCCCATTACAAAGACCTTCGATGAGCCGGGCACTTACAAAGTCATCCCGCATACAACTGCCCGGGGCCAGCACACCATGCCGGCCAAGGACATCATTATCGAATAACAGAAGCCCCGCAGGACCGTCATGATGACAGGACCTGCGGGGCTTTATGGTTTGATCAGATTCCGCTCCGCTTCCCAAGCAAGAGAATGATTGCAGGGATCAGCAGCGGCCTTACGATGAATGTGTCGATCAGGATACCGAGTGCCATCATAATGCCGAACAGTTTAAGTTCGTAAATCGGCATCGTCCCGAGCACAAGGAATGTCGCGGCCAGGATCAGACCTGCCGAGCTGATGACACCGCCGGTTTTCTCAATGCCGAGCTTAACGGCCTCCTTCAGCTCATGATGCTTCCTCTCTTCACGGATCCGGGCGATGAGCATGATGGAATAGTCGACACCCAGCGCGATCAGGAAGACGAATGTGTAAAGCGGGATGCGGTAGCTGATTTCATCCGTCCCGAAGAACACATCGAACAGGAAGATCGATAATCCGAGAGTCGCAGCGAATGACAGCAGCAGCGTGCCGATCAGATACAGCGGCGCGATCAGAGAACGGGTCTGGAACGCCAGCATGAGCGTGATCAGCAGGGCGACGGCGATCATGATGATGAGCGTATCACGGTCATTGATGTCCCTGAGGTCCGCGTTGATCGCGCTCTGGCCGGACAGATGGAATTCGGCGGCATCGATTCCCGCCTCTTCTGCGATTTCCATGCCGCGGTCCCTCAACTGGTTCGCCGCATCCAGCGCGTCGCTTTCATACGGGTTCGAGTCGAACGTGACCGTGACCTGGACCGCCTCGCCGTCTTCCGATACCGGCATTCCCTGGAACGAGGTATTGGCGATGCCCGGTTCTTGTTCGATGGCCGTCGCGAGTCCGGCTGCCTGGTCAGGCGTGATTGTGCCTTCAGAAACGACAAGCACCGTTCCCGGAGCCAGCTCCCCTTCGCCGAACGTATCTCCGAGCACTTCGAATCCCTGGCGTGAAGACAGATCATCCGGGAACGACTTGATCAGGTCAAATGATTCCTTGTAGTTTACCGTGTTGATCGAAGCGAGGACGAGCACGGCCAGCACCGGAATCAGGAATGCGACCGGACGGGCCGTGACCTTTTCTGCAAGCCGGGCCCAGATCGTCTTCTTTTTGGCTTTCTCTTCGCCATAAGCCGGGATCCTTGGCCAGAATGCCTTGCGCCCCGCGATGGCGAATAAGGCTGGAAGCAATGTCAGGCCGGCGATGAGAATGATCGCAGCAGCGATGGCAAATACCGGCGCGAAGTTCCGGTAGGACTCATAAAGTGCGACGAACAAAGTAAGGACACCCAGGAAGATCGTGCTTCCGCTGAAGAAGATCGGTTCCCTGACACCCCTGACCGCGGCATCCATCGCCTCGGCGGTATCTTCATGCGTCCGCAATTCTTCACGGAACCGCGAGAAAACAAGCAGCGAGTAGTCAGTGACGACCGCGAACAGCAAGACGAGCATGATCGAGATGGACTGGTTTTCGGTGACGTACCAGCCGGCAGATGCGCCCAGTCCGACCACTTTATCAACGACCGTATAGACGATCGATGCCCCGATAAGCGGGATCAGTGCCAGAAGCGGCGAGCGGTAGATGATGAGCAGCAGGACCAGGATAATGGCGACGGTCGACAGGATCAGGACGACATCCGCCCGGGAAAACAGTTCGACAGCGTCGGCCGCGATTCCCGCCGGCCCGGTCCAATAGATTTCCATGCCGTCTCCCGCTTCCGAGGCGACGGTTTCTTTCATGTCGTCAAGAAGAACCTTCAGCTCTGTCCCTTCCAGGCCGGGCAGCGTGACCGGCGCAAAGAACACCGTTCCGTCTTCGGAAAGGAACGTATCCCTTGTTCCGAGAAGCGCCTGAGCCGGGATGACCGTCACGTCTTCATAGGACCCGTTTTCGGAAAGCCCGCCGATCGCTTCCGCAAAGGCAGTGATCTGTTCTTCGGTCAGGCCATCCGCGTTTTCTGCAACGACGATAGCCGGAACCCCTTCCTCCGAAGGGAAGTAATCGTTGATGCGCTCCGAAGCGACGATCGACGGCTCATCCGCAGGAAGCCCGGAGTTTTCATTCGGCTCGAAAAAGTCCCTGGCACCCGGTGCCACAACAGACAGCACGGAGGCAGCAATGATCCAGACGAGCAGGGTCGCCCAATACTTCCGCTTCCCTTTCATCGGCGATTCCCTACTTTCTCTGTCATAAAGGTTACCGCTACAAACAATGCGAACGCGACAAGCAGAGTGGTCCCGCCGACGATATAGAAGATAAGCGAGAACGTTTCATTGATTCCGAACGGCTGCATGAACTGCAGCCACATCCCCGTTGTGAGGCCAATGGCCCCGAGGATCCCGGTCCAGCCGTGGATGGCGACCAGTTTCTGTGAACGCACCGCATAAAGCTTATAAAAGACGCCCCAGGAAAACACCGACAGCCAGCCGACGAGCAGGATATGGGCGTGGATCGGGCGGAACGCATAGGATCCCGCTCCCGCCATGTGGGAGCCGATCACCGTACCGATCAGTCCGAAAATGGCTGCGATGCGCATGAGGCGCAGACTCCATTTTTCTTGCATGTTGAATCCCTCCGTTCACTTGATGATTTCATTATAAGTTCCCAAGTTGAACGGAAGATGAACTTGGGGTGACAAAACGTTCAACCCTGGGTCTTTTCAGGCAGGAACACGGTAAATCTGGCCCCTCCGGAAGGGGAATCTCCGGCAGTGAGGCGGCCGCCGTGCAGCGCGATAACCGCTCCGGCGATCGAAAGCCCGAGTCCGGTGCCGCCTCCCGCGCTTCTCGCTTTGTCAGAACGGTAAAACCGCTCGAATATCCGCTCACGCTCCCCTGCCGGAACCCCCGGCCCTGAATCGTCAAAATTCACTGTGACGCCATCCGGGCCATCGTTGACAGTGATCCGGACCTCCCCGCCCTCAGGCGTGTACTTTGCCGCGTTGGACAGGAGGTTCTCCCATACTTTTCCGAGCAGTTCACGGTCTCCCGTGACAGATGCTTCTTCCACTTCAAGCGTCACCGAAATCCCCTTTTCCTCGAACGGCCAGCGGGACCTGTGTACGGTCTCTTTCAGCTGGCGGGATACGCTGAAAAGACAGTGTTCCGGCAGCTCGGTAAACTGGTCGATCGAACTCAGGAGCAGCAGCTGGCCGGACAGTGCCGAGAGCCTGGCGGATTCGTCCCGGATGATTTCTGCATACTCCTGGCGGCGGTCCGCGGGAAGCTCCGGATCCATAAGGAGCTTCGCATAGCCCTGCATGTTCTGCAGCGGCGACTGGAAATCATGCGAAACATCACTGATGAACGCCTTGCGCGCCAGGTCATTTTCGGCGAGCTTGCCGACCATTCTCCGGAAGCTGTCCGACAGCTGGCCGATCTCGTCGCCCCGGCGGATATCCGGGAGTTCCGTAAAGCGCTCCTCCGCCACCCGGTTCGTCGCCTCCGTCAGTTCCGTCAGCGGCCGGATCAGCCGTTTGGCCGTGACCAGAACCGCTGCAAAGCCGATCACCGCCATCGACACGAGCATGATCGCCGTCAGCCAGTGCAGCTCACTGAACAGGAGACCGATGTCCGGCCGGATAAACAGTGCGTGGGGCCGTCCGTCATATGTAAACGGGACTCCGGCCGTGTTGGCGAGATCGTTGGCGAAATATCCCGCCCAGAACGTCTCAGCGGGCAGGTCGCGCATGCCATGATAAACCTCCCCGGAAAGCACCTTGCCGACCGTGCCCGGAGGAAGGGCCCTGTCGTCAAACGGACCGCCGTAGAAGGTCCCGCCACCTTCGCTGTCCGTAGCGTACAGGATATATCCGGCATCCGCATGGGTCTGCAGGTATTGGTCAAGATCGAGCGATCCGTTCTTCTCAATGAAAGCGGCCATCGAACCGGCGATCGCGACATGTTTTGCATCATTGTCTTCCTTCATGTCACGGTGATACACCGTATTGACGATAAGATAGGACAGGATCAGCCCGGAGGCGAGCACCACGACTGACGCAAGGACGAACTTGCCATACAGTGATTTCATGGGCGGATCTCCAGCTTATAGCCGACTCCCCGCACGGTCACAATCGAGACCCGGTCTGTAAGCCCCTCCAGGCGTCCTCTGATGCGCTTGATATGCACTGACAGCGTCCGGTCATCTCCTTCATAATCAAGCCCCCATACACGCTCCAGAAGACGTTCACGCTCAAACACCACATTCGGCCTGGATGCGAGAATTGTAAGCAGCTCAAACTCCTTCAGGGGAAGCAGCAGCGTCCTGTTTCCGCAGGCCACCTCATAGCTCTGGCGGTCAATTTCGAGCGGGCCGGCCAAAATTGGCGCCTCTTCCTCTTTCCTGTAACGGCGCAGAATCGCCTCCACCCGGAACAGAAGCTCCTTCGGCTCGAACGGCTTCACAACATAGTCGTCGGACCCCGCCCGGAATCCCCGTTCCTTGTCTTCCAGCGTCCCCTTTGCCGTCAGGAGCAGCACCGGCATGTCCCTGAACGACTTTAGTTCCCTCGTGAGCGCAAACCCGTCCATGCCGGGCATCATGACATCGACAACCGCCAAATCCGGATGTTCCGTATCCAGCAGCGAAAGTGCACCGATGGCATCGCCCGCGACAGCAACCCGGTATCCCGCATCCTGAAGGGTGATCCGGACCAGTTCCCGGATCCCCGGATCATCATCCACAACCAGAATCTTCACGTTCATCCCTTCTTTCCTGAATCCATTGTGCAATACGAGGGAAGAGGGGACAAGCGGGAACGGCTGATCATTACATGCCTTTTATGAGTTTCAGTTAGCTTGAGTCAGCCTAATATTAGCCCCGTGGATGTACAGAAAACACCGCCTCCCATAAAAAGAGGCGGTGTCTGGATACTCTTATAGAACCTTGCTGAGAAACGCTTTTGTCCGCTCATGCTGCGGGTTGCCGAACAGTTCTTTCGGGACATTCTCCTCGACGATATAGCCCCCGTCGATGAACAGCACCCGGTCAGCCACCTCGGCGGCAAATCCCATCTCATGGGTCACGACGATCATCGTCATGCCCTCTTTTGCCAGGTCCTTCATGACGCCGAGAACATCGCCGACCACTTCCGGGTCAAGCGCGGAGGTGGGCTCATCGAACAGCATCACCTTCGGGTCCATCGCTAGTGCCCTGGCGATCGCCACACGCTGTTTCTGGCCGCCCGACAGTTCACCAGGATAAGCCTTTGCCTTGGCGGCCAGACCGACCTTATCCAGTAGTACAAGTGCCTTTTTCTCTGCAGCTTCCGGCTTCAGCTTTCCGGTCTTGACCGGTGCGAGCGTGAGATTATCCAAAACCGTCATATGAGGAAACAGGTTAAAGTGCTGGAATACCATCCCGACATTTTGACGGATCTGGTTGATGTTGTTTTTCGGATCGGTGATATCCACCCCGTCAATATAGACATGACCGCCGGATATTTCCTCCAGTCGGTTCAGGCACCGGAGAAACGTGCTCTTTCCCGATCCCGAAGGCCCGATGACACAAACTACTTCGGAGGGTTCCACGGCAGTGGACATGTCTTTGATGACTTCCAGATTCCCGAACGATTTCTTGAGATTGTTCACCTGAATCATACTCATCTCAGGACAAACCTCCTTTCCAGATAGCCGGACAAGAGTGACAGGAGATAGATAATGACAAAATACATGACCCCGAGTGCCAGGTATATGGTGAATGGTTCAAATGTAGCACTCACGATGACCCGGCCTCGCTGCGTCAGATCGGCAACTCCGATGATCGACAGGAGCGATGTATCCTTAAGTGAAATGATTGCCTGGTTCGTGATCGTCGGCAGCATCCGCCGGAATGCCTGCGGCAGTACGATATGGCGCATGTTCTGGGACTGTGTGAGTCCGAGTGAGCGCGCTGCCTCCGTCTGTCCTTTGTCGATGGACTGGATCCCCGCACGGATGATTTCCGCGAAGTATGCCCCGGCATTGATTGCGACCGTGACAATTCCGGCCCATTCCTTATCCAGGGACACCCAAGAAAATGAGTTCAGGCCAAAATAAATAAAGAACAGCTGGACGATAAACGGCGTACCCCGTATTGCATCCACGAAGATTTTGGCAATCCAGTTCAGAATCTTTAACGGCGAAAGCCGCAATAGCGCCATGACAAGTCCGATAAGAAAGCCAAGGACAATGGCGACAGCAAAAATATAAAGCGTCATTTTCAGACCTTCCCACAGCATGGGAAGGGATTCGATAATCGTTTCCATTTATTCACTCCCCCGTCGTTGCGAATTCCTGATGGTTAAATGGAAAAGGCGCGCATCAGCGCGCCGTCTGCCTGTCCGGCTTATTCCGAGATATAGGTGTTCAGGATTTCATCGTACTCGCCGCTGTCTTTCAGCTCCTGAAGACCGGCATTGATCTTTTCAAGCAGATCCGCGTTTTCACCCTTCAGGACCGCGATGCCGTAGTTGTCTCCGTTTAGGCGATCCCCCACGATCTTCAGGTCCAGGTTGCTTTCCGCAATCGCATACGCGATGACCGGATAGTCTTCAATCAGGACATCCGCATTGCCGTTCGACACTTCCTGGAACATGGATGGGCTGTCTTCAAGCACTGTGACTTCAAACCCGTACTCGTCCTGGTTATCTTGTGCGAACTTGGCACCGGTCGTGCCGGATTTGACAACCACAGTCTTTCCATCCAGATCTTCAAGCGCCTCGATCTCATTGTTGTCCTGCTGGGCAACAAGTGTCAGACCTGCTTCAAAATACGGATCTGAGAAATCGACGACTTCCTTTCGCTCATCCGTGATGCTCATCCCCGCAATGGCCACATCCAGCTGGCCTGCCTGAAGAGCCGGGATGATTCCGCCAAAGTCCATCGGCTCGAGTGTAATTTCAAACCCCTGGCTATCTGCGATGGCGGTGATCAGATCCACGTCAATCCCCTTGTAATCCCCGTTGCTGTCTTCAAACTCAAATGGCGGATAGGTCGTGTCAATGCCGACCGTATACGTCTCGCCATCGCCGCCCCCTTCACCGGCATTACCGTTTTCTTCAGACGCTCCATCGTCCTCGCTCCCGCAGGCTGCCAGGAACAGTACAAGCGCTGCAAGTGTCAGCAAAAACTTTAACTTCTTCAATCAAAAGCCCCCCTGTCTTTAGAATCATCCAACTCAACAATACCACAACCGCCGTGTCGTTAGAATGATAATTCGCTAATTTCCGCCTTTTCCAAAAGGTAAGCGCTATATATAGAGAGGCTCTTTAGCGTGTCCACTGAGCGGGGCAGTCCAAAAAGTGTATTTCCAACTTAAAAAGCAAACAGCAGCGGCTCTGGTCGCTTTCCGCCGGCGCTCAAAAGCGAAAGCGTTGAGGCATTAGCTGCACTCCTCGGACTCCCTCCTGCGGCGTCTTCCGGCGTCTTCGGCTAAGGCTATTCCCGTAGGACAGGGAAGCCTCCTCAAACAAGCCCCGCACGAAGGAGATGCGTCTCCCGACGCCACTGCTGTTGGCCGTAGAATTTAATTACTTCTTATTGGACAGCCCCGTTCAACCCAAAATCCAGCGATGAGTGTGTCCGGACAGGCTGCCTTTCAACCGGAAGCGCAGTTAATTTTCCGCACAAAAAAACCGCCTCCATAAGGAGACGGCTTTGTGCCCAGCGATGTCCTACTCTTGCAGGGGGAAGCCCCCGACTA